>DATIFQ010000549.1:0-4358 GCA_035455185.1 Bryobacteraceae bacterium | reverse complement strand
AAACTTCCGGCGTACGATTCTCCGCCAGGGCGAACCGAGCCACATCTCGATCGTCGAGTTCGGTGTCCATCAGGACGTGAAGGCCGCCTTCCTCGGCCGCCCCGTCCGTACCCTGCGCGACGAGGTGGAATTCTGGGTACGCGCCGGCTACGACTTCGTTCCCATTCATACCGGAATTCGCCGCTTCATCTGGCCCGGTTCCTCCTTCCAGGACGAACGCGCGCCGCAAGCGGCCGAATCCCTTCTCCTGCGCAAAGGAACAGCCGCCTACAGCGTCTACACCGGCGAGGACCGCAGCCTCACGTGGGCCGAAGAAAGCCGTGGGAGGATCACAAACCTCGAAGAATTCGAGCGCTTCCCGTGGCCCGACCCCGACGCCATGGACCTCTCCGCGTTCGAAGAAGCCAAGCAGTATCTCCCGCCGGGGATGAAGGTCATCGCGTATATGGGATGGGTCTTCACCTCGGTGTGGACGCTCATGGGCATGGAGACCTTCTGCCTCGCCCTCGGCGAACAACCCGAATTGATCCGCCGCATGTTCGACCGCGTCTGGTCGATCCAGAGCCGTATCCTCATGCGCATTCTCCAATTCGACTCGGTCGGCGCCGTCACCCATCCCGACGACCTCGCCTACGCCGAAGCGCTCACCATCTCCCCAGAGCATTACCGCAAGTACGTCTTCCCCTGGTACCGCTGGAATTGCGCGATGGTCCGTGAAAGCGGCCGGTTCAACATGTACCACTCCGACGGGAAACTCGACACCGTGCTCGAAGACATCATCGGTTGCGGTTTTGACGCCATGCACCCGATCGAGCCGAAAGCCATGGACATCGTCGAGGTCAAACGCAAAGTTGCCGGACGCATCACGCTGATTGGGAACATCGACCTCGGCTACACTCTCACGCGCGGCACGCCGGCCGAGGTCGACGCCGAGGTGAAGGAACGTATCCGAACCGTCGGCCCCGGCGGCGGCTACTGCGTGGGTTCAAGCAACTCCATCCCCTCGTACGTCCCGCTCGCAAACTACAACGCCATGCGCGAGGCGGCTTTCCGTTACGGTCACTATCCTTTGAAGTTGGACTAAAGCCGCATGAAAATCGACCGCATCGACCTCACGCACGTTCGCATCCCGCTCGTCGAGCCTTTCCGCATCAGCTCCGGCGCGGTTAGCGAGAAGGACGCCCTCGTGATCCGCCTCTCCTCCGAGGGACTCACCGGCTGGGGCGAATCCTCGCCCATGGCCGGCAGCTTCTACTCGAGTGACACGCCGGAATCGTGCTGGCGCGAACTCTGCGGAACGCTGTTGCCATCGCTCGCTGGACGCCAGTTCGAATCGCTCGACGACGCCGCTCAGTGCGTCGCCGCCATCCGCGCGAGCAACTTCGCCAAGGCGGGCGTCGAAACCGCGCTGTGGGATCTCGAGGCGCAACGGCAGAGCAAGCCGCTGTACAGGCTGCTCGGTGGCACGCGCTCCTTGGCCGAGTCCGGCCTCGCGGTCGGCCTGTACGACGACGTCAAGGACATGTTTCGCGCCATCGAGCGATATCTCACCGACGGCTACAAGCGGGTTAAGATCAAGATCGAACCGGGCCGCGACATCGAGCTGATTCGAGCTGTCCGCCGCACGTTCGGCGAGATTCCCCTGTTCGTAGATGCTAACGGCGCGTACGGCCTGCGGCACACGGGAATCTTCCAGACGCTCGACGAGTTCAACCTCATGATGTACGAGCAGCCGTTCCCGGGCCCGATGCTCGCCGAGCTCGCCGATCTCCAACGGCAGGTCCGCACGCCGGTCTGCCTCGATGAAAGCCTGGAGTCCGAAGCCGACCTGCGGCGCGCCATCGAGTTGGGCAGCTTCCGTATCGCCAACATCAAGATACAGCGCGTCGGCGGCCTTCGCCCCGCCCTTCGCATTTACGAAATCTGCCGGGAGCACAACATCCCGGTCTGGGTGGGGACGATGCCAGAGCTCGGAATCGGGTGCGCGCAGGGCGCTGCCCTGGCCACGCTCGACCACTGCCGCTTCCCGACGGATGTCGAGGCCAGCCTGCGCTGGTTCACCGATGATTTGACCGACCCGCTACTGACGGTCGAAGACGGACTCCTCAACCTCCCTGAAGCACCCGGACTCGGCTATCGCGTGGATGAGCGGAAACTCGAACGCTACGGCGTCGCCACGCGAGCCTTCTCCGCCTGAGACACCGCCCTGAATGCGTACTTCCGCCGCACCAGAAACACATAACACCCGATCCCGATCACAAGCCACAACCCAACGCCCTTGATCGGCGCATCGAAACTGCCCGTCTGCTGGATCATCCATCCAGTCAGCCATGGGGCGACGATCCCCGCCAGGCTCGCCGCGCTGTTTTGGATTCCCACCACTGTCGCGATACTGCCGCTCGGAATCAGGGTCTGCGTCAGCGCCCAGTAGTTCGCCGTTGCAAGGCCCAGGCCGCACAGCGAGAACACCACGAAGAACAGCATCACCGTCGTGGATGAAACCACGGCGCACATCGTTTGCGTTGATGCTGCCGCGAAACCTGCGATCGTGAACGCCTTGCGCACGTTCACCGGGTCCCCGCCCCTCCCGATCAGCCAGTCCGCCGCCCAACCAGAGAGGGCCGCCACGATCGCCATGCCTGCAAAAGACACCCCTCCGTACCAACCCATCTCCTGCAGCGACATGCCATGCCGTTCCTTCAGATAGATGGGCATCCACGTCATCGAGTAGTACACGAAGTACATATAGCAGTAAGTCCCGAGAAGAATTCCCCAGATCACCGGACTCGTGATCATCTTCTTCACGGGCAGTCTCTGCCTCTGGGCTGCCGGCGCGCTCGTTCGGGGTAGAGCAGCCGGGTCGTCCCGCTTCACCCAGAGGAGCCACGGAACCAGCCACAGCAGGCTCGCCACGCCCAGCACCAGAAACATCCACTGCCAGCCGATGCCGGCCACCAGCCCCGCGGCCAGCGGCAGCCCGAGCGCCGGACCGAGTTTCGTGCCCGTCATGTACAGCCCCACCGCCAGCCCGCGCTGCTTCTCGGAAAAATGCAGGCTGATGTAGCGCATGCTCGCCGGAGCCACCACCGCCTCCCCCGCGCCCACCACCAGCCGAAGCGCGATCAGGCTCCCCAGCCCGGTGGTCAGCGCCGTACTCGCGGTGGCGAGGCTCCACAACAGAAAGCCGACCAGGTACGGGATGCGCACGCCGTAGCGGTCGAGCAGCGCGCCTCCCGGAATCTGAAGCGCCGCGTATGCCCAGAACACTGCCGATAGCGCCAGCCCCTGCTGCGCCTTGTCGAGACCAAACCCGGCCGCCATCGATGGCAGCGCGACGGTCAGGTTCACACGGTCAAAGTACGAGATCATCATCCCGAGGCTCAGCAGCCCCACCACCGGCCAGCGCATGTCTCGTGCGGTGCTCACGGCTCCACCATCCAGCCACGGCTCCACGGCTGCGCCAGCGTTGGCTGGTTGTGATACCGTTCCATCCGAATCTCCAGCCTCGCGCCACATCCCGGCTCTAACCGGACGGTCACCAGCGGTCCGTTCACCGGCACCGTCTTTCCCCCAGATGCCACGGAAATAAACTGATGCTCCCCGTACGCGCCCGCCTGCACGATCACCGTTCGGGCGTCCACCGGGTTCGTATTCACCAGCGTTAGCGTGACAGCGTCCGAGCCGATCTTCTCGACCAGTGCTCCCACATCCTCCGGCAGCCCGGAACGCCGCCGCACTGGATCGAAGTAGCGCACCCGGCTGTGCAGCGTCCAGATGTTGCCTGTAAGGTAGCCGCCGAGCGTCAACTTTGTGAGCGCGTCGGTCTGGGCGGGGTTGAACCCCATCAGATAGTCGGCCAGTCGCGTGTCGGGCGTGGTCGGATCGTTGCGCATCTCTTCGACCTTCGCCCGGATCGCTAGCAGCTCCGCGCGTAGCGCCTCTTCCGGGTAGCCTGGATTCTGTCCCTCGAGGAACGCGGTCCAATCCGCCTTCGGCACGCGCTCGAGATCATTGCGGGCTCCGGACCAGAAGTAGATCTCCGTCAACCGGTTCGTGAACAGGTTCGGTGTCCACTGATACCAGGCCTCCTGCCCACTCTGTCCGTGGCCGCGCGGATCGCCGTACATGTGCGGAATCATGAGCTGCCCGTCCACGACCTTCTTCTGTGCGTAAAGGTTGTCCATCTGGCGCCGCAGCGTGCCGATATAGGCCGGATCGCCCGTCAACAGGTAGGCGTTGCCGAAGCCCGGCCACATCCCCGCGTCAAAGGTGTTGCGGTGTGCGATCTGTTCGATCTCGCCGTCGAAAATGGTGAAGTTCCAGCCGTAGGTGCCCTTGTACCACTTGCCGCCGTATTC
>DATIFQ010000548.1:0-2888 GCA_035455185.1 Bryobacteraceae bacterium | reverse complement strand
GGGCCGGAAGTCCGGCTCGCCGTCTACGATTCGCCTCTCGTCGCCCCCCGTGTGATCAGCCTCCACGGCGAGGAGTTTCATGCGTTTGTCGGCGATCTTGCGGCGCGGACGTATGAGCATTCCCGTGAGCGGGGCGGCCGGATCCCGTTCATCGTCATCAGAGAGATCGTGGAGAACCTCATCCACGCCTATTTCGAAGGCGCCGTGATCAGCATCTTCGACGACGGGAACACCATTCGGATCTCCGATCAGGGGCCGGGCATCGCCGATCCTGCCAAGGCGATACAGCCGGGATTCACGACCGCGACAGCGGAGATGCGCTCCTTCATCAAAGGTGTGGGGTCGGGGTTGCCTGTCGCCCGCGAGCAGCTCGCCTTCCTGGGCGGTGCCATCTCCATCGACAGCAACCTCTCGCGCGGCACGGTCGTCACCCTGTCGCTGACACGCACGGTCACTCCGTCGCGACCGACGGGGGCGGCGGCCGTGGACCCGCCGATCACCCCACCGGTGGATCGCCGCCCGCCCGACCTGACGGCGCGGCAGAAGAAGGTCCTGTTGCTCATCGCCGAGCTCGGCTCAGCGGGGCCCTCTGCCGTCGCCAAAGAACTCGCCGTCAGTCAGAGCACCGCGTACCGCGAACTGCAGATGTTGGCTGATCTGCATCTGATCCAAAGCCGGCACGCCGGTAAACGGACGTTGACTGAGAATGGTATCGCCGCGCTCGGCACGGTGTTCAAACCGTAGAGGTCGTTCCGGGGCAGGAGGACTCATCCGATGGCTACCGAGACCACCGCCGCCAGCGGCGTCTGGCAGGAAGCGCTGCGGCGGATCGAAGGCCGACTGACCAAACCGAGTTATGAATCATTCGTCAAGGCCATGGCCCCGGTCAGTCTTCAGGGCGACGTCTTCGTCTTCTCCGTTCCCAGCCGGCTGGCCAAAGAATGGGTGGAGACCCGGTATGCGGGACTGATCGCCGGCGCGCTCCGAGAGGTGCTTGCCCGGAGCATCTCCATCCAGGTCACCGTCGCGGAGCATGCCGCGCCGACCCCACCGCCCCCGGTCCCTGCCCGCCTCCCGGACACCGTGCAGTTGAGCCCCAAGTACACTTTTGACACGTTCGTGATCGGGTCCGGCAACCGCTTCGCCCACGCCGCAGCCATGGCCGTGGCGGAATCTCCGGCCCGCGCATACAATCCGCTCTTCATCTACGGGGGCGTGGGGCTGGGCAAGACGCATCTGCTGCAGGCCATCGGCCACCACGTCATCCACGGCAAGGGCCTGCGCAGGGTCGCTTACATCAGCAGCGAGAAGTTTACCAACGAACTCATCAATGCCATCCGGGATGACCGCACCCTCGAGTTCCGTACGCGGTATCGCAACGTGGACGTGCTGTTGATCGACGACATCCAGTTTCTGGCCGGGAAGGAGCGAACACAGGAAGAGTTTTTCCATACCTTCAATACGCTGCACGAAGCCAGCAGGCAGATCATCATCACCAGCGACCGACCGCCGAAAGACATCCCGACGCTGGAAGACCGCCTGCGCTCCCGGTTCGAATGGGGCCTGATCGCCGATATCCAGCCCCCGGACCTGGAGACACGCATTGCCATCTTGCGCAAGAAGGCCGAGTTGGACGGGATCCGTGTGCCCGACGAGGTCGCCGAGTTCATTGCGCAGCGCATCCAGTCCAACATCCGGGAGCTGGAAGGCGCCCTCGTCCGTGTGGTCGCCTACGCGAACCTCACACGTTCTCCCATCACTGGTGAGCTGGCCAGCGAGATCCTCAAAGAACTGCTTCCGGCGGCCGCGGCCAAACCGGTGACGATCGCGTCCCTGCAGAAGATCGTGGCGGAACACTTCGACATTCGCGTCGAAGAGATGCGCGCGAAACGCCGGACCAAAGGCGTCGCGTTCCCGCGCCAGGTCGCGATGTATCTCGCCCGCGAGCTCACCGACGCCTCCCTGCCCCGTATCGGTGAAGAGTTCGGCGGCCGCGACCATACCACCGTCATGCACGCGTGCGATCGCGTCAAAGCTGCTATCGCGGCGGACGCTCAGTTCGCCGCGCGGTTGAAGCGGCTTGTTGACACGTTGCGGACAACTATGTGAGCCCGTCCAGGCGCAAGCACGACGGTGGACACTGCGGATGATCGCGTTGAGTTATCCAGAGCCCTATACACACCCTATTCCCCTTGCTATCGTGGGCCTGGTGCCCATCCATCCACACTATCCACAGCATTACTACTATTACTACGAAGTTTATATATAGTTATCTTGGAGGATAACCGGCGATGTGGGTGACCTGCGCGCAGACTGCACTGCTCAAAGGCGTACAGCTGGCCAGCCGTGCCATCTCTACCCGAACGACGATGCCGATCTTGGGATACATTCTGCTGGAAACGCAAAAGAACGGGGTGAAGCTCACAGCAACCGATCTGGAACTGGCTGTGCAAGTGGAAATTGATGCTGAGGTCAAACGGGGGGGACAGATCACGCTGCCGGCGCGGATCCTCTCTGAGATTGTTGGGAACCTCCCGGAAGCAACGGTGGAACTGAAGAGTGCGGAGAGCGGTCCGCAGGTGCAGATCACGTGTGAAGCGAGTGATTTCGAGATCCTCGGTTTGCCGGCCAGCGATTTTCCCACGCAGCCCAAAGCCGACGGGAATGAGGTCGGCGCGCTCGAAGCCGACGTGCTCCGCCGGCTGGTCAGTCAAACCATCTTTGCCGTCTCATCCGATGAAACCCGGCCGTTTCTCACCGGAGTCTACATCGCCTTGGAGGGGCCGGAAGTGCGGTTCGTGGCCACGGACGGCGGCCGTCTGGCGCTGCGCAAGACCATGCTGGCGTCGCCCGCCAAACAGAAGACCGGGGTGATTGTACCCGCCAAG
>DATIFQ010000547.1:0-4361 GCA_035455185.1 Bryobacteraceae bacterium | reverse complement strand
AGCCATCCATGGACTCCACGCCGGCGCCGAGCACCGCCGCCGAAAAATCGCGGAACGCACCGGCCCGAGCTTACCGGTCTTCACCATGTCCGCCATCACCCGGTACGCCGGGAAGAAGCGAAGCACCTGCGCGCTCATCAGAATTCGCCCGCTGCGCTTTGCCTCGGCAACCATCGCGTCCACAGCCGCGCCGTCGAGCCCCATGGGCTTCTCGACCAGCACGTGTTTGCCGGCGCGAAGTGCGCCCATGGTCACGTCAGCATGGAAACTGGTAGGGAAGCAGATGTCGACCGCCTCGACTTCCGGATCTTTCACCGCCTCTCGCCAGTCGGCGTAGCGGCGAAGCTTCGAGAAGTCGAGCTTCTCTCCCGGCCCTCCAATGTTGCCCTGGATTCCACTGAGATCACCGCTTAGGCGTTTTTCGTCCGTGTCCGCCACTGCGACCAATTCTGCCTGAGGAATGTTTTTAATCGCCTTGAGATGGGTGCTACCCATGAAACCTAAGCCAAAGACTGCGATTTTCATAGTCAGGAATATGGTATCAGCGGGCAGCGGGCGGTGTCAGTTGGGATCGCGGCTCCGCGCGGAACCGCAGGCCGTTATCATTTCGGCGGGTCGTAACGAAGTCCCTTCGGGCCGAGCCATGGGTGTAACTCGACGACAAGACGGCCCGCCTCGACGGCCGGGTCTGCTTCGGACAGCGCCTTCGCCTCCTCGATGGAGTCAGTCTTGAACACGAAGATGCCGCGCAACTCGCCGCCATCGGTAATCGGACCGGCGAGGATCAGCTTGCCGGAATCCGCCATCTTGCCGATGTGCGCAAGGTGCGCGGCCTGGATGCGCTTCGTTTCGTCAGTGACCTCGGCGCTCCACGAGGGCCCTTTGCGAAGCAGACCCAGGTAGTACGTAGTCATTTCGAATCGCGGCTCAGACTTTTCTTGTGCCGCAAGCACCAACACAAGTCCAACGATCAGGCCTGCCAGGCGATATCTCATAACCGCTTCCTCCCAGAGTCGAGGTGTCGTTGACGAAGTATATCGCAACGCAGACGGGCGGACGTTGCGCCGAAAGGGTGACAAGCCATATGCTGCCTGTGAGGTTTCACGAGTCGTCACCATGAAGATCTCTACTCTGGCAGTACTGCTGTGCGCTTCCCTGCCCTGCTCGGCCTCCGCCCCGCAACAGTTGAAAGTAGCCAACGAGTTCGTCGAACGCGTCTTCGAGATTCGCGATGGCAAGGTCCGCACAACCGCGCTGGTCAACAAGCTCGATCGCCGTGTCTACGCCATGGATTCCGAGGAGTTTGAGTTGTCGGTTGTCTGGGAGCGTATCGGCTACCAGCACGGCGATGAGAACCCGGTCCGCTTGATGGCGTCCGATTTTACGCTGGGTGAGTTCGAGCAAAAAGCGGGACCCGGCGGCGAACAACAACTGATCTTCCCAATGACGTACCGGCGGTTCGCTCTTGAGGTGCGTATGGTGGTAAGCCTCGGACCGGAGGATGCCTGGGTCCGCAAGCATCTTGAAATCCGCGCCACCGGCAGAGAGCGGGTCTTCCTGGACCGGATCATCGTGGAGAGCTTCACGCTGCGTGGCCTCGAGCCGCGGCTCGGTGGTTTCGGCCAGCCGCTCTATGCCGACAACGTGTTCTTCGGCATCGAGTACCCGGCGTCTTACAACACCGCCGAGGGCCGCAAAGTCCGCCTTTCGTACTACTCCGGCGAAACCACTGCACCCGAACCCTTGCGGAGCGAGCGATCGGTCATGGGAGTGTCGCCGGACGGCACGGTTCGCGCGTCCTTCCTGAAATATGTCGGCCGCATCCGAAGCAGTAAGGTTCGGCCGGTGACGGTTTTCAATACTTGGTACGACATGCAGGACAACACTCTGACCGAGAAGAACTCTAACGAGCGTATGGCCGCACTGAAGACCAAACTCTTCGACCCTTTCTCTCTGAAACTCGATTCGTTTGTCCTGGACGACGGCTGGGACGACCGCAACACCGTGTGGGCGATCCACAAGGACCGCTTCGGCGGCGACCTCACTTCAATGCGGCAGTCGCTCGAACAAAACGGCACACGCCTGGGTATCTGGTTTGGGCCGATCGGCGGCTACGACGAGCGCGCGCTGCGCATCGCCGCCGGTCGGAAAGAGGGCTACGAGGTCACCTCGAACGGAGAATACTTCTGTCTGGCGGGCCCGAAGTACCGTGACAAGTTTCGCAACGTGGTGATGGAGATGGTAGGCAAGTACCGCGTCAATCACTTCAAGTTCGACGGCCTTCCTTACGGCTGCAATAATCCGGAACACGGCCACCTCCTCGGCGTCTACTCCCGCGAAGCGCACCTGCGTGCGTTTATCGATTTGCTCCAGGCGATCCGCGCCGCGGACCCGGAGATTTTCCTTAACATCACCACGAGCAACTGGCTGAGTCCGTGGTGGCTCATGTATACGGACGTCGTCTTTATGGGCGGATTCGACTACGGCTTCTTGAATGAAGTGCCGGCTGTCAGCGAGCGCCAGAAAGGGATTACCTACCGCGACAAGGTGCTGTACGACGACTTCCGCCGCTACGAATACCAGTTCCCGAACTCTTCTCTGATGACGATCGGCATCATCAAGGGACTGCTCGGGGCCGAGGGCGGCGCGAGTGAGAGCCTCGACGACTGGACGCACAACGCGATCATGAACTTCAGCCGGGGTACGATGCTTACCGAGTTGTACATCTCTCCGTCCATGCTGTCGGATCCGGAATGGGAGAACCTCGGGAGGCTGATGCGCTGGGCCACCGATAACAGCGACGTGCTTCTTGCCGACACTCGCTTCATTCTGGGAGACCCGGCCCGGGCCGAGGTCTACGGCTACTCGCACTTCACGAAGGATCGCGGCATCATCACTTTGCGCAACCCGACGATCGAACCGCGGACAGTTTCGGTCCCTCTCGACCGCAGTTCGGGAGTCGAGCCGTCATTCCCGCGCTTCCAGGCGAAGGTCGGCTACCCGTACAACGAACCGTTACCGGGCTCGTTCGGCTACGGGGACTCTCTTCCGTTCACCGTGCAAGGCTACGGCGTCGTGGTCCTCGAACTAGCCGCTGATGACTCGGCGTTCAAGGCGCTCTCCAACGGTGTCCGGCCCGACGCTGAAGGCAAGACCGCTTACGACCCGGCCTCGGCCGCGGTCTCCGGCGTCCGCCTTTTGGATCTCGAGGTCGCCGGTTCCTCCGGCGCCTTTACGGTGGCGATTCCCGAGAGCACGGGGAGCCGGCGCCTAGCCCTCCTGTGCCGCCCGGAGGGAGAGGGAGCCCAGGTCTCGGCGTCGCTTCAATTGAACGGGCAGGATCTTAAGTTCACCGTGGTGAGCCCGCAATCGACGGAAAAGGGGCTGGGATACGGACAGGGCCGTTGGACATTCCTGGTCGCCGAGGCGCCATCGGGCCAAAGCCGCGTGGATTTCCGGATTTCCCAGGCGGGCGGAGCGCCCTTCTCCGGCGAACTTCAGGTGTGGCTGCTGGCTGATTTCTACCTGGCGAAGAGGGACCTGCCCGCAGCGTTACAGCGCCCGGCTCGCGCGCCCCTTCCTGCGACTTCCGAGAAAGAGCCCCGGGCTTTACACCTGTTCACGCGGAAGATGTAGCTCGGGCCGGCGGCTACTTCTTGATGCTGACCTCCTTGAAGTACACCGTGGACTTATCGTCGTGGTTTTGCAGGCCGATGTAGCCGAAGTCTGGCCGGGGGCCGCGTACGGGCTCGTACCACATCTTTCGCTCCGGCACGGGCTGGCTGCCGACAAACTCGTTGACCTTCTTGCCATTTACGAAGACGGTGGTTTTCTGACCCTTTAGAGCAATCTCCATGGTGTTCCATTCGCCCGGTGGTTTCTGAAAGCCGCGCAGCGCCTTGCTGAGGGAGTAGATCGCCCCGGTGCAGTGCCAGTCATCGCCGCCATCCAGAATCTGCACCTCGTAGCCGTTGTGAACTCCGTACCAAGCATCGGGCGGGGGCTCGGGAAGCCGAATGAAGACGCCCGAGTTCGAGCCGCCGATTGTCTTGAATACAACGCGGAGCCTTGCATTGCCGAACTTCTCGCCCTCGTAATACAGCAGGCCCATACCGCCCTCTGTCTTGAGCATGCCATTCTGTACCACGAAGCGACCGGGGCCTGCCATTTTCCAACCCGTGAGGTCCTTCCCGTCGAACAATGGTTTCCAGTCAGCAGCAGTGGCCGCGGCGCCACTCAATAATAGAAATACCCAAACCCGTTTCATGACGTTTCTCTTCCCTCCAACCATTCCTCTCACAGTCTACTCGGGCGGCACTTCGAACCGCACCAGTTCCCGCCGGAAACCGCCGGTTTTCCAT
>DATIFQ010000546.1:0-63545 GCA_035455185.1 Bryobacteraceae bacterium | reverse complement strand
GATCGGCTTCTGGCACGGTCATGAAGTAGATCCCCTGATTCGTTACGGCGAAACCCCGGCGCCAAACAGCATCGAGAACCTTGATCTCCTCCCCACAATCTACCGGTACCTTCCATACCTCTGAGATCGGCTCGAACCTTTTCATATAGTAGAGATACTTCCCGTCAGGGGACTCGTAGGCTAAGAATCCGCCTCTCCGGGTTACCTGGACCGGCTCGCCCCCTTTCGCCGGCATCTTCCATACCTGCAACTCGCCGGTTCGATTCGACGCGAAGTAGATCCACTTCCCGTCATGAGACCAACCCGGCGAATCGTCGTCGAAAGGACTGTCATGCAGTCGTCTCGCGACGCCGGCAGCGGCGTCGACGACGTAGATCTGCCACCGTCCCTCCTTGTTCGAGTCGAAGGCGATCCGCTCGCCGTCCGGAGACCATCGGGGCGATCCACTGTGGGCCCCGAACGAAGTCATCTGCGCCTGGTTGCCACCGTCACCATCGCACACCCAGACCTCGCCGTTGCCGGTACGGTCCGACTCGAATGCGATTCTCTTGCCGTCCGGCGAGAACTGGGGAGCCACATCCACCTTGGTGGAAGCAATCAGCCTCACCGGCGGGCCGGGCTCGCTCCTGCCGGATAGTTCCATGCGCCAGATATTCAGGTCCGACGTACCTGCCACGTACACAAGCCGACCGCCTTGCCGAGAGACCGCAGGTCCAGAGGCTGACTCTCCCGGCAACCCCAGCGGTTGCGGTCCCTGCGAGCCTGACACCTTCACCCTCCACAGCCGGCTGCCGGCTGGGCCGGCCGCGAAAACGATCTCCCGTCCGTCCGGCGTCCAGGCGGGAGTCATGTTGACCGGCTGATTGAAGGGAAGACGCCGCGGCTCGCCGGTTGGCCGGAACTCTTCGGAAAGCGGGAGCACATAAAGATGGCCGTACCCCGAAGACATAAGGCGAACGAATGCCAACTGTCGTCCGTCCGGAGAGAAGGCCACACCGCCGTCCCCGACCGACTTTTTCGGGGGAGAAGTCAACTGCCTCTTCTCGCCGGTCTCGGGCGACAGCAGGAACAATGAGTACGGCTGTTCCGGCGAATCCCGGTTGGCAAACGCCACCCACTTGCTGTCCGGGGACCAGGCCACGAGGGGGAACTGCCGATCCCGCAGCTTGATCCGCAGCCCGTACCACTGGATCCCTGCCAGCCGGCGCTCCGGACCCCCGTTAGCTGGAATTAGAAAGAGGTCTCCGCTGTCCCGGCGCCGGCGAACGAAAGCAATGTGGCGGCCATCCGGCGACCATGCGGGGCCGTAGTCCTCCGCAGGATCAGTGGTCAGGCGCAATGGCGGGCCGCCCCCGATCAGCTTGACGTAGATGTCCTGGTTGTCCTCCTTGTCCCCATTCCATGCAAATGCCACCTGGCCTCCATCCGGCGAGAAACTAGGTTCCTTTTCCTCGCCCGGGTAGCTGGTCAGCGGAATCGCACTCAGCACCCGTTCCGGCACCGGTGCCTTGGGCCAGAAATACCAGGCAGCGATCGCACCCAATGCCACCGCGACTGCGAACGAAGCGACCCAAACCAATCTCCGCTGCTTTTTCCGTTTCGGTTCGCGCGCCGGATCCTTCCCACCGATCGCCTCCAACGGCGCCACGAAGCGGTACCCGTTCCGGGGCAGCGTTTCGATGAAGCGCGGCGTGCTGGCCGTGTCGCCCAGGACCTCGCGCAGCTTCCGCACCGCTGTGTTCAAGCTCTGGTCGAAGTCCACGAAGGTGTCGGAGGGCCACAGCGCCTGCCGCAGCTCCTCGCGGGTGACCACCTGGCCCGCCCGCTCCAGCAGCAGCGCCAGCACCTGAAACGGCTGCTCTTGCAGCTTAATCTTCAGGCCCCCCTTGCGGAGTTCACGCGCCCGCAGGTCCACTTCAAACGCGCCGAAGCGGCAAGCCGAATGCGATTGGGAGGACTGTCTCATGCCCGCCGCCCCTCAGGATCCGTGCTGCGGTCCCATCCAAGAGCTACAAGGAATTGTGCGTCCGGCTCGCCCAGGAGTCAAGCAAGGAGGCTATGTGCGCCCCACATGATCCGTCCCGGATCTATAGCCTAGTGGTCGCTCGGAGTTCATGCCGCCCGCTTACGTCTATCCAGACGTTCCAACACAGCTTATCTGTCTCTCTAAGCCTTTTGAAATCAGCTCGTTAGTTGGTCAGAAACCTTTCAGTTGCCGTCGGTGCGTGATCTGCCCCCGTCCATTGAGCGGACTTCTGACCTGCCGCAGACTCGGCCTCACGGAACGACCTGCGGAGGTAAACGCCCTGAACCGATTAGTCAGAAGCTCTTTGCTCTGTAATTCGGCTTTGGCGGCGCTGTTGGGCGGGGCTTCGCACAGAACGCTCTTCGCCGGCGGCACGCGGGCAGAACCCGCCCCGGAAATCATCATTCGCATCTACAACTACGCCGACGCGCCTCTGGAAGTCGTCATGACGGCTCAGCGGGAGGCCGCCAGAATCCTGGGCCGTGCGGGAATTGCCAGCCGGTGGCAGGACTGCTCCTCGGATCAGCATCCGGAGTGCCAGGAGGCTCCCGGCCCCGTGCGCCTCAACATCCGGATCCTTCCCGTCGCGAGAATCAAGCTCGCGGGGCTTCCTCCGGGTGCGTGCGCTTATTCTCTGGTGCCTGCCAGGGGATTTGGGGTCGTTGTTTCGATCTTTTGGCGCCGCGTGGAAGAGCTGGCGAAAGGGCTGCAGGTCTTCCAGGGTTTGTATCTGGGGCACCTTTTCGCCCACGAAATCGGGCATCTGTTACTGGCCGATGGCGGCCATTCCTCCGCCGGCATTATGAGCAGGGAATGGGACCCACACGATCTGTCATACGCAGCCCAGCACAAACTGCTCTTTAACCAGCGGCAGGCTGACCAGATGGGCGCCCGGCTGGCGGAGCGGATCCACGCGGAGCAAGCTGCGATTGAGCCTAAAGCCTCCAATTTCTGCGGCTCCGGGCTTCCAATTACACACTGACGGGAAGAACGGTACTCGCTACACGCGCCGGCGAGATGACGCCGACGATTCGCGATAATCATTCAGGAGGTCGGAATCGTGAACAGCGCACGCGGCGCGGCTGACACCATGTCTCCAACCGGGCGTCCGCCTTCGCTCAGAAGCTCGCTCATCAGGTACTGCGTCATGGGACTGGTTCTGGCGTCTGTTCTGAGGCTGGTTTCGGGGCGAGCGGACTGGTTACGGGCCTGGTTCTATGTCGCGTTGACGTTGGGAATTCAGGTGGTTGTTGGTGTCGTACTCCACCGGGTAAGCCCGGACTTGCTGGCGGAGCGGTCCCGAATTCGGAAGGGCACCAAGCCTTGGGACAAGGTCCTTGTACCGGTCGTGGCCATTGTCGGACCTCTAGCAATCTGGTGCGTGGCCGCCTGGGACGTGCGCGTCCATTGGCCGCCGGCCGTATCGATCGGGTGGAGCGCCGCGGCATTCGCTGTGTGCACGCTGGGTAGTCTCGTCACGTTTTGGGCAATGGTGACGAACCCCTTCTTCTCGGCCACGGTCCGCATCCAGGAGGAACGCGGCCATCGGGTGATTGACGGCGGGCCGTACCGCTATGTGCGGCATCCGGGCTACTGTGGCGCGCTCGCGTTCACGATCGCCTCACCGGTCGCGCTCGGCTCGTGGCTCGCTGTGATTCCAGCAGCGTTTACCGCGGCTGTGCTGGTGATCCGCACGTCTCTCGAAGATCGAACCCTGCGCGCTGAATTGGAAGGTTATCGGGAATACGCGCAGCGAGTGCCCAGCCGGCTTGTGCCGGTGCTGTGGTAGTCGGTTGAGAGATTGCGCCGGAACCTCTTATCAGCCTTTCTTCAACAAGGCTGCATGGCTGCGTGGAATGACCGGGCGTTCGACCAGACTGAAGCCGGCTCGCGCGGCAGCCGCCAACTCCTTCTCGAACCCCTCGGCTTTGACGTGACCCCTAGGCTCAGCCAGCAGCAGTGAGCCGTCCGGCTTCAAACACCGGGCGGTCTGAAGAAAGAACGAGTCCGTGCCGGGCATTTCGTGCACGACGGCAAAGGCAAACGCAAAGTCCACTTGACCGTCCAGGCCGGTCAGGTTCATCGACTCGGGCATCGCCAGCCGGGCATCCAAACGTTCGCGAAGACCGGCCTTCTCAGCGCGGCGCTTGAGCCGGTGGAGCATCTTCGGTTGTATCTCCACCGCGATGACGCGACCGGAACCGCCTACCCTGCGGGCGGCCTCGAGGGTGAAGAAGCCCATGCCGGGGCCGGGCTCGAGCACGGTCATACCCTCGCGCACATAGGGTCCCAGGATCTTCTCCGGATCTTGCGAATACCTGCGCAACGGGCAAGCCAGTAAGTAACCGATCCACCAAGGGCAGACATGCACGGCCATGCCCTCCTCTCCTATGTGCGGTCGCAGGACGGGAGTCCTACACCACCTTGTTTTCACGTGCGCGTCACGGCTACAACTGTAATATCATCCAACAGCGGCTGGCCGCCGCTGAACGTTGTCGCGCTGCGGACAAGGTGCTCCAGGAAGCTGTCCACATCCCTGCCGCTAAGCTCGGTCGGTGTAGGGCGCAGTTGTGAATCCTGAAAGAACTCCCCGCTGCGATTCCTGATGTCCCCCAAGCCGTCAGAAGCAACCATTAATAGATCGCGCTTCCCAAGGTGTACTTCGCGAGTCTCATAGGGTATCAGGCCTTCGCCGGCGAACAGACCCAAAGGAACACCCTGAGAAGGGATTTCATCTAACCTCTGCTCGCCGCTTCGAAGCACGATAAGGATACGGGAGCCCGGCGTTGGACAGCCGGACCACCGGCTGCCCGTGCTCGAACCACAGAAAGGTAGCGGCCACGAACATGCCGCTGGGAAGGAACCGGTGGAGGACTCCATTCATCTTCTCCAGGAACCCGTGGGGCTCCTGAGCCGACTCCGCAGCCTCCTGAAAGTTCGCCTTCAGCAGCATGGAAGTGAGAGAGCGGCCTGAACTCCGTGGCCGCTTACGTCGATCTTCGGCCGCAGCGTAACCGGCTCGCCTCCCCGAAAGAGTTCCCGCTCCATCACATACAGCCTGAACGCGCCAAAGCTGTAGAAATGCCTGGCCGACTTTGAAACAGGCTCTTTCATAACTTTTTCGGAACTTCTTCGGGACTTCTTCGGGACTTCCGGGCCGGATGCGGGGTATCTTGCGGCTGAACCACGCCGGCCGCATGCTCCGCCATCCGGCTCAGCGTCTCCGAGCTTGATTGTACTCCGGAGCCAGACCGGCGGGAAGGAGGCTAGCGATGAAAAAGAGGACAAACGCTTGGCCGTCAGTCTCCGTGACGGCCATGGTTGCATTCTTCTTGATGTTCGGTGTGACGCCTGCGACGCCAGCGGACTCCTGGACATTCGTATCCATTGACGTCCCCGGAGCCGTCTGGACCCTTGCCCGGCATAGCACCCCCTCGGGCGCGGTCGTGGGGACTTACAAATGGGGCCCCGCGGGCTGGCAAACCCGTGGGTATCTCCTCACTCCGGATGGATTCCGTGATATCTCCCATACCGCCTTCGGCCGAAGAGTGGACGTTCGGGGGACCAACTCTCGAGGGGATGTCGTGGGCCAAACATCAGACCCGGCGAAGTTCTTGCCAGTCTATTCTCATGGATTCCTGCTCAGAAAAGGCAAGGTCATCTGGATCGATCCTCCTCCCGGCCAGTGCCCCGCAACGACGTGCGAGACCATTCCAATGGATATCAATGAAAACGGTGACATCGTGGGCTTCTATGCGGCTTATGACCTGCCGGACTACGAGAACTACAGCGAACATGGATTTCTGTGGAGTCACGGTGTCTTCACGACAGTTGATGCAACCCCGCTTGGCGCTACTCTCACGAACGCCCGCGGGATCAATCCGGACGGTGACATCGTGGGGCTCTACTCCGAGTTCGGGTACAACGGACCCTTTCACGGTTTCCTGCGCCGCTACGATGGCACCTTCACCGCGATTGATGTCCCGGGCGCTATCGGCACGTCCGCCAATGCGATTAACCCGGGTGGCCAGATCGTGGGGGACTACACAACTCCAGATTGGATAGTGCACGGGTTTCTGCTCAGCGAAGGGAACTATACCTTGTTCGATTACCCGGACGCAGTCGAAACGTACCCGTTTGGGATCAGTGCCAACGGGTGGATAGTCGGGTTTTACTTCGAGAGTTCCGGCGCCCTGCATGGCTTCCTGGTGAGCCGCGAGGGACTGGAGTAGAAAAAAGCGGGCGCAGGCGGTGCTCGAAGTGTCTGCGCCCACTTCGGCTTCCACCAGGAATCTCGTCGAAGCCAAGTGCGTACGCTGCGAAGCACTCAGCGGAAGTTCTCCACCAGCATTAGATCGGCCTCGCCGATGGCCACCCGCGTGTAGCGGAACGTTCGGCCTTACACGCCCTCCTGCTGTGGTGAGCGCCGACCCGGACGGCTCACGGCGGAAAATTCATGCGGCGCAGCAGGTCCTGGAAACGCGGATCGGAGCGCAGCGGGTCCCAACTTGGGAGGGACTTTAGCTGAACCATTGCCCACCAGTGTTCGCGGTAGCACTTTTCCAGGTTCGCGAAGGCCTCGTCCTTCAGTCCCAGTTGCGCCTGGATCATCGCCCGCTCGTAGGGATGCTTTACCCTCTCCAGTCTCCACCGCAAGTAACCGGCAAATCCGGAAGATCGGTATGACTCGCCCATCGCGGCCACGTCTTCGGGCTTGGCACCTGCCAGCGTCATCTGCTTTTCACGGGCTTTGAGCGATTCATCGTACAGCCCCAGAGCCGCATACGCACCGGCGAGGAACTCGTATCCGCGGGGATCGTTGGGATCAAGCTCGATGGTCTTGAGATGCTGTGCCAGGGCTCTGTCGTACTGGCGGGCGAAGACATAGACTGAACCCAAGGCCAGATTGGCTGAGAACGACAGGGGATCGCCCTCGACGGCACGCCTGGCCTCGGCGATGCCTTCCGTGAAGCGACCGAGCGTTGTTAAGAACCAGCCGTATTCAAAGCGAGCCTCCTCCAGGTTCGGATTGAGCGCCAGTGCGCGCTTGAACTCCGCTTCCGCCTGGGTCCAGTTCCAGTAGAAATACCACGCACTCACGGCCAGTACATAGTGCGCTTCGGGAAGCGTGTCATCAATCTCCATTGCCCTCTTTAGCGCGGCACTGAATTTGGGGTAGGCCTCTTTGGGCGGCAGAGAACCCTGCATCCACTGCCACCCGTAAGTCTTCGCCAGTCCGAGATAAGCCTGTGCAAAATTGGGATCGGCCTCGGCCGCCTTCTCAAAGTAAGTAACCGCCTTTGCAAATTCCGCGCTTCTCCACTTGTAGTAGTGGTATTGACCCTTCAGGTAAAGCTCGTGAGCCTCCGGATTGAGCCGGCGGGAGCGGCTAAGGTGCACCTGCTCCTCCGGGGAAAGCGTTGCGCGAATCTCTTTGGCGACGGTGCGGGCGAGCTCCCGCTGCAACGTCAGGATGTCACCCAGGTCGCGCTCGTACGTCTCGGCCCATAGGTGCCGATCGGTAGGCGCGTGCAGCAGGTTGGCAGTGATGCGCACGCGGCCGCCGGATTGCAGCAGCGTGCCTTCGATCACGGCGTCCACATTCAATTCGCGGGCGATTTCGGGAAGGGGCTTCTTCGTCCGTTTGTACCGCATCACCGACGTTCGCGAAATCACCCGCAGCGCGCTGATCTTACCAAGGGTTGTGATCAGTTCCTCGGTCAGACCGTCGGCGAAGTATTCCTGCTCGGGATCGTGCGAGAGATTCTCGAGCGGCAACACGGCGATGGAGGTGATTCGTGGATTCGTTGGCTTGGGCAGCAGCCGGTCTCGTAGGCCCGCGACGTTCAGGAGGAGAAGGATCGCTGCTGCGATCGCCGTCAGGATAGGGACGGCAATAGTCCAGAACAGTAAGGGCACGCGGCGCCTACCCGCAATCGCCGGTTCCTCCCAGGACTCCTCGACTAGCGCGGCAAAACGATAACCCCGCCTCGCAACAGTCTCGACGTAAGGCCCTCCGTCCGGCCTCTCCCCCAGCGCCTTCCGCAGGTGCGACACCTGCTGCACCAGGTTGTCCTCCTCGACGAAGGTGTCCGGCCAGAGCGTTCTGATTAGCTCGTCCTTGTCCACCACGTGGCCGTGCCGGCGGAGCAGCAGCAGGAGCGTGTCGCAGGTCTTCGGCGGCAGCGTAACCGGTTTGCTTCCCCGAAAGAGTTCCCGCTCCGTCGCGTACAGCCGAAACGCGCCAAAGCTGTAGAAATGCCTGGCCGACTTTGGAACAGGCTCTTTCATAACTTCTTCGGAACTCTTTCGGAACTTCTTCGGGACTTCCGGGCCGGTTGCGGGGTATGTTGCGGCTGAAACTCGCCGGTCGCAGGCTCCGGTATCCGGCTAAGCGTCTCCGAGCCTGATTGTACTCCAGAGCCCCGGCCGGGGGAATGCCTATGATGAACCCGATTTCAAGGAGAGCGATCACAATGAAACGAACCAGGATATTGCAGCTCTTCACTTTACCGGTAGCAGTCGCGCTGCTGCTCGGCCTTGCAACACCGCCGAAACTCGACGCGGAGTTCGAGTGCAAGCAGGAGCTTCTGACAGGCGCGTGGTCCTACATCTATCCGCAGGAAAACCTCGTTCCGAATGGCATGCCGCAAACAGGAAGCGGCATCGTCATTTTTGACCAGGAAGGAAAAGCTACCTATTTCGGACACATCGAAGTGAGCAAAGACGGCGCTGCCCCCTTGATGGACGTAACGCAGTTCTTAGACGTCCAGTGCACGGTGACCTCGGACTGCAGAGGGAATTGTGTCTTCCGGATCCCTTCCACTGGCGAGGTGGTTCAGGAGACGGGCTACGTGTTTGCCGACGGCCAGCGCTTGGCGTGGGGCCTCACGACTGTTCCTCCGAATATCGGGGGCATCGTCACGATGAAGAAGCTTGACCCTGCGGACGCGGAACTAGAGGCGAAGGTGGACGCTTTGGGAACGAAGATCGACTTGATCATGAGATGGCTTGGCCTCGTCGTCCCTTCCGGGCCCAAGAAGTGATGACACACCCAACGACTGGGAACGCGGCCTGGATATCTGCCCCGTTCCCAGTGGCTCACGTGTAACTGCCAGAAACGGACAGTCCAGCTAGAGGGTTCGGGAGGGAACCATGTGCCGAAACTGGACGCAATACGTGTGTTCGAACGCCGGCCGAGTGCCGGCGGCACTCATCCTTGTCGCAGGATGCTGGAGTGTTACGCAGCCGCTCCACGGCCAGTCCGCGACATTGACCGTCGGCGTGTACGACTACGCAGGAGTGCCTCACGAGGTACTGTCCCGCGCTGAAGAGGACGCTGCTAGAATCCTGTCGCGGGCTGGCGTCAAGGTGAAATGGATGGCGTGCCCGCGCCCGCACGAAGACGCGGCCCGAGGTTTCACTTGCACAGCGATTCGAGAGCAAGGCGGGCTTTTTATCAACGTGCTACGGAATGCTCAAGCCAAGCAGCTCGGGCGCCCCCACTCGATCTATGGCGAGACCGTCCATCCGTCGGTCGCCTATGTCTTCGCGGAGAAAGCAAGAACCACCGCCGTGGGCAGAGGGGTTCCGGAACATACGGTTCTCGGCATTGTTCTCGTTCACGAAGTCGGTCACCTGCTGCTTGGCCCCGGCAGCCACTCGAAGGACGCCGGCATCATGAGCGACGGATTCTGCCTTCCCGTGTTTCAGCGGGCGGCTCAAGGTCAGTTTCCTCTCTTTACACCCCACCAAGCTCGGCTGATTCAGACGCGGCTCTCGGAACGAGCATCGGCGGTGAAGTGAAGGCTGGCGCCGGAACGTCGTACCTTACTGGCGAGGGACAGACTGTACCCCGTGTTTCGTACCGGAAGTTCTCCACCAGCATCAGGTCCGATTTGTCGTGATCGAATTGGGCATATAGTAACCACCTTCCATCCGAGGGAGGCACCCTGTCGGTGACCTCGCCAGTTCCGGTTTACGATCGGGACTGCTTCCGACAATCCGCACTAGACCCTGTTCCAATACACGAAGCGTGATCGGGTCGTGTCCAATCCGTCTGAAACCGGGTTGGGGCGGGTGTCCGTGGCCTTGGAGACCACACCCATCCCGCCCTCGCCTAGCTTCCCGAATTGCGGTATCGTGAGGTCCGTGAGACCTGCTCTTGCGAGAGGAGGGATTCATGGCCATTCGCCGCAATATGCTCGAGAAGACAATCGGCAATGCCTTGTCGGGAAAGGGCTCCCATGTGGCAACCAAGACCCTTTGCGCAGGACTGGGTTGGAAAGCTGCCGGCGCCCGGCCCGAGGGTGTCCCACACTCGGTCTTTCAACTGCTAAACCACATGAGCTACTGGCAGGAGTGGGTTGCCAAGTGGCTTGACGGAGGGAACCCTCCGGTTCCCAAGCATGCGCCGGGCGGCTGGCCCGGCAGCGTGGGCCCGGCAAACGCGGCGGAATGGCAGCGGGCCGTCCGAGGCTTTCGGAACGCACTGGCCAAGTTGGACCGCCAGTCCCGCGAGGCTGATCTCCTGACCACGCGGGGGAAGCATAGCCGACTGGGAATGCTTCAGGCAATCGCGTCACACAACAGCTACCACGCTGGGCAGATCGTCGTGCTGAGGCAGATACTGGGAGCCTGGCCACCTCCCTCAGGGGGAATCACCTGGTAGCTCTCGCGAAACTTTCACTGCGGTGTTACTCGCGGGACACTTAAGCTCCGACGCTCCGTGTGATCCAATCAGGTCCGGTCAAAGCAGAGATCGCCCGCACGCCGGCTGGCGGGTCCAACTGGAGGCGGATTGTTTTGTCCAGGGAGGCGGCCAGCCAGCTCTTTGCCGCTGTGCGTTGTCCAAGCAGGGACAGTATTCCTCGATCCACTTCTCCGCCTGTCTCAGAGTGACCGCAGAAGGCTCTTAGGCTCCTTGAAACGGTCAACATCCGGTTACGATTCGGTAACAGCGATATGTTCCTGCCGCACGCGGCGAATGGCTTGTCCGGCTTCAGCCGCCCGCCAATGGCGTCCAGAACAATCTGAAGATTCTCCACAAACCTCCAGTGGCATGGCCAAAGCATATCGATGGCCAGACCCAACGACAGTGCCGCCGCACGCCCATTTTCAGTGTCGTGAATCATCGTCCGAACGGTAGCAAGCCAGAAATCCTCGTGCTTCCTGTAATGTTCGGGGCATTGGGTTCGATAGAGGGCCTCGTACTCGCCGCCGCCTAGGAGGATGTACACATATCGTGCTGCCGGGTCATCCGACGACAGCGGCCAATGGATCAGACTTCGGACTTTCTCGATCACCCTTTGGACCTGCCACTCCTTCAACGCGGAGCGGTCCCCAAGGCCCGCAAGCAGTCGAATAGCGGGAACGGCGCCGACACACAGATCGTTAGACGCGGCCGGATATCCCCCGCACCAACCCGAGAGACTGTCACAAGCGCTTTGCCAAACTTGTTCCGCAGGGTGAAGCTGGACTGCCGGGCGCGTGCCCAGACCCTTTCCTGTCTCTCCCAGGCTAATCGCCTCAATGATGTTGTGGACCCATCGCTCAGCCTTGTGGTGACACAACTCGAGACCAGAGATGAGATCTCGAACCCTCGATACGTCCGACGTAACGGGAGCGATTTCATCTTCCAGCCGATCAATTTCCAGGATCTCCGAATCGGCTTCCACGGCGCAGTTTCGCCAGCTTGATCTGCAAGCGGCCGACATCTCTTGCTCTCCAGCTCGAGGTTCGCCGACCGGAGCGGCCGGCCAGCCCTAATTGAGCATAGCAGGCCACGGTGCCACGAGCTCGTTCATTTCGGAGCTGAATTTCCTTGACTCTTACGGACGGCGGCGTTAGAATTCTCGCCGGTAGTTTGTCTGGTTCAAGGCCATCCAATAGAAACCAGTAAGTCATCAAGAGTGCTTTGCCGGGTCCGAGTTCTTCTGATGAATAACGTCCGATCCTTTGCAGAGAACCACCCCATCGGATTTGTTGTCAGTGCAACAATTGCCTGGTTTGTGTTGGTGTTGGTCTTTACAGGCATTGCTACGAGCGCGCTTGCCGAGCCTTATGGTGGCGCTGCGACCGCCACGGTTGGTCGCCTGGCCGTAACTGTATGCGTCCTTCTGCTAGTTTGGCGTCTGGGTTGGCTGAAGGCATCGGGTGTCGGCCGACCGGGGAGTCGCCAGGTTTGGCTGATTGCCTTGGCGGGCTTGATCTACTTTGCCTGTGCGAGTCTCTACTCCTTCTATGGCAAGGTCGCCGTCGACATTTCAAATTTCGTACGATTGCCCGCTGCCCGTACCACAGTCGTGGTCCAGTTCACGGTCGGACTGAGCGAAGAAATCTTATTCCGAGGGTTTGTCCTCTATAGTCTGGTACGCGTTTGGGGAAACACCAAACAGGGGATGATCCTCAGTGTTGTTCTTGCGTCCGTGCTCTTCGCTGTCTTGCACATCACGCAGGTTTTCACCCACGGGGTCTCCCTTCCTTCGGCGTTGCTCCTGACCTTGGAAACATGGATTATCTCGATTTGGTGGGGAGCGTTGGTGCTGTTGGACCGGAGCATCTGGCCAGCGGTGATGCTTCACTTCGTGGTCAGTGCGGTTGTAGGGGTGCAGAGCCTCACGGTCGCTATGGTTGAACCGGATGTCTTGGCCTACACACGCATCCTGTGGTTCAGCATACCGCTTGGTGCGCTCGGCGTGGCGCTGCTGGCGCGAGGGGCAACTCATCCCATCGTGCCCGAGGCGCCCTAACTCTATGGCCGGAGCACGACCGGTCCGTCCATGCCCGGCTGGCCCTCACTGTGGCAACCGTGCCTGCGCAGGTCCCCCCAAGCCGGAGAAGAGCGCGTCCAGGCCCTGATCCAAGAACTCCTCCATGGAGCACTGAATCTTCAGGTGGTCGTCGATCGCGAGGCGGGCGACGCCGTGGATGAACGCATGCAGCGTATTCGCCACCACCAGAGGGTCTCCACCCCGAATGCACCTGTCGGCCTGACAACGCTTGACGGCTGACAAAAGTGCGTCAAAGACGGCAAATGCCTCGGGACTGGAGAAACGGAACGCGCTTAGCTCTGCGGTAGCGCCGATCTGCACTGGGCGCTGCAAAACGTTGGCGAACATGAGCCTGAAGAACTCCGTCTCCTCCGTGGCGAAGCGTACGTAGGCCAGGAGCGCCTGCCGCAGGTTGTCGAGCGGCGGGAGCTCCGGCTTGCCCGCCGCCTGAACCCGATCCGCCAGCCGGGTAAACCCATGCTGCCCTACGGCGGCCAACAGTTCGCCCTTGTTGTCGAAATAGTGATACGCGGCCGTGCGGGAGATCCCGAGCCGGTCGCTCAGCTTGCGCATCGACACGGCCTCCACGCCGCTCTTCGCGATCATCCGGGCGGCCTCGCGGAGGAGTTTGTGCCGCAGGTTGCCCTTGTGATAGGGAATCTGCGCCTCGGCCGCGGATCGGCTCCCTTCGCTGCGTTTTGATCTTGACATCGTCAAGTTATACTACTACACTTGATTTGACAGTGTCAAGATCAGCGAGGTATCCGATGATTCGGAGCGCGGTTCGAGTCGCCGGCGGTGTTCTGGCCGGATTGGTCGTAATATTCATCGCCTCATTGGCGGTCAGCCCCTATTTCCGCCGCTGGGCCCTGTTGAACTTGCCGGATGTTTACGATTACAGCAAGCTGCCGTCCCGGACGGTACCCCGAAGCGTGCAACCATTCCGCTTCCCTGATTGTACGGCTGGAGACTGGATCTCGCCGTTGAAGCTTGCGTATTCGCACCAATCGATCGCCGATGAAGCTGCTCTGGGCCGCTTCCTCGCGGAGCACGGGACCACCGCATTCATCGCGGTCAAAGACGGATGCCTTCTGGACGAGCGTTACTTCAACGGGTTTCGCCGCGACTCGCTGTTCAAGTCTTTCTCTGTGACCAAGTCCGTCGTCTCGGCTCTTATCGGCGCGGCGATTGCGGACGGGTGGATCGGCGGCATCGACGATCCCGTCACCAAGTACATTCCGGAGATGCAGGATCCTCGCTTCACGCGAGTTACGCTCCGGCACTTGCTCGACAACACGGCCGGAATCAATTACGAGCGCGGAAACATGCCCTGGACGAGTCAGCCCCGGATGTACTACACCACGGATGTTCGGGGTTATGTCCGAGGGGTCGGAATCGATGTTGAGCCCGGCGTTCGCTTCAGCACGGAGGATATGAGTCCCATCATCCTGGGCTGGGCGCTGGAGCGCGCGCTCCGCCGGCACCCTGCCGCCCCCACATTATCCGGCTACCTGGCGGAACGCATCTGGCAGCCGATAGGCGCCGAGTACGACGCCATGTGGATCGTGGATCGCGAGCACGGCGGCTTGGAGAAAGGGGAAAGCGGTCTTACGGCGCGAGCGATCGACCTCGCCAAGTTTGCCGCACTCTACCTCCAGCAAGGGCGCTGGAACTCACGACAGGTGATTCCGGCGGCGTGGGTCTCCGAATCAACGTCCGTGAACTCGGATCCGCCCGGGCCGAATGTCTGGAGCAGCGGTTTTTTTAAACATCAATGGTGGGGCCGCAAGGTCCCGGCGCCGGCGCCGTCCGACTTCTATGCCAACGGTCACTTCGGCCAGCGGCTTTACGTCTCGCCGCGCAATCAACTCATCCTCGTCCGTATGGGAGACAGCAACCGTGGCATTGACTGGGCCGATTTTCTGGCCGTCGTCGCGGATGCTTTTGTGCTTGGCCCAAAAACCGGCGAATAGACTCGAAACTGCCCGCCGTCCGGGAGCAAGGTTGTTTTCGTCGTGGACGTGGTGTCCGTCCGGGTTGAGCGCTCCCGCCGGAAGGTTGCGGCCGAAGATATTGTAAGTGGTCAGGATCACCGGCCAGTTCGTCTTCGCTTCGGGAGTGGCGTTTTCGACCCGGCCGCGAATTGCTGGCAAAATAGATCGTGTGAACGTCCGGAGCGCGCTGTTTCTGCTTGCACTGCCGCTTTGTGCGCAACTTCCGGACGCCGCCCGCGCCAGGCTCGCCGAGGCTGCCAACCTCGCAGCCGGGGGACAATCGCCGAAGGCCGAGGAGATCCTTACAACACTGTCGCGCTCGTATCCGCGGAACGCCGAGATCCGTCACACGCTCGGGCTGGTTCTTCTCCGCGCGAAGAAACACGTAGCGGCGCGGCGTGAACTCGAGGCCGCGGCGACTCTCGATGCCAAGTCGCCGCTGATCCGGCTCGCGCTGGCGCAAGCGAGGCTCGAAACCGGCTCAAAAGCGGAGGCGATGCGCGCTGCCGCCGAGGCGCTCCGGCTGGCTCCGAGCGAACCGGTGGTCGCCCACGCGCTGGCGATGTTCTACAGCCAGGCCGGGGAGTTTTCCAAAGCCGCCGAACAGGAAACCCGCTGGGCGCGCGCCAATCCGACAGACCGGCTCGCCCTTCTCCGCACGGCCGAATATCACCTGCGCGCGAATGAGGCCGAGGCGGCGATTCAGCTTGCAGGGGAGGTCGCAGCGGCCGGGCCGTCGGCGCCCGCGCAGAGCATACTCGGCAAGGCCTACCGGCTGAAGCGCGATCCGCCGAAAGCCGTCGCGGCGCTTCAGGAGGCCATTCGCCTGGAACCCGCCCAGCCGGCCTATGTCGCCGACCTGGCGCAGCTTTTCCTCGATCACAACACCCCAGAGCCCGCACGCATGCTCCTCGATCAGGCCATGACCCGTTTTCCGGGAGACGTCGAACTGCGGCGCATGCTCGGTCTGGCGTGCTACGCCATCGGCAACACCGAACGCGCCCTGGACGAGTTTCTACGCGTCACCGAGATGGAGCCCGACTCGGCGCTCAGTTACGCCGCGCTCGAATCTCTGTTGCCAGACGCGGGCAACCGCCTGGACCTTGTGGTCGGCAAGTTTCGCACATTCGCAGAGCGCCATCCGAAAAACCCGGTGGCTCACTATCTGCTGGCGATGGGCGTCGCCACCCGGGACGGCGCCACCGCGGAAACCGAAGCGCTTTTGAGGAGGGCCATCGCAACCGACTCCGGCTTCTGGCCGGCATGGTTCGAGTTGCACACTGTCCTCAAGGCACAGGACCGGTTCGACGAAGCGGCGAAGGCGCTCGAGCAGACGCTGAAGCTTAACCCCGATCACGCCGCGGCGCATTACAGCCTCGCGCAGATTTACTCTAGGTTGGAGGACACAGCCCGCGCCGCGGAACACCGCCAGAAACACCACCAGCTTGTTCTGCGGGACCGCGAGGAGACCGACCGGAAGCGGCGGGAAATGCCGCGGCTCGCTTACGAAGTGCGGAAAGGCTGATCCTCCCCGGCCTCAGCGAAACGGCGTCCGCTTGATGACTCCCTCGCCCTCACGGATCGTGATCCATTGGTTCGCCGTGGCGCCCTTGATCTCTTCCACAGCGCCGCTCGGCCACTGAACCCGTACATCCGCTTTGTCGGCAGCGGCGAGACCGAAGTGCAGCCGGAAGTCCCTCTGCGAGGCGTAGGCGCCGCCACTGCGGACCTCGTCAATCTGCTGGAGTCCGCCGGCTGTTACCTTGATGCGGGCGCCGATGGCGCTGCGGTTCGACTTCGTTCCGATCAACTCGACGAGGATGGCGTTCCCGCGCTCTCCGGTGTTCTTCAGCACAGCCGGGCGCTCGTTCATGTTGACGACGACGATCTCCGGCGTTCCGTCGCCGTCGAGGTCCCCGGCGGCGAATCCGCGCGAGACGTTCGGCGTGGTGAGTGCGTCGCCCGCCTTCTCCGTGGCGTCGCGGAATGCTCCGTTGCGGACGTTCCAGAAGAGCGCCTTCCGCTGCCGGTACGGCTCGCTCACATCGGAGGCGAGCAACTCTGGGTAGATATGGCCGTGGGACATGAAGATGTCCTTCCAACCATCCTGGTCCACGTCGAGGAAGTCGACGCCCCAGCCGACGAACTTCGTATTAACGCCGAGACCGGCCATGTACGTCGCGTCATCGAAAAACAGGTTGCCGCGGTTGCGGTAAAGAGTGGGCGTCTCGTCCATGAAGTTCGTCTTTACGATATCGATCAAACCGTCGTTGTCGTAATCGCCCGCGGAGGTACCCATGCTGCCCATCTCCTGTCCGGCGTCGCCATAAGCGACGCCGGCGAGCACGGCGACGTCGGTAAACGTGCCGTCTTTGTTGTTACGGTAGAGTATGCCGGGGCTTGAGTCGCTCGCGACGTGAATGTCGGGCCAGCCGTCGTTATTGAAGTCGGCAGTTACGGCCCCGAGGTTGTAGTGCAGATCCGGCAAAGCGATTCCGGCGCGCCGCGTGACGTCGCGGAAGCGGCCGCCACCCTCGTTATGGAAGAGCAGGTTCTCGCCGGTGGGGAACCCGCGCGGGCCGCAGAATACGGCGAGCCCGCGCCACGCGCAATAGGGCGTGCTTCCGGGCGGCTGGATCTCTTTCAGATCGACCGCCAGGTACGAAGTAACAAACAGGTCTAGCAGTCCGTCCCGGTCGTAGTCAAAGAACGAGCAGTTTGTAGACCACCGTGCCCATTTGGCGGCGAGGCCGGCCTTCTCCGTCACGTCGTCGAACCGGCCGTCCCCGCGGTTCCGGTAGAGCAGGTTCTGGCCGTAGTAGGTGACGTGCAGGTCGGTGTGACCGTCATTATCGAAGTCGCCGGCGCAGGCGCCCTGCCCCCATCCGGTTCGGATGAGCCCGGCGGCTTCGGTCACGTCTTCAAACGCGCCGCCGCCCTTGTTACGGTAGAGCCGGTTCGTGGGCTTCTCCGCGCCTTCGATCGGATCGAGCCGCGTGCCGCTCGGAAGAAACACGTCCCTCCAGCCATCGTTGTCGTAATCAAAGATCGCGGCGCCATTGCCGTTCATCTCGAGGATGTAACGTTTGGTTTTGTCGCCTCCATAGACGTTTAACGCGGTGATCCCAGTTGAGGAGGTAATGTCGCGGAATTCGAGGCGCGGCGTGGGAACGTTGACGTTGGCCTTGGGAGAGGGGCGGGCCTGCGACTTCACACCGCTCCCCATCCCTTGGGCGAAGATGGGCGCGCCGCCAAGCAGCGCGCCCGCGAGAAACAGAAGAAGAAGCTTCAGAAATTCAATCGTAAGGCAAACTGGACCAGCCGCGCATTCACCGCAGTGCTGCTGATCTGGCCGAAGCTGCTCGAATCGAGGTTGGTCGTTGGATCGCCGAAATTTGCGTGGTTCAGGAGGTTAAAGAACTCGCTTCGGAAGTGCAGCTTGAATCGCTCCGTAAGAGGTATGTCCTTGAACATCGAGAAATCAAGATTCCACTGTCCGGGGCCACGAAACATCCCGCGCCCCGAGTTGCCGACAGTCCCGACCGCAGCTTTGCTCCACGCCGCCTTGTTGATGTAGTTCTTCAGGTTGTCCTTCGTCGAGCCGGAGTTGACGAGCGGCTGGTCGGCCGCTACGTTTGAGAAGAGTGCCCGGGCCGTCTCCTGCGCGGATCCGCCGAGGTTTCGTCCGCTGTCGCGGTTAGTCACCGTAAGCGGAGTGCCGGACTGCACCACCAGGAATCCGTTGAACGACCAGTTGTGCAACACGTGCCTCGCAACCGCGCTCTGGCCAACCTTGGGCAAGTCTTGCGTGAAGACCGCGGTGAAGCGCTGCGGACGGTCGTAATTGGCGGGCCCCCTGGCCCGGCTGAAGTCCCACCACGGCGTGTCATAGATGCTGGTGAAGTAGCGGTTTCCTTCCGCGCCGTTGCTCAAGGTCTTGGCGATCGTGTAGGCGATCTGCATCGTTCCGGTAGCGATGCGGCGTTTCACCGTGAACTGAGCCGAGTGGTAGATCGAGTCGCCGTTTTGGGCGGTGATCAAGATGTCGGCGAAACCCGGGTACCTCCTGGTCAGGGTTCCGGTCTTGGGGTTATTCGGATCGAACCCGGCGGGAACGAGCGGGTTGACATTCCTCCGCGCCATCAGGTGGGTACCCTTGGTGCCGACGTAGGCACCCTCAACAAGGAAGCCCTTTGGAAGCTGACGCTGGATGTTGAAGTTCCACTGCCAAGCGTTGTCGGTCCTGGTATCGCGTTCGATGCCGCGCCAAGCCAGAGAATCGGTCACTTTGGTCGGGAACGGGATGAATTGCGGGTCGTACTGCGGGTCAAGGAACGTGAAGTTGTCGGGTTCCTTCAAGGTGCAGCCGCTGCCCGCGACGCTGCAATCCGGTGCGATTGACTTGAAAGTCGGCGGGTTGGAGAACGCCTGCTGGGCGATCTGGCCGGATCTCTGGTCGAAATAGAGGCCGGCGCCCGCGCGAATCACCCAACTGTCGGTGAGCCGCCAGGCGGCGCCCACGCGTGGCATGAAGTTGTTCCAGTCGCCGTTGATCGTGCTTTGAGGAATACCGCCAACGCCGCCCTGGACGACCCCGGACGCCTCGAGCGAGCCGACGCCCTTGTACCGATCCGGATACCAGTTCGTCATGCCGAGGTTGTAGGCGGCTGGGTGGAAGTGAGCCTCGTGCCGCAAACCGAGAGTGAGGGTGAGGTCCTGGTTGACCTTCCACTCATCGCTGATATAGACGCTGCTCACCGAGTCCCGCATCTTCAACTCGCCGGCGCCGGCGCCGAAGCTCTTCGAACGAGTGATGCTCAGCAGGAAGTCGGCGTATGAGTCGCCAGTGGCCTCGCCGGTGTAGAAGAAGCGGCCGCGGCTGTCCAGCGTGTTCTTCGGGTTATACAGAGCGTTGACGCTTTCGTACCCGAACTTGACACTGTGCGAGGAGCGAAGCCAGGTAAAACTGGCGCTGCCGGTGAACCGCTTGATGTAGTCGGACCAATTCTGATAGTTGCCGAATGTCTGGTAGTCGTTGATGTTGAACTGCGGCAGTCCGTAATCCGTGCGCGTCACCGAGAGAGGTTTTAAGCCGACGCTATCGAAGGAGTCGAGGTTTTCCGGCACCGTGTACTGATCGGTCTGATCGTAGGCGAACCGGGTTTCCATGATCAGCGTCGGAGAAAACAGGTGCGTCTCACTGACGTTCAACGAGTACTTCTTGCGGTTTGCGTAGTTGCCGAACCCGGGGAAGCCCCACGTAAACGGCGAAAAGTCCTTCTGACGGCTATCGAACCAGCGCCCGAAGATCGTATCCTTCTCGCTGAAACGGTGGTCGATGCGCACCGTGTACTGGTTCAGGTCGGTCGGAAGCCCACGCGCCGCGAAGAAGTTCGTCGCGCCGGAGGAAAAATTCGGCGTTGGGATGTACTTCTCCTGAAGCTTGAGCGAAATCGGGTTGAGGCGGTCAGCGGGAATCGTGTTGTTCTGGAACGGTATGCCAGTAGTCGGATCTGTAATCGTCTTGGAGCCGAAGTTCCCGGCGCGCTGGGCCGCCGTGGGGACGATGGTACGGAGCGTCGCTGACCCGGAGTTCGCGTTCACCTGGCGGGAGCTTTCCCAGCCGGCGAAGAAGAACGTCCGGTCGCGGATGATCTTGCCCCCGGCGTGCCCGCCGAACTGGTTCTGGTTGTTCTGCCCGCGCGTCGGGTTGAAGAACGGCCGGGCGTTCAGCTTGGTGTTGCGGAAAAACTCGTAGACTGAGCCGTGGAACTCGTTGGTGCCACTGCGCGTCGTCACGTTGATGACAGAACCGGCGTTGCGCCCGTACTCGGCACTATACAGGCTGGTCAGTACCTTGAACTCGCTCAAGAACTCGATGCTCGGCGTGCCGTCGCCGTCGGGCGCCATGTTCAGCGGATTGGTCGTTTGCGCGCCGTCGACAAGCAGGTTATTGCTGCCACGGCGCATGCCGTTCACGCTGACGCTGTCGCTGCCGGTTCCGGGTTGGTCGGCGTTGTAGATGGCTCCGATCACGCCCGCTGAGGTGCCGAGGATTTGCGTGAAGTTTCGGGTGGCGAGCGGAATCGACGTAATCGTCCGCTGTTCGACGACGTGTCCCATCGTCACCTGGGCGCTTTGCAGAAGCGGGACCTCGCCGGTCACCGTGACCGTCTCTGTAACCACGCCCACCTTCAGCGTGATGTCCACGCGGACGCGCTCGGTTGTGTTCACAATCACCCCGTCGCGTTGCATTCGCTGGAATCCGGGGTGCTCGACGGAGATGCGATAGCGGCCAGCGCGCAGCAGCGGGAACTGATAGCTGCCGGTCGCGTCGGTTTCCGTGGCGAACTGCGCACCGGTATCCTCGCTGATAGCGGTGACCTTCGCTGCCGGGACGACTGCGTCCGTGTTGTCCCGCACGACGCCGAGGATTGCTCCGGTGGTTTCCTGACCGATGACTAGAGTGGCGAAAGATAGCACGATCGCCATCCCCAAGAGAACGTGTGCAATGCCCTTGTACATCCAATACCTCCAAAAAACCGATATGCAGACCTGAAGTTGTGAGAAGAATACTACGAACCCTTAATGACAGTCAATGAAAAAATCTAGTGTTGAGGATTCCGCTGGAAGCCGGAGCGCGTCCTGCATTAGAATTGAGGTAGGCACTCCCTGGGGACTACGCAATGGGACCTGAACTGGCGATAGTCATTGGAAAACTCGAGCCGATGTCGCATGGGCGAACGGACCTGCGAAAGAAGAAACCCAAGCAGTTAGCCGTAATCAACGATAACTGCACGGGTTGCGCGGGGGCGCCCGTCTGTGTAGCGTACTGTCCCGTGGAAGCGTGTATGTTCTGGGTACCGGACCCGGACCATGAACCCTTCGGCCGGATCGAAGTGGATAAGGCCACCTGCATCGGCTGTGCCAAGTGCACCAGCAAGGGCCCGGACGGAACTTTCCTGGATGGCTGTCCGTGGGACGCCATCGACATGGTAGCAGTCGAGGAATGGGAAGGCGGGCACGGCATCGAACTGCCGTCGGTCCCGGACCGGCCCGTCAGCGAATGGAACTCCGTTCCGAGCGCGTACGTATAGCGCGGGCAGTGTATTCGGCCTGACGGCGCACGGACTCAGGCATCTCCGCGATGACCCGAGTGCAGCGCTCCACGTCAGGAAGGTCCTCCGGCTGTCCCACAAGATATAGCGCCCGCAGCGCTTCCCAGACGTATTCCGACGCCGGGTTGATGATCATGAGAGGCTCACCTTCCGCTACAGGCGTTCCGTCCGGAATCAGTACGACCCCGAGGCGGCCCGAAAACGGAGCGCGGACCTCGACCGGGCTGGCGCTTTCCTTGCCGATGCGCGCCAGTAAGGCTCCCTGGCTGATCTCCCGGCCGCTCTCCAGACCGACGGAGACCTTCCCGGCTTTCGGAGCGCGGACCGTGAACGGATGGAGCATGGCAAGGATCTCCGCCTTTCCGCTCCCATCGCCGAACCGCACGAGTGACAGCGCGGCGTTTCGGCGGACCATCAGGTCCGAATCCCGAAGACGCTCCAGCAGCGCCCGGTGGAAGGCGTCCGACCGGTTATCCTGGCCCATGACCCAGGCGGCGGTGGCGCGGACAGGGGCGAGCGGATGGCCGGCCAGCGAGACGACCTGGGGGTACCACCGCTCGGCGCCCCGGTCGCCTCGGACGATGCGTTCGGAGACCTGGGACAGAGCGTGCTGAACCTTGCGTGCGCGATCCGTGGAGTTGAGATATCGTCCGATCTCGTCGTCCGAGAGTGGCCGGCCGAACCACGTCTCGCGCCACACGGTGAACGGTACGATTACGGCGAGCACGGCCAGCGCCGCGAGCACGAGCCACCGCCGCCGCTCCGAAGTCAAGGCGATGGGGTCCTTTCGTGAGCTTCGTCAGCGGGCAGGGCGCCCGCGTCCCGTTCCTCCCGTGGCTTGGCAGCCGCTTTCCTGCTTGCAAGCAAGTCCCGCAGGAAGCCCCGGCGCAAAGCCTGGATCGGGGTGAGCGAGAAGGTAAACGCAAATAAGAGGGAGACCGCGATCAGAAAGAGACCATCCATGCCCTCGGTCCCAACCTGGCCAGTGAGAAGCGCCCAAAGGGCGGTCCCGATCGAGCCGACAGCGACGATCAGGCAGAGCAAGTAGATGATGGCCTGCTGCCACATAGTAAGGGTCATTGAGGCCACGATCCCGGCGCTCCTTCCCGCCGGGACTCGTCCGGGTCCGACGAACGGTTTCCCCGCATCGCCAGGATGAAGGCGCCGCAGAACAGAGCGACCGCGGGAAGCAGCAGAATCAGGATGGCCTCATTCAGAGCTTTCGCGGCTTCCGGTCCCTGCGCCGCGGCGGCCGCCCTGCACATGGAGCACTGGCCGAACAGAGACGACTGCGCAACCACGAGCACAATGACTCGTACCAGCGTTTGGACGATCGACTGCCACAGGCGCCGGGTCATCATCGCACCCTAAGCTCCAGCAGCCGGTAGCTGTCCGGGAAGAAGGCGGCCAGCAACGAGATGACAACGACGACAGCCGGAACGAGACATAAGACGAAAACGGCTTTCTCGAAGCGCAGATGCATGAAGTACGCCATGATCAAGCCCGCCTTGACGACGGACAGAAGCATGAGGACGGCCAACATGACCTGGGTCGAGAACAGGTGCTCGTAAGCCAGGAAGACCTCCAGCGCCGTTATCGCCAGAAGGTAGATCCAGACCCAGTAATAGAGGCTCGCACCGTGCGGAGCGTGCGTCTCTTCGATTCCGATGCTCATACGTCCCCCAAAAACGCAGCACTCATGCTGCGCTCACCGACAGCAAATAGACCAAAGGAAAAATGAACATCCAGACCAGATCGACGAAGTGCCAGTAGAGCCCGCTGACTTCCACCTCTTCGTGGCCGAAGCGGCCTTTGGAGACACCGGCGGCGATCACGCCAAGATAAATCAAGCCGGTGGCGACGTGCACCATGTGCAGCCCGGTGAGCGTGAAAAACGTCGCGCCGAATAGCGGCACGTTCCACGGGTTGCTCCACAACCTGACACCCTCCCGGATGAGGCCCAGCCATTCATTAAGGTGCAGGACAACGAAGGCCGTACCACCAAGCATCGTCAGAAGAAGGTAACGAATCGCCCGCGCCTTCTCCCCTCGTTTCGAGGCGGCAACGCCCATCACCATCGTGACGCTCGAGGACAGCAGACAGAAGGTCATGATCGTCGCCATTGAGATGGAAGGCCACAGATGGAACGGCGTGGGCCAATGCTCGGTGGCTAGCCGCACGTAGCTGTATGCAACGAGCAGGGCGGAAAAAGTCAGCGAGTCCGAGGCGATGAACAGCCACATGCCGAGCTTCTTATGACTCACAGCGAACGGATGGACGCCGCCGTCCCAGATGGTTGCACTTTGTGCTCGAACAGCTCGTTCAGTCATCCCACATCACCTCCTCACGACATGCCGGCATCATCTCCGGACGAAAAGCAAGGCCAGCAGGTAGATCCACAAGCCAGCCACAAAATGCCAGTACAGAGCGGTCGCTTCAGTCCAGCGGCGGCGGCGCAGAGGAGAGAAGTTCGCCCCGCGGGCAAAGAGCCATGCCAGCGCGGCGACGCCCCCAGCGACGTGCAGCCCATGCAAACCGGTCAGCAGGTAGAAAAACGAACTGTGCGGATAAGTAGCCAGGTAGATGCCCTGCCCCGCGACCTGCCTCCATGCCACCGCCTGCCCTCCCAGAAACGCAAGACCGAGGACCAGCGTTGCCGCGACCCAACTCGTGAACCCACCGACGGGGATCGTCCGAAGCCACACCCGGCGCCCGTCAACGCCCACCCCCTGGGCGGCGCGGGCCAATTCTATCGTGAAGCTGCTGATGGCTAACACGGCAGTGTTCAGCCACAACAACGCCGGCATGTGGATCGGACGCCACTCCGGGTCAATTCCCTGGCGGACGACATACGCGCTGGTGAGTCCGATGAACATCATGGTGATGGCGCACAGGGCAAACCACATGCCCAGGCGGTGCACATCTGGGGGAGGAGTTCCCATGGGACGCTCACGCCCGCTGCCATCGCCGTTCCAGCCGAAGCCTTCGCCCAGACCGCTCCACCCTCCGGCCCGTTTCGTCGCTTTGCTTGCGGTAGCCATATCCAGCCGTTTAGCGGGTGACCTCCTCTGCCGGGGCGGTCTGCAGGACGTAGTCCTTCGCTGCCCCTGGAACGCTGTACTCGTACGGCCCGTGGTGAACGACCGGTTCGACATCGCCGAAGTTGTCATGCGGCGGCGGCGAGGGTACGGTCCACTCGAGCGACGTCGATTCCCATGGATTCTCCGAGGCGGTCCTGCCCTTTTTCATGCTCCAGAAAAAGTTGAAGAGGAAGATCAGTTGCGCGGCCACGGTCGCAAAAGCAGCCACTGTAATGAAGAGGTGCAGCGGCTGAAGATGCCGCAAGTACTGAAACTCGGTCAACTGGGCGTAACGACGCGGGGCGCCTTCCACACCGAGGAAGTGCATCGGCATGAAGATCGCGTAGACACCAACAATCGTGAGCCAGAAGTGGACTTTACCCATTCCCTCGCTCATCATCCGGCCGAACATCTTCGGGAACCAGTAGTACATCCCGGCAAAGATGCCGAAGATCGCCGCGACGCCCATGATGATGTGAAAGTGGGCGACTACGAAGTAAGTATCGTGCAGGAAAGTGTCCACGGCGGGCTGGGCCAGTAACATGCCCGTAACTCCTCCCGACACGAATAGCGAGACGAAGCCGAGAGCAAACAGCATCGGCGTTGTGAAGCGGATCCGTCCGCCCCACAAGGTCGCCAGCCAGTTGAACGTCTTTATCGCCGACGGCACTCCCACAGCCAGAGTGGTGATGGAAAACACCATGCTGGAGTAGGGGCTCATCCCGCTCATGAACATGTGGTGCCCCCAGACGAGGTAGCTGATAAAGCCGATGGCAAAGATCGCCGCAACCATCGCCTTGTAAGCGAACACGGGTTTCCGGGAAAACGTCGAGAGGATGTGCGACGTGACTCCCATGCCGGGAAGGATCGCGATGTACACCTCGGGGTGGCCGAAGAACCAGAACAGATGCTGCCAGAGCAGCGGAGACCCACCCTGGTGCGCAATCATCTGGTCGCTGACGACGAGGCCTCCGGGAATGAAGAAACTTGTTCCGCCGAGGCGGTCCATGAGGAGCAGGATGCCGGCTGACAGCAGGACCGGGAAGGCAAGCAGAGCCAGAATCGCCGTCGTAAACCACGCCCAGACTGTCAGGGGCATCCGCATCAGCGACATGCCGCGCGCCCGAAGGTTCAGGGTGGTTGTAAGGAAGTTCAGCGCTGTCAGCAGAGACGCTCCGCAGAAGATGGCGATGCTTATGACCCAGAGCGTTTGTCCAAGGCCGAGGCCGGGGCCGGCCACCTCGCCCAACGCGCTCAGCGGAGCGTAAGCCGTCCAGCCGGAAATCGGGGCGCCGCCGGTTGCGAACAACGCCAACATCATGACAACCAGCGCCACGAACGTGACCCAGAACGAGAGCATGTTCAGCACTGGAAAGGCCATGTCCCGCGCGCCGATCTGGATTGGCAAAAAGTAATTGCCGAAGCCCGACAGCGGCGCTGTCGTAAGCACGAAGAACACCATGATGGTGCCGTGCATGGTGAGCATTGAGAGGTAGAACTCCGGAGTCATGGGACCTCCGGCGAAGCCCTCCTGGAACACGCGCTGGAGGAGCGGCCATTTCTCCTCCGGCCAGGCGAGGCGGAGGCGCATGAAGACCGACAGGATCATGCCGACCCAGACGGAAAACAGTGCCAGCATCAGGTACTGGATGCCGATCACCTTGTGATCGGTACTGAAAATGTACTTCCGGACGAAGCCCTTGGGTGCCTCATGCCGGTGTTCATGGTCCGCCATCGCGCTTTGCTCCTATGCGCCCGCTCGCTGCTTCAGCCACTTCTCGAAATTCGCCGAATCCATGACCAGGAGCCGGCCCCTCATCTTGTAGTGCTGCATGCCGCAGAGTTCGGCGCAGGCAATCTCGTATTCGCCGACCTTTGTGGCAGTAAAGTGAATCCCTATGGCCATCCCCGGCACCGCGTCCTGCTTCACACGCAGTTGCGGCACAAAGAAGCTGTGCGTCACGTCCTTGGAGCGAACGATGACTCGCACGGGCCGGCCCACCGGCACAGCCATGAGGTTCTGCGTAAGGATGTCGTCGCGGCCGGCCGCGTCGTTAGGGTCAAGCCCGATGTAGTTGGCCAGAGCGTCATTCATCAGCTTCGGGTCGGTGCGTCCGAACTTGCCGTCCGGACCGGGATAGCGAATGTTCCAGGCGAACTGCTGGGCGGTCACTTCGATCGTCAGCGCGTCCGGCGGAGCGTCGTCGAGGAAATACTTAGCCCAGACGCGGTTGCCCTGAATGGCGAGGCCGATAAATACGACCGCGGTAATCAACGTCCAGGTGAGCTCGAGCTTCGGGCTCTCGTGCCAGTACGAGGCCCGGCCCGTGCCGCGCGCCCGGTAGCGCCAGATGAACCATCCCAATCCGACCTGAGCGGCGAAGAAGACGATCCCGGCGATGAGGAGAGTCAGTGCCAGTTGCCGGTCGACGGCGGCCCCATGCTCGGAGACGAGCTCGGGGAGCCACCATACCCGGCCTATGAAGATTCCGGCTGTGACAACCGCCAACAGCCAGAAGAACAGGGCCAACACCATCGCCATGAAACGCCTCCTATCCGGTCACCGCGCGTCCAGCACCATCAGCAGGAACAGCGCGGGCAGGTAAACAATCGATGCACCCAGCAATCGCTGCGCTTGCCGCGGGGACGCCACCCGGAACGACTGTACGCCGTGGTACAGAAACCAAAGACTGAGAAGGACGGCGCCGCCGAGGTAGACGGATCCAGTCAGACCGAGGAGCGCCGGGGCCAGGCTCGCCGGAACCAGCAGCAGCGCGGTGAGCAGGATCTGCCGGCCGGTCCGGTTGCCAGAGGCCTCGATCACCGGCAGCATGCGAACGCCGGCGCGCTCATAGTCCTCGCGATACAGCCGGGCGATCGCGTGAAAGTGCGGAAACTGCCAGAAGAAAAGGACGGCGAACAGCGCCCAAGCTTCCACTCCCATCTCGCCGCGGGCGGCAGCCCAGCCGAGCAGCGGCGGCATGGCTCCAGGGAAGGCGCCGGCGAGGGTACAGTAAGGCGTCCTGGTCTTCAGCGGCGTGTACACAAACAGGTACCCGACGAGCGTACAAACGGCCAGCACGGCGCTAAGGGCGTTGACGAGCAGCGCGAGCATGGCGACACCCAGGATCGTGAGCGCCAGCCCAAAACGGAGCGCTTCGCGCGGCTTGAGCTCCCCCCGGGGAAGCGGCCGCATCCCCGTGCGGCGCATGACGCCGTCGATGTCGCGCTCGATGTACTGGTTTAGGGAGAATATACCGCCGGCGAGCAGTCCGACGCCGGCTACGGTGCATAGTAATCTCCAACCGTCGGTTTGTGCCGGAGAGCCGAGCCGGAAGGCGGCGATCGTAACCAGGAAGATCATCACGGTTACGCGCGGCTTGGTCAGCTCCAGATACGCAAGGAGCTTGCGGCCTTCGAGCGGCAAGGCCCGCCCGGCGAGCTCTGCGCTAGTGGCTCGCGCCACGTTCTGTTCCTCCACCTCCGCAGCAGGGGATGACCAGGGCCGGCATCATCCGAAGAGAGCCGGCGCGGTACGCCTGCGTAGCGTTATATGAGAATTCGACCGAAGCCGACCCCTTGGGCGCGACCGTGACCTTTTGCGTCTGCGCGCCGTAATGCTCGTGCAGGGCTTCGATCTCGTAGTTGCCCGGCGGCAGCCCCTTGATCTCGAATGAGCCCTGGTCGTCGGAGACGGCAAAGAAGGGATCAGAGACGACGTGAATGTACGCTCTCATCCAAGGATGCTGATTGCACTTCACAGGGACGCTGATCTCCGGACGGCTGAATGACCTGATGATCGGATCCGCGTGGGGCGGTTGCGAGATGTTCCATTCGCGATTAATCTTAGGCAGCGGATGGATGTTGTGCGTGGTGTTGTCGCTCGTCACCACCTTGAGGTCCTGCCGCGCCTGTATCCCCAGCACGTGAGGGTTGTACAGGCAACCCACCTGATCAAGAACAACGGGTTCCGTCGGGACGGCGAAGGTCTTGCCCTCGAGGCCGCTCTTCACGTGAACGAACACATTCTTCAAAGTTCCATTGGGATTGGCGATCACCGCCTCCGGGTGCACGGGACCGGAATGCTTGGCCGCGCAGACGGCGTCCGCATCCATCGAAATGGCGGGGAACTTCGGCGGCTGCCCCTTGAAGGAGACCTTGCCAGTAACCGTTCCCTCGTCGCCGGTCGGGCGCCAGACTTCACCTCCGGCGGCCGGCTGTTCCCCGGCCGCGGGGGTTGTCTCTTTCTTTCCGCCGCAGCCAGGCATGAGAGCAAGCGCTGCGACCGCTGTCAGAGCGATCATCGCTGCTCCGGCCCTCTGTGTTGCGGATCGATGTTGCGTTTTCATCTTTCTCCTTTTCATGCGGCATAATTACCGGGAATGCGCGACCGTCGCCGTCTCGTCCGGCGGCGGCCGGTCAGTGCGGGCCGTTGCCGGCAGTCTTTGAATTAAGGCACTCTGCTCCTGCGGAGTCAGTTGGAACATATAGCGGACGAGAAGATCGACGTGATCTCCGCGATAACCTGAGAAGATCCCCGGCGTGGGGCCGGCGGAGACCCAACGATCGTCCTCCCGCCGGAACAATCCTGACGGCATGGCCGTACCGGGACTGATCATCTGGGGATCGAGCATCCACCGGGCGGTCCAAGCCGGCTTGAGCCGCTCCCTTGCCACGAGGAAGTTTGGCGCCGTAGCCGAGCGGTCATGACGTGGCTCGCCGACCAGGTGGCACCTGAGGCACGGCGCGCCCGGCGACGAGAACAACGCGCGGGCCATCTGGCGCTCCGGCTCGGTCAGCGGTTCGAGCTTCGACGGGATGTAAGGGCTCGACTGTCCCGCGGCGGCCTCGAAAAACCGCACCAGGATGCGGATTTCGTTGGGAGAGAAGCTGAACGTCGGCATCCGGGCCTTGAGATACGTGCGGACGCCGTTCCTGGACGTGTCCTTCTCGGTCATGGCTGGATTGCTGAGGAAGCGCGCAAGCCACTCGGGATTCACGCGGGCCCCTTCCTGCACGAGCGAGGGGGGCAACTGTTCCTTCCAGTCCGGATCCTGATAACGAGGAAGCGCGCTCAGCACGGAGTGCTGGCCGGCCTGGACCGTGTGACAGCCCATGCAGTTGTACTTCTTGACCAGCCACCAGCCTTCCTGCAGGTCCTTCTGCTGGTCGGTCGGGATATAGCGGAACTGCTGCGGGATGGAGCGGAACTCAGATCGGAAGGGCGAGTCCAGACTCCCCAACAGGAACGTGATGAGGGCGCGGGAGTCTTCCGGCGACAACTCGAAGTTCGGCATTCGCAGCCGGTCCTCGAGCGCCTTCTCGCGGCCCGTGTCGAAGAACGCCGGGTCCTTGATCTTACGCTCGAAAAAGCCCTTGTGGTTGTACCAACCCTCCGCTTTGGCCTTCTGTTCCAAGAGCGCGAAATCGAGTTGCTCGAGAGGCTTGCTACCCTCCTTGGTGAGTTCGGTGCCGATGCGCGGCGCGTCTTCCAGTCCGGCGATTTCGTGGCAACTGCCGCATCCATAGCGGCTGGTGAGCTGCCGTCCCTGTTCGGCCAGACGGCGATCGTCCATAAAAGCCACGTCCGACGGATACGCCGCATCGTCGTGCTTGAGGGAGGTCAGGTACGTAGCGATGTCACGCGCCTCCTCCGTGGTAAGCCGGAGGCTCGGCATCACCGTCATGTTCTGGACCTGCAACTCGTGGCCGTCGTTCGGGCACGTCGAGCGATCGAGGCCGAAGGAGAACGGGAGACCGTGGCGAGCGTAGTCCTCTGGGCCGAGATCCCGTTTCTCGTAGGGACAGTAGGGCCGCGTTCGGTCCCTGGGATTATGCACCCAACGGACGATGTAGTCGTAGTTTGCCTTCTCGCCGAGACGGGACAGGTTGGCTGCGAACTCGCCGCCGGCCCGATTGTTTCCCTCACCCATCGAATGACAGGCCATGCACCCGCGCGTCTCGAACAGTTCTTTGCCGTGGGCGGCGTCGCCCTTTGGCTGCGGCGCCGGAGCGGGTCCCTGCCAGCCGGACTGCCAGATGAAAGCTGACAGTGCGCGAACCTCCTGGTCGACCAGGCGGAATCTGGGCATTTTCGTCCCCGGCCGAAACGCGTGAGGATTCTTCAGCCACACGGGGATCCAGTTTTTGTGGAGCTTCAGCCGAACGTCCTTCAGGTTGGGAGCGACCTTCTTCAGATCCTGCATCACAGATTTCGCCTGCAGGTCAAGCTCCTTGATTCTGGCGTCCATGTTGCTCGATGTGACGCGCAGCCGCTCTGCCTTGGCGTAGTGTTGCTGCGCCTGGTCGTTGGATTCGGCCGTGTCGCCCCGCTGGACTTCGCGGTCGGCCTCGAGGCGGGATTCTTTCTGCTGGACCTCCAGGTTCTGAATGTTCGAGCGGATGCTGGTGAGCGCGTCGGACTCGCGGTCAAACTCCTCATGACGGTGGCATCCGACGCAGCCCTTCAGCTCGAAGAGATCGCGCCCGCGAGTCAGAACCGGGGCCTGGTCGAGGACGCGGTCCGTGAAGTGGCATTGCAGGCAGCCGGCCTCGCTGTTCTCCTTGGGGAACAGCGGCCAGAGCCAGTGCTTGTAGTTCCCATGCGCGCCTTCGACGCTGGCAGTGGCCAGCCCGTTGCCGTTGTGACAGGGGGTGCAACCGAACCGGATCGGATCGTGAAGCGTGAGCAACGTACGGTTGGGATGGCTGACGAACACCCGGTTGCCGCCCATGTCGGCGGCGGTGAGCGGCAGCGGCTCACTAATGCCGAGGTGGCAGGACTCGCACCGGTCCACCAGACCGGCCTCCTCAATGTGAATCTGTTTGATCTCAATCCGGAAGCCGTGCATCTTCCGCAGCAATCCTTCGATCTGCTGGGGACCGAGCCCAACCATGTGCTCGCTCAGATACTCGTTGCGCGTCCTTCGGAGCTCCCGCGCCTGATTGGTGACGGTGGCCCTCTCGGAAATGAGCTGGGCCTCGCGGGTCCGGAGTTCGTTGAACCTCTTTTCGAGGTCGACGAAGCTGAGGTTCTGTGCGCTTACTGCGGCCCCGGCCCCGTCAGCTGGGAGATCCACGCTCATCTGCCTTTTGCGGATCTCGTCCACTTCCCGCCGAATGGAGTCCCGCGCGGCCTTGCCGGCTGCATGGTCCAGTTCGTAGGTCAATGCGGCGATCCTGGCGCGCACATCCTGAAACGGGCTCTTGATGGCTGCCAACTGACGCCGAATGCCGTCCACTTCGCGGTCAATCTCCTTCACCTTGGGAGCAGCCGAGTCTTCGGCCTTCTTCAGGAGTTGCTCGATCTTCTGAAACTCCGGGGAGCTGCGTGCTTCCTTCTCGGCCGCGGCAGCTCTCGGACCTACTTTCTGGAGGTGCGCCGTGTAGAGCCGCACGAATTGAGCCTGGTAGTGTTTCCAGGGGCGCTGGGAGAACAGCTCATCATAGAGCGCCCATACCATCGTGAGAAAGAGTACGACGGCCGCTATGAGGAGCGGTCCACTCAGCGACGAATCGACGACCGGATCCGGCTCGGCGTCCGTGCTTCTCACTTCCCGGTTAATCTCGTCGGGCATCAGAGCAGTTCCACCTGAATCATTCGCGTCCCGGCCATCTAAACGTTGAACCAGGGCGTCACGAGCACGTACTTGATCCGAAACAATAGCCGCAACAGCATCTTCGCCGGCAAACCCACCAGGATCGTGATTGCAAAAACCTGAAACGTCAGATATTGCAGAAGACTCGTTCGCTCGTAGATTTTCCGATCAAGCGTCGACCTGGTGACCAGCTTATGAATGCCCCAGCCTGAGCCAGCATAAAAAAGGCCGATGACTAGAATTCCGAGAATGGCGCCGACTACCGGGTTTGAAATGCCGAACAGGTCCGGCAGATTCCGGTTCACTTCGTAAATGACACGAGTGTGGTCCCAGGTCTGGCCCGGCCAGAACCACATCCACCCAGGCCCCCGGATGAACGTGCCGATGAAGATGAGCAGCAGCCAGATCACGAATCCCACGCCGAATCCCGCCAGGGCGACCTTACGCTGGCGAATCGTGTAATAGCCGATGCCGAGCGGATTCGTGTCGATGTAGGGAAAGACCATCAGGCCGATGATGATCAACGTGGGGAGTACGACGCCGGCAAACCATGGGTCGAAGTACACCAGCATTTCCTGGAGTCCCACGAAATACCAGGGGGCTTTCGCCGGGTTCATCGTGTGATTGGGGTTGGCCGGCTCCTCGAGCGGGGCGTTGAGAGTGATCGACCAGATCATCAGCACGAGCGTGACAATCACCGCCGCCAGGAATTCGATTCGCAGCAGGTACGGCCAGACCTGAACCTCACGGGCCCAACCGGGCTTGTAGGGATGAACTTTGCGGTGGTGGGTTTTGGCCAGTTGCGGATCGGCCTCGAGCGCAACCGTGAGCCGGTCGGTCGCCCGAGCTTGCCGCAGCCCGTACCATGCATAGAACGGCACAAGGATGGCCAGCGCCACGATCGGCACGTTATCCGGGAGCGATACGATCTCCCACAACTGCGCCCAGTCCATGCTCTTCCTCCGCGCCGCAGAACGGCGCTCAGGCCGGCGGAAAGGCTACCCTCGGGTTGCCCAGCCTCGAGGCGGCCCGCCCCTTACCGCGAATGCTCCACTTTCATCTCCGACTCCAGCATCACGGGCGCCGGACCGGAGATGCCCCCATCCTTACGAACACGCCAGAAGTGAACGCCCATAAACACCGCTGCGATGATTGGAATCGCGAGGCAATGCCAGATGTACGCTCGCAGCAGCGCGTTCGCATCAACAATAGAGCCCCCCAACAGGGCGAAACGCACATCATTGAACGGCGTCATACCCAGCTCGGGGCCGAACGGCCCTTCGCTCCCGAGCAATGGAGTCGCTCTGGCCATGTTCGTCCCAACCGTTACCGCCCAGAAACCAAGCTGATCGTCCGGCAACAGATAGCCGGTAAAAGAGAGGAGCAATGTCAGTACCAGCAGAATGACTCCGACACACCAGTTGAACTCGCGGGGTTTCTTGTAGGACCCGGTCAAAACCACGCGAAACATGTGCAGCCAGACGGTGATGATCATCAGGTGCGCCGCCCAGCGGTGCATGTTTCGCAGCAACTTACCGAACGGCACGTCGTGCTCCAAATAGAGGACGTCGCGGAAAGCTTGAACCTTTGTGGGGTGGTAGTAGAACATCAACATCACGCCGGTGAAGGTCAGTACGAGGAACAGATAGAAACTGATCCCTCCCATGCCCCAGGTGTAGCTGTAGCGGACGGCGTCACGGTTGATCCTGGCTGGATGCAAATGGAGAAAGACGTTTGACAGAACCCCCAGCGAACGGTTCCGGGTGTCCGAGCGCTCGTGCTTGACGCGGAAGACGGACTTCCAGAGCTGAGTCTTCTGAGGTTGCTTCAGGTCCTCGACGAGGCCGGCGATCTCCTTCCGCGCCTTCTCGGCTAGTTCCGTGACGCCCCTCGATTCCTCTGGCCTGTGTTCCATGGCGATTTCTTTCGTTCGCTCCGACTGCCGCTTTTCGCTCACAACGTGCTATGGCATAAGGTCCATTACGAAACGATCAAGTACGAGTTCGGATCTGTGTCAAACTGGCAGACCGCCCCTGGCGGGCACTGATACAGCCGACTGGTGTCCACCACAATCTGGCCTTCGGGATCGACCTCAACATGGGCGCGGTCCATCGGACGGGGGGCCGGTCCTTCGAAATTCTTACCCTCCACGTCGTATCCGCTTCCGTGGCATGGGCACTTGAACTTGTTTTCAGTCTCGATCCAGTTCGGCGTGCATCCGAGGTGTGTGCACTTCGCATAGATGACGAACAGCTTGTCCGTCTGCCGGACCACCCAGATCCGGTGCGACTGCTTGAAGCGCTCATCCACGCCGAGTCCGAAATCCGAGGGGAAACCGATTCGGAATAGCGTGCTCGGTTCGAACAGGGTCCTCGGAAAGAAGAAGCGGAGGAACATCAAGAAGCTGGCGGAAAGGAACCCGATGACCGCGGTCCAAACGACCCGGCGGCGCGCGTTCTTTTTTTCTGCCTCTGAAAGGGCCGGGACTGCGCCGCGGGGCGGCTCGCCGGCAGTGCCTGAGGCGCCTCTCAAAGGCGGATTCACCGCTGGCACGGTCCTTCCCCGCGGGGGCTGCGTCGTCTCCATAGATTTTCCCAGAGGAGCTGGTTCCCAGTCTCCCCTCTTGTTGCCCGGATTATATTCTGGTTGGCGAGTTCGTGTCAAGCGAGAGAATTCGGTTACTGTGGCAGTTCTGGTGCTCGTGAGACGCTCGTGTTGACATCCGGTGGAAGCGAATATATGCTGGCTCCGTGCCTAAGAATGAAATCGGTTTCATGTGGTCTTCGCGACGCACTTTTCTTGCCGGCGGGCTTGGCGCGACACTGACTTCGTGTTCGAAGCCGCCCGCTCCAACAGCGGAGAAAAGTGCGTCGACGAAACTTGTGCTCGAAGAGTTTCAACCCAAGAGCATGCTCGTTGTTCCCGAGCACCCGATCGTCAAAGCGAAGTACCCGGTGATCGACGTCCACACGCATCTGGCGAGCGTCTTTGGCCGCCGGCGCGCCCCGGAGTCTGGCGGCCCATCTCCGGAAGCCGTCAAGCAGCTTGACCAGATCATGCAGTGGATGGACGAGATCAACCTCCAGACGCTGATCAATGTCTCCGGAGGTTACGGCGACGACCTCAAGCGCAATGTCGAAGTGCTCGGCAAGTACAAGGGACACTATGCCAACTGCATTACGCCGGCGTGGGACAAGGTCCAGGAACCTGACTATCCGAAATGGCAGGCGGACGAGCTGAAGCGCGGGAAAGATGCCGGCGCAATCGGTCTGAAAATCGCCAAGACCCTCGGCCTGTATTTGCGCGAAAGAGGCAAGGAAGGCCCGCTGGTGAAAGTGGACGACCCACGCTTCGATCCCATGTGGGAAGCGGCGGGCGAGCTGAAACTGCCGGTAGTGATCCACACAGGCGATCCCGACGCGTTCTTCACGCCGATCGACCGCTTCAACGAACGCTGGGAGGAACTCGCCAATCATCCCGACTGGTCGTTCTACGGTAAAGATTTTCCGCCGAAGGCGGAGCTTCTCGCCGCGCGCAACCGGGTGATCGAGAGGCATCCGAAGACGCAGTTCATCGGACTCCACGTGGCCAACCATCCGGAGAATCTCGACGAGGTTTCCACCTGGCTAAAGAAGTTCCCGAATCTGCACGTCGAAATCGGCGCCCGTATCGGCGAGCTCGGCCGGCAGCCGCGGCGCTCGCGGAAGTTCTTCGGCGAGTTTCCGGACCGCATCATGTTCGGCACCGATGCCACGCCGAACGGCAAAAACGTTCCGCAGCAGGATCTCCGTCCGCCGATGTTCCAGGCCTACTTCCGGTTCCTCGAAACCGAGGACGAATACTTCGACTACGCACCCAGCGAGGTTCCGCCGCAGGGGCGGTGGCGGATTTACGGCATCGGCCTTCCTGACGCGATCTTGAAAAAGGTTTATCACAACAATGCCGCAAAACTGTTCGGCATGAAGACAATCTGAAGGGCAAAAGAACATGAACCAGCCAATTGACCGGCGCGACCTGTTGAAGGCCGGCCTCGGAGTTGCTGCGGCCGGCGTTCTGGCCCCCGCGGCCTCGGCCCAACCGAAGGAGACAATCCGTGTCGGTTTCGTCGGGGTCGGAGGGCGCGGCACGAACCTGATGCGCATTCTGCTCAAGCTGCCGGGCGTCAAGATGAACGCACTGTGTGACATCAACGAGGCAAACCTCGCGCGCGCGCAGAAGTTCGTTGTAGACGCGGGCCAGCCGAAGCCGGAGGGATACTCGCGCGGCGAGACCGATTTCCTCCGCCTTTGCGGGCGCGACGACCTGGACCTTGTGGTTAACGCCACGCCATGGCAATATCACACCCCGATCGCGGTCGCCGCGATGAGGGCGGGCAAGGACACAGCCACCGAAGTCCCCGCGGCGCTCACGGTGGAGGAGTGTTGGGAGCTGGTGGAAACCTCGGAGAAAACCGGCAAGGTTTGCTCACTGCTCGAGAACGACTGCTACTACCGAGAGACGCTTCTCATCCTGACCATGATCCGCGCCGGCGTGCTTGGCGAGCCGCTCTATGCGGAAGCCGGGTATCTGCACGACATTCGTGCGGTGAAGTTCAACACCGTCCCGAACGGCGAGCCCTGGCGGTTGGATCACACGATCCGGCGCAACGGCAACCTGTACCCGACGCATCCCATGGGACCGATGGCCTGGTGGTTGGACATCAATCGCGGTGACCGGCTGACATCGCTGGTGTCGATGAGCTCGCGGCCCGGAGCGATGAAGGAATTCGCAATCAAGAATTTCGGCCCGGACGACTACCGTTCGAAGACCGACTACAAGCTAGGGGACACGAGCGTGACGCTGCTCCGAACCGAAATGGGCCGGGCGGTCACCCTCTGGCATAACACCAACACCCCGCGCGTGAAGGAGCACCTGCTGCGCATCCAGGGTACGAAGGGCGTCTTCAACAGCCTGATGGACAAGGCATTCGTCGAGGGCCGAAGCAACCGGGCCAACGACGAAAACTGGCGCGGCCGCCACGAGTGGGAGGAGACGGCCGAATACCGCAAGCAATACGACTCGAAGCTCTGGCGGACCCGCGAGGAAGAGGCGAAGGGAAGCGGGCACGGTGGCATCGACTTTTTCGTGATGTCAAGACTCATCCAAAACCTGCGCGCGGGAAGGCCGGTCGATATCGACGTGTACGACGCGGCGGCGTGGAGCGTCATCACTCCGCTGACCGAGACGTCCGTCGCCAACCGCAGCAAGCCGATGGAAATCCCCGACTTTACGCGGGGCAAGTGGAAGCTCCGGGCGCCCATCGATCCGGACCTGATCGTGTGAGCGGGAGGAGACCACCATGGAAGAACGGAATCGAAGAGAATTGCTCGGAATGAACGTGCTGGCCGCCGCACTCCAGGCTGCCGGCGCCCAGCGGGACGCGCGGCCGATCCGCGTCGGCATCGTAGGCTCTGGCGACCGCGGCTCGTACCACATGGACCTCCTGCTCGGCACCGATATGGTCGAGGTTCCGGCGATCTGCGACATCAATCAGGATTATCTGTACCGCGCCAAACGCTGGGTGGAGGAGGCAGGCAAGCCCTCGCCCACGCTATACGGGAATGGGAAGACGGACTTTCTGCGCCTCTGCGAGCGCACGGACCTTGACCTGGTGCTGTGCGCCACATCGTGGGAATGGCACGCGCCGGTGTGCATCGCGGCGATGAAAGCGGGTAAGCACGCGGCCACCGAAGTACCCGCCGCACTCACCCTGGACGAGTGCTGGGAGATGGTCGAGACCTCCGAGAAGACGGGCAAGCACTGCGTCATGCTGGAGCAGGCCAACTACAGCCAGCACGGGCTAACGGTGCTCGAGATGGCCCAGAAGGGCTTATTTGGCCAGCTCTTCTGTGCCACGGGCGGCTATGTTCACGACCTGCGGCTGGTGAAGTTCGACCCCGAGCGGGAGCCCTGGCGGTTGCAGCATTCGGTGGACCGCAACGGCAACCTCTATCCGACCCACCCGATCGGCCCGATGGCGTGGTGGCTCGACATCAATCGCGGAGACAAGTTCGAATACATCGTCTCGATGAGCTCTAAGGCGGTGTGCCTGAACGAGTATGCGTCGCTCTACTACGGCGACCGGCACCCCTACGCGGGCATGAAGATGAAGCAGGGCGACGTCAACACGACCCTGATGATGACCGCGAGCGGAAAGATCGCGGTGCTCTATTTCGACACCAATACACCCCACCCGCAGACGGCGGAGCTGCGCCTCGAAGGAACCAAGGGGCACTTCTCCGGAAACATCCAGAAGGTCTACATCGAGGGGCGCAGCCCCGAGGCGCACCAGTGGGAGCCGCTTGAAAACTACCGCGCCGACTTCGAACACCCGCTCTGGCGAAATCTCGACGAAAAGAAGTACAAGCGGGCGCGCGGGCATGGCGGGGGCGCCACGGCGCCAGTCATGTGGGCAAGGCTGCTGCGCGCGATCCAGCGCGGGACCGAGCCGGACATGAACGTATACGACGCGGTGACGTGGAGCGTGATTTCGCCGCTCTCGGAGCACTCGGTGGCCCGCGGCAGCGCGCCAGTCGACTTTCCGGACTTCACACGCGGTAAGTGGAAGAATACTCCACCGATCAAGCTGACGGGCGAGGCGTAGGCAATCCGGACTACCGGAAACGGTCTCCGAGCGTTGGTCCTGTACGTCCTGATAGCAAAAATGAATTTTAAGGTCTTTAGATCTTGAATTTTGCCGCACTCCGATGTAGAGAGAGGAGACGGGCTTCACAACCCGGCTGCTGTCGGAGTGAACCATGGCATGCCTGCTCCGGTTCGTGGCGCCGGCCCTCCTGCTCCCGGCGCTGTTTCTGCCCGCGCTATGCTTCGGCTCGCGCGCAAATGCTGGCTTCGGCAACCTGCCGCTGTCCTTTGAGGCCAACCGAGGGCAATTCGACCCCCGCGTCAGTTACGCGGCGCGAGGCGAAGGATTCATTCTGTTTCTCACCGGCGGCGAGGCGGTCTTCTCCCTGTCCGGTGCCGGGTCGACCGCCAATGTGCGGATGCGCTTCCCTGGCTCTCCGGGACCGTGCCGCCTGGACCCGCTTGACCCCCTACCCGGGCGCAGCCACTACCTGACCGGACGCGGTCCTCGCGACTGGAAGACCGGCATCCCGAACTACGGGCGTGTTGCCTGTCGGGGCATCTATCCGGGAGTCACGCTCGTCTATTACGGGAACCAGCGGCGTGTCGAATACGACCTCGTCGTCGGCCCGGGCCGGAACCCGAAGGACGTTCAGGTTGAGTTTTCCGGAGCCGAATCGCTGCGCCTCGATGGCGGAGATCTCGTGCTGCATACGAGCGCCGGTGCGCTGCGCCAGCATGCACCACTTGCCTTCCAGGACGGGCCCAAAGGCCGGCGAAACATCCCCGTGCGCTACGCGCTTCGAGCGGACCATCGCGTGGCCTTCGAGATCGGAGCGCACGATCCGTCGCTGCCCATCCGCATCGACCCGATCCTCAGTTACTCGACGTTCCTGGGCGGTGATGGCGCGGTGACGGGCGGCCACGACTACGGGCGCGCGATTGCGGTCGATCTGTCGGGCAACGTGTACGTCGCAGGTTCCACGCAGTCCACTCAGTTTCCGGTCACCGATGGCGCAATCGCCAGGACTAACCAAGGGTCGACCGATGGTTTCGTGACCAAGTTCGACCCAAGCGGCGCAACGCGAATTTATTCGACATACCTCGGTGGGAACTCGATCGACGAGGTGCGAGGCATCGCCGTGGACCCATCGGGCAACGCGTACGTCACCGGAGCCACTTCCTCGAACCGCTTTCCGACAACAACAGGAGCACTCCAGACGTCCCCGAAGGGAGGCGGTGACTGCTTCGTTGCCAAGCTGAACCAGTCGGGAACGGCCTTGGTCTATTCCACCCTGCTCGGCGGCAACTCGATCGACACGGGCGCTGCCATCGGAATCGACAGCGCTGGGAACGCATTCGTCACCGGCCAGACGAGCTCGACCGATTTTCCGGTCACGCCGGGCGCTTTTCAGAAGACGCTTCGCAGCGTGCCCGATGCGTTTTTCGCAAGAATCAACTCCTCTGGAACGGCGCTGCTCTACGCTACGTTTCTCGGCGGAGGGTACATTGACGACGCAACTTCGTTGGCGGTCGATCAAGCGGGGAACGCCGTGGTCGGGGGCACGACTTCCTCAACGGATTTCCCGGTAACGGCGGGTGCGTTGCGAAAGACAGCCCAAGCCGACGAGGGTTTTGCCGTCCGCTTCCCCGCCGGATCGGAATCGCCCGCTTACTCAACGCTGATCGGAGGGATTTGGAGGGATGCGGTCTACGGTGTCGCTCTCGACGTGGCCGGCAATGCATTTCTCGTCGGATCGACCGGTTCGACCGATTTTCCGGTGGTGAATTCGATCGAGCCACCGCCGTTTGCCGGCGGCCTGCTCGATCCGGTCCGTTATCTGCGCGAGATCCTTCGGGAATGGCGCTTTCTTTCGTTGTCCGGAGGGCAGGACGCTTTCGTGCTCCGCCTAAACGCCGAGGGGACGCAGATACTACGAGGCGTCTTCTTGGGTGGAGGGGGAACGGATACCGCCCGGAGCGTGTGGGTGGACCCGTCGGGCAGGATTCTGGTTGTCGCCGGAGAGACCGATTCTCGGGACCTTCCAGTCACTCGGGGGGCTCGCCAGAGCAGTTTCGGAGGCGGAGCGGCCGACGGTTTCGTGGCGACACTCAACTTTGCCGACTTCCAATTGCGGTACCTCACTTACCTGGGTGGCGCATCCGAAGACCGGATTTACAGCGCCGCCGGGACGCCGGCGAGCGAGGCTTGGGTAACCGGAGTCACAATTTCAGCTGATTTCCCGGTAACACTGGGCGCGTGGGGCGGAAGTTTAACGAGAGGCGGCTTCGACAGCTTCGCCTCCCGGCTTGATCCTCTCGGTTCCACCTTGGCCTTCTCGAGTTTCCTGGGTGGGGGCGGTTCTTCCGATGCGGAGGCCGGCAATTCCATTTCCGTGGATGCCACCGGCAATGCTTACGTGACGGGGACGACGATCTCGACGGACTTTCCCGTCAACGAAGGAGCGCTCCAGAATACTCCCGGGGGCAACTCCAACACAGATGTATTTGTAACGAAGATAGACCCGGCCGGTAAGAACATCGTGTACTCGACCTACTTCGGAGGGAGTGACAAGGAAACCGGCACCGGCATCGCCGTGGACGCGGCCGGGAGCGCGTACGTCGTCGGCGTCAAAGGCTATGGGACGCTTCCCTGCCCGGCGGAACGGAGCCGCGGAAGCGGTATGGCGTTCGTTGTCAAGCTGAGTCCGATGGGAAGCGATGTTGCGTACTGTTATAGCCTCGGCGGCAACGGGTATGAGACGTCGGCCGCGGTGGCAGTCGACGGCAGCGGCAGCGCCTACGTGACCGGAGCAACGGCCTCCGCGAATTTCCCCGTCACGCCCGGCGCGCTGCAGGCGGTCTTCAAAGGCCAGCGCGACGCGTTCATCACCAAAGTCGATCCCAACGGCACAGCACTGCTGTACTCGACGTTTCTTGGAGGCAGCGGCTTTGACGATCCATCCAGCATCGCGATCGACTCTTCGGGCAACGTCTACGTCGCCGGGATGACAACCTCCCAGGATTTTCCAGCCACCGCAGGTGCGTACCAGACGCGCTTTGGCGGCGGGGGGTGGGACACGTTTGTCGTGAAGCTGAACGCCGGCGGGGCGAGTCTTGGCTACGCAACCTACTTGGGCGGTGACGGCAACGACGAAGTCTACGGAATCGCCGGGGATCCGGCCGGAAACACGTACCTTGCCGGCCAGACGACCTCGGCCAATTTCCCTACGACGGAAGGGTCGTTCACGGTGGCCGGCCGGTCCTTCGTCACTAAGTTAAACGCAGCTGGTTCCGCAATCGTGTTCTCAAACCGGCTTGCGGAGGGTAATGATGAAGCCGGCCGTGCGGTTGCGGTGGATTCATCCGGAAACGTAGTAGTAGCGGGCCGGACAACATCGGCGGGCCTGCGCGTATCGGAGGACGCGTTTCAGGTGGCACTTCGAGGCCAGTCGGACGGCTTTCTGATGAAACTCGATCCGGCGGGAAAGTCGCTACTGTACGGAACGTTTCTGGGCGGTTCCGGCCCGGACACGGCGGCATCCGTCGCCCTCGATTCGGCCGGCAATGCGTATCTTACGGGGCAGACAGGATCAGCCGACTTCCCGGCCACCGCCGAGTCTTTTCAGCCCGGGCTGCGCGGCCCGCGCAACGCCTTCGTCGCAAAAGTGGACTTTTCGCAGACGTCGCCCATCGAACGGCCGGTTATAACGAAAGTCGTGAACTTCGGTTCGGGAGGGACAGCGGTTGCGCCGGGGTGCATTATCGAAATCACTGGCCAACGGCTGGCGAAACAGACAGCGGAGGCGGGCAAGCCCATCGAAATCCGGGCTACGCCATTACCTGTGCAGCTCGGAGGCACGACCGTTGCCGTGCCTGGCCGGGTGCTTCCTTTGTTCTCGGTCAGCGCTGACAAGATCGTGGCGCAGTTGCCATACTCCGTGGCAATCGACTCTCAAACGTTCCTCACGGTGGCGGTGGACGGCGTCTCAAGCCGGTCCTTCGGCGTCACACCGCGAGGCATGGCGCCGGGAATTCTCGCTGTCTACAAGCAGGACGGTACTCTAAACACTCCCACGAACCTGTTGCATGCGGGCGACACGATGATCGCGTACCTCACTGGAGGGGGGCGGACGAATCCACCCGTTAGTTCGGGTGTTCCGGCTCCATCAACTCAGGTCGAAGTAATCGAGAAGCCGCAAGGGATCATACTCTCGAAGCCCGCGACGCCGCAGCAGGGCACGAGTGGTGAACTCAAGTCGTTTACCCTCGTACCCGGTCTGGTGGGGGTGGCGCAGGCGGCAATCCTGATCCCGAAGCATACGGACGTTGGCGAGGGTAATAAGGAACTCGATCTAACCCTGACGTGGAACGACGTACAGTCGAACCGGTTCCGGTTTTATGTGTTGGGCTCACCGGACTAGGAGGATATGAGATGAAGTACATCTTGCTGGTCTTCACTGGTCTGCTCACCCCTGGCATCTCGTGTGCTCAGCCCGTGGTCGACTCGGTCCTCCATTCGGCGAGCTACTCACTGCCCGGCACGGCGAACTGGGGCATTCCGAGAGGAGCCATCTTCACTGTGTTCGGGAGGGACCTCGGGCCGTCCGGATTCAAGCAGGTATCGGCATTTCCGCTGGGAACGCAGATGGACGGCATCACAGTCCAGGTGAAGATCGGCAACACCACCATCGACGCCGTTCCGATCTCCCGGGCGAGTGTGCCGCTCAACGGACCGGCGACGCAGATCTCGGCGATCATGCCCTCGGCGGCGCCAACAGGCGATGGCCAGCTTACCGTCTCGTACAACGGTAAGACGAGCAGCCCCATAGCCGTCCGCGTCATCGAGAACGGTTTCGGAATGTATACGTTGAACAGCGGCGGCAGCGGCCCGGCGGTGATCACCGATACCAACTACCAGGTCAATCTGATCAACCAGGCCGCCAAACCGGGGCAATTGCTGTTCCTGTGGGGTACCGGACTCGGCGCGGTCAGTTATGACGAGTTCGCCGGGCCGCCGCGCATCGAAGATCTGCCCTATGACGTCCGCGTTTTCGTGGGTGGCCGGGAGGCCAAGGTCAGTTACAAGGGGCGTTCCGGGTGCTGCGCGGGGTTGGACCAGGTCCTGTTCGAGGTGCCCTCCGGCGCCGAGGGCTGTTTCGTTCCTGTGGCGGTGATGGTTCGCGGGTCGTGGACCCATTTTGCGACGATGTCGATTGCCTCCTCCGGGAAGGCCTGCTCGGATCCCGGCGGTATGGCGGCAGCCGATGTAGAGAGAACGATGGCCGCGGGCGAGGCGAAGTTTGGCGCGATCAACCTTGGCAGGGTGTACAGCAAGATCGGGACGGCGGAGGGGTCGGTCGATCAGGCTTCTGCGTCGTTCTTCCGCCGTAGCGCCCTCGAAATGCTGGCTGGTCTGGGCGGAGTGCAGGTCTCTTCCGTGCCCGGCGCCTGCATGGTGTTCACAATTCGGGCGCAGGATGAAGTTCAGTGGTTCTCGTCTGATCCTGCACCGGCGCGGACGCTCGACGCCGGACCGTTCGTGAACGTCACCGGACCACAGGGCTCAAAGCAGATCAGCCTCGTTTCGAAGGGAATCTACTCCTCAACGCTCGGTGGATCCCAGCCCGATGGGCAGCCGCTGCCGGACTTTCTCGTTCCGGGAGACTATAAGTTGGACAACGGCGCCGGGGGCGCGGACATCGGGCCATTCGAAGCGAGAGTTACAATTCCACCGGCCTTCGCGTGGACGAATCGGGATGGCATCTCGGACGTTGACCGGGGGCAGGACCTGACGCTCACCTGGAACGGCGGCGATCCGGCGAAGCAAGCGGTGACGATCGTTGGTGCGTCGCTCTCCGGAAACATCGTCGGTTCATTCGTTTGCACCGAGCGGGCGGCAACGGGAAGCTTCACAGTTCCAAAGTCGATCCTGAGGGCGATTCCTTCGGGCAGCAGCCCGGTTGCTCATCTGCCGTCTGGTCTTCTTGCTGTGGGCGTGCAGCCGTCTCCCGAGCTGACCAGGTTCTCGGCTGCCGGCTTGGACGCCGCCAACATTCAGTACACAATCCAGCACATAAAGGGTGTCACATTTCGGTAGGCGGCAGGAGCTGGGTTTCTGCTATCATCGATCCGGAGCGTTTCTACAAAGCAGGTAACCGGACTCCAAAAAATTGATCCAACACCAATTGCAGAGGGGTCTGGCTCGAATTACGCGCCGGTGAGCATGCTCCGTAAGGGAGAAGCCTGAAGGCGCGCGGCGGACTCCGCCCCGTTTACAAACGCGGGTCAATGCAGGGTACGGTTACGGCCCCGTGGTTCGCTCCATTTCTCCCCTCATTGACGACGTACCGCGAATGAAGATTCTCTTTATCGGTGACATTTTCGCGTCGGCGGGACGCCGGATGGTGGCCCAGCACCTGCCCCGCATCATCGCAGCAGAAAAGATTGACTTGACCATCGCTAACGTGGAGAACGCCGCCGGCGGTTTCGGCATTACCCCGCCGGTGGCCGACGAGTTATTTTCCTACGGCATTCAAGTGATGACCTCGGGAAATCACATCTGGGATAAGCGCGAGATTTACGACTACTTGCCCCGGCAAGCGAAACTGCTGCGTCCGGCGAACTATCCCGACGACCTGCCAGGCAGCGGCTCTGTGGTGGTGAAAGCGACGAACGGGGTCCAGTGCGCTGTCATGAATTTCCAGGGCCGGACCCATATGCCGCCGACGGCATGCCCCTTCCGAAAGGCGGACGAACTGCTGGCCGCGCTCGACTCCTCGGTGAAAGTGAAGATTGTCGATTTTCACGCCGAGATGACCAGCGAGAAGATGGCGATGGGCTGGTATCTGAACGGCCGCGTCACCGGAGTGTTCGGAACGCACACGCACATTCCCACGGCGGATACGAGGATCCTGAGCGGCGGGACAGCCTATCAGACCGACCTCGGCATGACCGGTCCGTACGACTCGATCATCGGGGTCGAGAAGGAGATCATACTTCGGCGGTTTCTCACTTCCCTGCCCATCCGCATGGAAGCGGCCAAGACCGGCGCCGAGCTGCACTCCGTCATCATCGAGGCCGATGAGGCGACCGGGAAGGCGCTGTCCGTTCGGCGGTACAGCACGCACGAGTAGACCCGGCCACCTGGCAGACGTCAGCCACGGGGCGACCAGCCCTGAGCAATGCGCCAGGTTGCGCGTGCCAGAATCACTCCGGATCGGCCAGAAACACTCTGGAGCCGCTCGTAAACGAAGAAGTCAAACTTGTCCGGAATTGCGGCGGCTTGGATGTACAATTGTTGCGGCAGAAGGCTAAAACGAAAATCCAGGCCTATATGCGACCAGATGTCCTTCTAGTTCTGCTTGGCTTCCGTTATCGGCTGCTTTGGGCCCAGGTCAGGTTGCGACGAGGGAAAATCGGGCTATTCATGATCGGATACCTGTTGGCGTGCTTTGTCGCCGCGATCCTGCTGCTGGGCGGCTTCGGAGCGGCAATGGCGTCGATCCGGCTCGGCAAGGCAGAGCTGGTGGCGCGCGTAGTGCTCGCCGGGTTTTCGGGGATCGCGATTGTGGCGGCTTTGGTTCTGGGAATCGGCGTAAATCCGGCATTCTGCGACGCTGTTCTGCGTAGGTATCCGCTTTCGGCAGGAGATCGCTTTCTGACGCGGCGGATCACGGCTTTTCTCGACCCGTTGTGGATGATCCTGCTGGCACTGTTCATGGGGCTTGCGGCCGGATTCCATGCAGTGGGGGTGGGCTCGATCTGGTTGGCCGTGCTAGCGGCGCTGCTATTGGTGATCGTCACGTACCTGTTCGCCCAACTACTCGCCGCCATGATCGGGTGGATCACGGCCACACCAGCCGGCCCGGCGATCCTGGCGGTGCTGGTCGTCATTCTGGTTTTTGCGGTCTCGGCGGCGCCCGCGATTGGAGCGAATCGGAGCCTGTCGGCTGCGCTGCTGCCGGTGGTGAAGGTCACGCCGGCGTTCTGTGCGGCGGGGGTGATGGCGGGTGGTTCGGCGATCGGCCTCTTGTTGCTGCTGGTGTGGTGCGCGGCAATGGCCGCGGCGATCGCGGGTGTCGAACGATTGCCTGTGCCTTCCCAAACGGTGGCTGCGGCACGGGCGGAGTGGGACGGGCCGGTCGATCGGCTGGTTGCTCACTTCGGCTCCTCAGCCCCGCTGGTCGCGAAGACACTGAAATACTACTGGCGAACCAAACGCGCGCGTTTCAGCTTGCTGATTAACGCTCCCGCCTTTCCACTCATGCTGGTCATCATGCGTCCGGATCGCCACGCGCCCCTGCTGCATTTCTTCATTGGAGTGGGCCTGATGGCAATCATCGGCTTCTCGGTGACCTTCGCCATGGCGATCAATTCCTTCGGATTTGACGGCTCGGGCTTCCGCCGTTATTTCCTTTTGCCGCTGGCGCCCACGGCGGTCGTGAGGGCGGTGAGCCTGATTCCGTTGCTCCTCGGCGCACTGACTTTGCCGGTGGGCTTCGCGGTCTGCGTACTGCTGGCCCGGGTACCGATTGATGCTCGCATGGCGACCATGCTGGCCGCGAACGGCGTCGGCGGCCTGTGCTTTTTCCAGGCGCTGGCGCTCTGGACGTCGATGCTGACGCCGAGCCGGACGGATGGCGAGGTACGGTTCGGCAATGACTATTCCCTCGCTGCGAACCTGGTGGGAAGCGGCGGGATAGTGGTTTCTCTTGTTGGCAGCCAGTTTCTGGGGGTGGCCGCTGGGGCCCGCGCGCTGCAATTCTGGTGGGTCGCTCCGTTTTTCATGGTCGCTGCGGTGGCCTTCTACGCTCTCAGTCTTTGCATGGCTCCAGCGGTGTTGGTGTCGCGCCGGGAGCGGATCCTCGCCGTGGTAGAGCGCGAGCAACAAGGCGGCCGCCTAATTACATGAACAGCGCCATCGAGATTTCGCATCTGCGTAAAGAATATGACCTGGTGGTCGCGGTTGCCGACCTCTCCCTCAAGGTGCCGGCCGGGTCTTTCTACGGATTCCTGGGGCCTAATGGCTCCGGCAAGAGCACGACCATCGGCTGCTTGACTGGGCTGCTCGATCCAACCTCCGGGGAGATGCGCGTCCTGGGCGAATCGACCCGGCCGTACCCAGTCTCCCTCAAGGGCAGGATCGGAGTGATGCCGGAGAATCTGGGGCTGTTTGAAGCGCTGTACGCCCACGAGTTCCTGGCCTTTCATGCACGGATCTATGGGCTAGATGAAGCGACGACGCGCGTGCGCGTGACCGAACGGTTGGAGGCCTTGGAACTTTCAGGAGAGGGAAGGAAACCGCTGGCGCAATTCAGCGCCGGCATGCGCAAGCGTGTAGCGTTTGCTGCCGCGGTGAACCTCTTCCTGGATGAGCCGTTTGAATCCATCGACCCGGCCGGTGTGGCGTTGATGAAGCAGTGGCTGCGGCAATTGACGGCGCAGGGCCGCACCGTGTTCATGACGACGCACGTGCTTGAGACCGTGGAGCGGCTGTGCGACCGCGTGGCGATCATCCGGAGCCCGGGAGACCTGGTGTGGGAGGGCGATATCACAGCTCTGGCTCGCGACATGCCGATTGCGGTCGATGGCGGGGAGTTTCGCACGCTCGAAGGGCTCTTTCTGCACTTGACGGGCGAACGTTACGCCACCCTACGCTGGCTGTGATCAGCGTCGTAGTTTCGCTCGTTCTCAATCGAGTGACGATCGCTAGTCGGACGCACCTGGAGCATCCAGCAACTGCCGGATTCGGCGCAACAGCACGCTGGGCGGAAAAGGCTTCTCGAGGAACTCAGCGGATGCGCTCAGAAGGCCGTGCCGGATCACGGCGCTGTCTGTGTATCCGGAGACGAAGAGCACCTTAATCCCGTTGCAGCGCTCGGCCAGACGTGAAGCCAGTTCCCGGCCGTTCATGCCTGGCATGACAACGTCAGTCAGCAGCAGATCAATGCGGCAGCCCTTCTCATCGGCCACGCGCAACGCCTCGGCCGCATTGGATGCCTCCAGCACCGAGTACCCGTGCCGGCGCAGAACCTCCTTCGTCATGGCGCGCAGCGCGGGTTCGTCCTCCACCAGAAGGATGGTTTCGGTCCCACTTTCCGGTTCAGCGGCGGCCAATGACGGACTGACAGGCGCGACCGGCCCTTCCGCGGCCGGCAAGTACACTTTGAATGTCGCCCCGATACCCTGCTCGCTATAAGCCCAGACGTGCCCGTCGTTCTGTTTGACGATGCCGTACACGGTCGACAGGCCCAGACCCGTGCCACGGCCGACTTCCTTTGTAGTAAAGAACGGCTCGAACAGGTGTGGGCGGATTTCGGAGTCGATGCCGTGACCCGTATCGCTTACGGCCAGCAGCGCGTAGCGGCCCGGCTGTACGCCAAGGTGCCGTGCTGCGTACGCCCCGTCTAGATCGGCGGTCCTCGTTTCCACCGTGAGTTTGCCGCCCAGCGGCATGGCGTCAACGGCGTTCACGGCCAGGTTCATGACAATCTGCTCGACCTGGCCTGGATCGGCCTTCACGGGCGGCAGCGCGGGATCGAGGTCCGTAACAAGCTCGACGTTCTCGCCGATGAGCCGCCGCAGCATCGTGCTGACGCCCGCCACCACCGCGTTAAGATCGAGAACCCGAGGCTGCGCCATCTGCTTCCGGCTGAACGCGAGAAGCTGCCGGACGAGTGTGGTCGCCCGCTCGCCGGCATTCCGGATCTCGAGGACCTCCTTGGACAGGGGGGAATCGTCTCCGAGCTGATCCAGCACCAACTGGCTGTAACCGTTGATCACGGTAAGAAGGTTGTTGAAGTCGTGCGCGACTCCACCCGCCAGGTTTCCGACCGCCTCCATCTTCTGTGCCTGGCGGAATTGTTCTTCGAGTTGCCGCTGGTCGGTAATATCGATTCCGGTTCCGATGACGTACTCGACAGAGCCATCACGGCCGGTAATCACCGTGTTGGACCATTCAATCAAGCGACGCTCTCCGGATCGCGTGAGCCAGTAATTCACCCGGCGGCTTGGGAACTCAGGCCTGTCGGGAACGAGGCTCATTGACATGATGCTGAGGAACGCATCCCGAATGCCCTCGTACTCCTCGGACGTCAGGAACAAATCCCAAAACGGCTTGCCCGTGACTTCCTCCGCCGAGTAACCCGTGCATTGTTCGCAGGCGCGATTAAATCGCACGATCCGGCCCACTCGGTCGAGCACTACGACCAGGCTGCCCACGGTGTCGACAATCGCGGAGCTGAAGTCCCGCTCGCGACGGAGTTCTTGCTCCGCGCGCTTGCGCTCTGACACCTCCCGATCGATTCCGCGGTAGCCCCGGAATGTTCCCTGTGCATCGAAAAATGGTATTCCGTTCGTCTCCAGGACGACCAGGTGACCGTCCCGATGGACGTTTGTATTTTCGAGGGCCACAAACGGAGCTTGCTTCGCAATCGTGTCGGCGATCATCGCGGACAGCCGCTCGGCTTCGTCGGGAGCCATGAGATCCATGGGGAGCCGGCCCAGCACCTCCTCGGGCTCGTATCCGAGGATGTCCCGCACTTTTGGGCTGGCGTAGGTGTATCGCAGGTTCTCGTCCACTTCCCAGACCCAATCGCTCGTTGTTTCAACGAGATCGCGAAATCGTTGCTGGCTTCGGCGAAGGATCTCCTGGTCGTGCTTGCGCCCCGTAATGTCGACGAACGTCGTCATGACCTCGGTCAACTCCCCGGTTCCTGGTTCGTTGATCGGCGCCGAGTCAATGGAGATCCAACGGAACGCCGGCGGATTTCCCACGTAGAGCCCCATGACTACGCCCTGTAGGGACTGACCAGTCCGCAGAGTGACCATCGCCGGATGCTCTTCTCCCGGGAAAGGCGACCCGTCTTCGCGGACCGCCTGCCAGTCGGGGTCCATAGACGTTTTCCCGAGCATCTGATCGAGGGTCACTGCGAGGATACGACAGGCGGCGTTGTTGGCATGGATGATCGCGCCGCTTCGGCTATGGACCACGACTCCGGCGGCGATTGCTTCGTACCGGCGATGGAACTGGGGATCTGCCGGATTCTCGGGATCTGGGATCGGTGGTTCGTTCGGGGAAATCAAGTTCGAAGGCGGGAGGCTACAACCCCTCTAAGGTGATTTTAGCATAGCGGCCGTCCGCCGCCGCGGAACACGGCCAGCCGGCTGACAGAGTCAGGAGAGCTATAAAACGCCTCCCCTTCAATCCCCCGAGATGTGGGCGGGTTCCTGGGGCCGCGATGCGGCCAAGGCGCCTACCGAAACGTGAATCTGGGGCATGGCGCCTCCGACGTACTCCTCCTGGCGTTCGAGCGCGGCGAGCTTCTCCTTGAGCAGTTGAAGGCGCAACTTCTTCTCGTACTCGGCCAGTCGCGCGTCGATCGAGTCTTTCGCAGTCGCCGCTTCGATCATGTCCTCGCGGTATCGCTTCAGGAAGTAGCCGATCGTCTCGACACGGATCTTGATCGATCCCGTCGGCTTGTTCTCGTCGATGTCCTTGAAGCAGAAGTACGGCGTGCCGGAATGCTCGACGATTTCCTCCACCACCGTATAGATCGGTGCGTCGTGGCCGCACTTGAAGCTCGATAGCTCCAGCGCCACTAGGCTCGGATGGCGCGCTACGTATTTCGCCGCCCATACCTTGCGCGACGTGTTCTCGCTGTAAGCGTTCTTCCACACGTCCGTGATCGCCATCGGATGCGGGACGTCGCCCGCACGAACCTCGTCTCCGAACAGACGCCACACCATGTCGTCGTCGATCGGCAGCGAGTCCTGCGTGAACACGGGATAGCCCAGCTTCTGGAACTCCTCGAGGATCTCGTGGTTTACGCCGGGATCGTTGTGGTAGGGCCGTCCAAGCACCACCACGCCCAGCCGTTGCTCGCGCTCCAGTTGATCGAGCACTTCCCGTGCGGCGCCGCGCAGCGTTACGTTGTTGAACTGGTCGAGCGCCTTGAAGCCCTCCGCGATCGCGCGCCGGTTCTCCTCCGGCGACAGCCCGAGGATGTCCTGGAACTGCTCGTACATCTGCCGCTCGAAGATGTCGGGCTTTGATAGATTGACGAAGGTATCGAGGTACCGGACACCCTTCTCGGCGAACAGATCGCCTTCTTTCGTGAACGCAGCCTTGACAGCCTCCGGCGTGGCGGCCACGGTCGGGCAGGAGCGATTGGCTTGCGTGCAGGCAAGATCGCTCGGCAGGCAGTCGATCATCGGGAAAAAGATGAGGTCGAGCGGCTTCTTCGCGTGCTGCGTGTAGAGCAGATTGTGCACGTGCGGGATGCCGAGCTTCGACGGGAAGCAGGGATCGATGGACCCGCGCTTTCCGCCTTCCTTGTAGAGCTGCTCGCTGGTGTATTCGGAGAAAATCATGTTCTCCGCCTTCACGCCCAGCGAGGCAAAGTAGCCGGTGAACACCGGCGCCACCGAGTACATGTTCAGCACCCGCGGCATGCCGATGCGGAGCGAGGCGCGGCGCTTCATCAGCTCCGCCCGCTTCTTCTGGGCGGCGGTGATCTGGAACTTCGGCGGAGCGTCGGCGACGATGGGCGCGTCGGGAACGCGGAACACACCGCGCGCGGCGATCTCGACGAAGTTCGGATTGGCCTTCTTCATCTTGTCGAGATTGCCCTTGATGCCACGCATCTCGCTAATGTCCTCGACGGTGCCCTTCTCGCAGGTGGCGATGATGAGACGCTGCGAACCGTCCGCCAGCGGCACCTTGGTCTTCGGCGGACGATAGCCGTTCTCATTGAGCACGCTTGTCTGGACGTCGATAAACGTTCGCAGGCATTTGTTCTTGCAGAAATAGCAGCGGGTGGCCTCGCTGCGCGTGGTCTGGTAGCGGATTTCCTGCACCGCCTTCAAGCCGATGAATGTGCTCTGGCGGCCGTGGTCCCACAGCCGGCCCGCTTCGAGAGCGGCTCCAATTGCGCCCGCCTCGCCACAGTGCTCGTGAACGATTACGTCCGCGGGGACTTCCTTGCCGCGGAAGCGCGATTCGATGAAGTCTACCTGCGATTTCACCGCGGCGAGGTTGTACTGCGTCCCGCCCTGAAGCAGGAAGCGGCGGCCGATGGCCGAGAGGTTCGGGATCTGCGAGACGTACAGCCAAATGTTCTTCGGCAGCACGTTACAGAGCCCCGCCATGATCTCTTCGGGCTTCCAGCCCTGGCGCTGGAAGTCGACGATGTCGGACTGCATGAAGACCGCGCAGCCGTAGCCGAATTGCGGGAAGCCGGTGGCGCCGAAGGCCACGTCGGCAAACTGTTCCACCGGATAGCCGAAGCCCTGGGCGGTGGATTGCAGAAAGTAGCCGTTGCCGGCCGAACACTGCGTGTTCAGCTTGAAGTCCTTCACCCTGCCGTTCTTCAGGATGATGATCTTGATGTCCTGCCCGCCGACATCGCAGATCACGTCCACATCGTCATAGAAATGGAGACCGGCCTGCGTGTGGGCGACGGTCTCGACAATGGCTGCGTCCGCGCCGATGACGTCCTTAAGGATGTCCTTGGCGTAGCCGGTGGTGCCCACGCCGAGTACCTTGAGCGACGCTCCCTGGCCGGTGATCTGCTCCTCCAGGCGGGCGAAGATCTCCATCGTGTCCTCGATGGGATTGCCCTTGGAAAGCTGGTACGCCTTGGCAAGAATGCGGCGCGGTTTGTCCTTCGAGAACAGCACCGCCTTGGTGGATGTGGAGCCGCCGTCAATACCGATGAAGCCCTCGACGACCTCGTCCGGCTGAAACGTGACCGGAACGAATTTCTTGTGGCGGTACTTCCCCCGGAACGACTCGAGCTCGTCCGGGCTCTTTGCCAGGCCGCCCTTGCCGCCGCGTTTCGCCTTCTCCTCCTCGCGGCCGACAGTGACGTACCACTCGAGTTTGTTCCAGCCGAGATATTGACCGACGCCTTCGTCCTCGGTCTTGCCGAACTCGACCGCGCCGATGGCGGCGAAGTACTGGGCGTTGTCGGGCGTTCGGATGAGATCCTCCGGAGGAACGCCTTCCGGCAGTGGATGGTTCCGCTCCTCCCAGATCTTCGGGATGTTGTGCTTCCAGCAGTCCCTCATTCCCTTGATGTAGGTGTTCGGTCCGCCCAACAGCAGCACGACGGGCCGGAGCGTGTTGCCGCGGGTGAGCACGGAGAGGTTCTGCATGACGATGGCCTCAAACAGCGATGCCATCAGCTCGTCGGGCGGCACGCCGGCCTTCTGCAAGCCGTTGATATCGGTCTCGGCGAAGACGCCGCACTTGCCGGCCACGGGATGGAGCTTTAGGCCGCGGTAGCCCATTTCGCAGAGCTCGTCGGCGGGAATGCGGAGCTTGGCGTTGATCTTGTCGATGACCGCGCCGGTACCGCCGGCGCACTTGTCGTTCATCGACGGGAGTTTCTTTTTGCGGCCGGTCTCCGGGTCTTCCTTAAAGATGATGATCTTCGCGTCCTGGCCGCCCAGTTCGATGACGGAACCACACTCCGGATAGAGCTTCTCTACGGCGAGAGAGACCGCGTTCACTTCCTGAACAAACTTCGCGCCGATGTGTTTCGCGACGCCCGAGCCGCCCGAACCGGTGACGAAGATCCGTGAGGCCTGTTGCTCGAAGCCGTCAATTTCCGCCTCAAAGCGCGTGAGGAATTCAAGGACTTTCTCGGGTTGCTTGGTGTCGTGGCGCTGATAGTCGCGCCAGAGGATCTCGTCGGTGGCCGCATCGATGACGATCGCCTTCACCGTGGTCGAGCCTACATCGAGTCCGATCAGAAATCGTGTGTCCATAGTTTTCACGTCAAGGGCGCAAATGAACGCGAATGGGCGCGTTCAAGGTTCGAGCTCAGGCGCGGCCCATCCTCTCCGCGACGTGATGAACAAAGTTCGCCGCCGTGCCAACGACGCCCTTGGTATGCGGTACGCGGTACATCGGCCGCTTCATCTCGGGATGGGCGTCAACGTAAGCGCGGCACTCTTCGAGCGTCAGGCCCTTGCGGTCGAGCACCTCCTGGAATTCACGCTTCGCCTTGTTCTTGGCTTCGCCGAGGGCCATCTGTACGCGGCTGTGAGCGTTGATCTCACCCTCGCCCGAAGTCTCGATCGGCAGGAAGATCATGTCCCGGTACTGGGAGACGACCGCCGCCTGGGCTCCGTCGGACTGCGTGGAAGGCATGCAGCCGAACGGCTTCACCGACAGGACCATGTGGCAGAGATCTTTGTTCGAGTAGTAGATGTTCTTGGCGACCTCGAGGTGCCCTTCGCCGCCGCCGGCCCGAGAGTTGTAGAAGGGGTGGCCCACACGCTGGAGTTCGTACTGGTCGGCGAGATGGTGGGCGATGCCGCCAAGCGCATCGACGACTCGGTGGTATTCGCGCTTGAAGATCGCCTCGGCGAGTCTCAGCTTGGCAACCTTGTTCCGGAAGCTCCATTCGATCTTCGCGCGCTTGTCGAGCCGCCAGAGGGGCGGCAGAACGGCGCCCTCGCTCAGCCCTTTCAAATCGCGGTGCTTCTGAACGACTTGGTGGATCATGTACATGATCCACGTGCCGATGGGCTCGACAACCACCTGTGCGCCTTCGCGCTCCAGGAACCGGAACATATTGAAGTTTCCGTCGCCCTCGGTGGTCTGCGCCCAGAACTCGCCCGTAATCTTAACGATCGGCTTGACGCGGAGCCGGTCGACCTCGATCTCGTTGAACAGATCGCGGCAGCGTTCCAGGGACGCGGTGTACTCGTCACCCTTCAACTGGTTGACAAACTTCCCAATATACTCGGTGGAGTCCTTGAAGCCGCCCAGGTATTTCGCCAAGTTGTCGCCCACCGTCCAGGGCTGTTTCTTGCGAAACACCTCGTGCATATAGTCCATGATCCGGTCGAGGACAGCGTCGGTATCGCCTTGCGACGTCTCGAAGGGGCGAATGGCATAGGCGACCTCGTTCAACACGTCGCCACAATTCATGGCGTTGAGGATGCCGAGGAAGAAGTCGATATTCATCTCGAGGCCGGCCTCGGCATCGGACTGGCTCAGGCCGCCGGACTGCTGGAACAGAAGAACGCGGAAGCCGTCGAAGCCCGAGTTTCGGAGGGCCAGCCGGTACTCCGACTCGTACATGCCGAAGCGGCACGGACCACAGGCGCCGGCGGTGAAGAACACGTAGCGGTCGATAATCTCCTGTTTGGTGAGCCCCCGTTCCTCAAGGGACTGAAGAAACTGGACCAGGTTGCCGACCGTGAAGTAGGTCGGGTTGCACTGGCCATTGTTACCGAACTCCTTGCCGGTCTGGAAGGCGCTGACGTTCGGCGTGGGGATAGCTTCGGAGATGTAGCCAAGGCCTTCAAGCGCCCCATGGATCAGCTTCTCGTGTTTCCACGTGAGGCCGCCGAAGAGCAGCGTGGTGTGGCCGCGCTGGTCTGCGGTGAACGAGCGCTCCGCGGGCCGCTTGAAGTGGTGAACCTTATGCTTTTCAGCAGCGTCTTCCCGCTCCAGCCGCGCGCGTTCTTCCGCGAGACGCTGCCGTATGACATCCTCGATCGAGGAGTCGATGTTCACCAGACCCATGACGGGGCTGGGCTTCGGCTCGACAGTCTGAGTGCTCATACCTTACCTCGCTTGTGGGAGATCCAGGGTTTTCCCAGTTCCCGTACAGTTTGCACCACCTAATCGATTGCAACAATTGGGAATCATCGAACGGGCCGAATCCTCCCTTGGAGGGGGAAGCGGGCTGGTTGTGTGGTTGCGGAGAGCGGGCAGGCGAAGACAGCTTCTGTGGAGAAATTCAGCAGTCTTTAAAGTCCTACGCCGTCGCGCCGCCGCAACTGGAGCCGGCGCCGGCGGTGCATCCGTAGCAGTGCTGGCCGGTGACGATACGGCGGCGGGCGAGCGCGCCGGGGTCGAAGTCGCGGATGTGGGCGGGCGCGCCGTGATCGACGCGAAGCTCAAGCATCTGGTTGAAATCGCAGTCGTAGAGCGTCCCGTCCCACCCGACCGAGAGCATGGAACGGCACATGACGCCAGCGGCGGCCGCCGGGTTGTAAGCGCTGACGAGCTTCTCCATGTAGCGGTCGTAGTTGCCCGTGCGAAGCAGGAACTCGAGGAAGCGGCTGATCGGCATGTTGGTAATCGTGTAAAGCGAATTGAAGACGATGCCGTGGCGCCGCAGGAGTTCGCGCCGGAAGTCCGCTTCGATAGCCGCCTGAGCCGGTGGCAGGAACGCGCCGACCGGATTGTAGACCAAGTTCAGGCGTAAGCCGGAGCCCTCCTGCCCGTAACCGAGGGCGTTCAAACTGCGCAGCGCTTCGATCGATTTCGCGAAGACCCCTTCGCCGCGCTGCCGGTCGGTTTCGTCCTCCAGGTAGTACGGCAGGCTGGCGATGATCTCGACCTCGCGGGCTGCAAGAAATCCGGCCAGATCCGCCTCTGACGGCACGGTCAGGATCGTGAGGTTGCACCGGTCGAGCACGTGACGGCCCAGCGTCTTCGCCCGTTCCACAATCCAGCGAAAGTTCGCATTCAGTTCGGGAGCGCCGCCGGTAATGTCCAGCGTCGGGATGTCTGTCTGCGCCAGCACGCGGATGCAATGTTCCGCCGTCTCCCGCGCCATCGTCTCGCGGCGGTCCGGACCGGCGTCCACGTGACAGTGCCGGCAGGTCTGATTGCAGAGTTTACCGACGTTGATCTGAAGCACGGTGATGCCCGTCGCCGTAAGCGGCAACAATCCAGACTCGGCGAGCGACTGCTCGAACGGCTTGAGCTGGCGTCGCGGCTCGCTGAGCACGCGAAGCTGCTCACCGGCCGAAGCGAGCGGATGTCCGATCGAAACCAGGCTCACATGCTCACCTTCTCCGCGGCGTTTCGCATCTGGAGCCCGTGAATCAGGGAAGCGCCGCCGCGGATGGCCGAGGCGACATGAACGGCCTCGGTCATCTGTTCCACGTTCGAGCCTTTCTCCAGGCAGTCCTGGGTATAGGCGTCGATACAGTACGGACACTGTACAGCGTGCGCGACCGCCAGGGCGATCAGCGATTTCTCACGCGCCGTTAGCGCACCCTCGGCGAAGACGGCTCCGTACCACTCGGCGAATTTCTTCCAGAGGTCGGGCGCATTCTTGCCCATTTCGGAAAAGCGAGGCAGGTCTTCCTGGTGGTAATAGCCGGACATGAGTGCCGCCTTCGGAGACGGGAGATTTCCCTCATTCTAACTAATGCAGGGCGCTGCGCGTGACCAAACTTGATCGCCCAGTCTACCACCCTCTTCTCGGCAATGTGCCACTGCGTCCCGCAGGTCTTGGATGGTCTTCCCGTGATCGTGCCTGAGCAGATCCGGCCGCGGAGCGTCACGCAACTTCTGCGCAGTGTCAGTGCTCAGAATGCAGGTCTTGCGCGATTCCTAGAGGAGCTCCGGCGGAATCCGGAAGAGGGCGTATCGCCGGCTCATTTGGCGCGCCTGTGCATGGGCGCTCCACGGCGCCCTCCAATCCAAAGCGGCCGGCCGCCGTCGTCCCGCAGCCTCAGAAGCCTGCCAGTCGCCGCGAGAGTCACGGTGACCGCAACAATGCCGTCGTTCACTTTGTAACCGGAGACCACCACCTCCTCGCCGGCTTTGGGATTGAAATCCTGTTCCACAAGGTACCGCATCGATCCCAAGATGACGCTAACGGTCCTGTCGCCCGTATTCAAGTCGAGGGACGGCATTCCCTGGCCTCGGGCGATCCGGATCTTTTCGATCTTCCCTTTGACCTCAACCTTGGGATTGTCAGCGATCGGCGCCTGGGACTCCGATGACTGCCCGAGCGCCACGCCAGCCACGACAAGGCCGGTCAGCACTATGAATTGGACACTTCTCATACGATCTCCGCCCTTCCCACGAGCAATCGAACGTCCATTCTCCGTGCAGGAATGTCACGATGACCACTCAGGGTGCATCTAGCATGGGTAGAGTGTCGCGCAGAACCCAGATTCTCTCCCACCTGCTGTTGCCGGTGGTGATCGTAGCATTGCCGCTGGTTCTCCTGTTGAGTTCCGTCCGCACGTTCCAGGAACTGGATGAGCAGAAGGTAGTCTACCTTCGGACTCGCGTAGCGATGCTAGCGGCCCGTCTGGAGAACGTTCCGATTTCCGAAACGGGAACCCTCGTTTTCGAACAGCTTGGCAAGGACGAACCCAGCCTCATCGGACTGGAATTGATTGAGCGTGGAAAAGCGGGAGATGAGCGGCGCCTGCAGCCGATCTGGAATGGGCAGGAATTGTTTCGAGCTGGGTTCACTGGAGACAGCCAGGAGCCGGTTTACCGCGCCTATGTGCCGTTCCACTCTGACACAGGTCTGCGCATCGCACGCATTGATCTCGACGGCAGGGCCGCCGATTTTCTGGTGGCCCACGCACGCCACAACGTTATCGTTGCCTCACTGGGCGCTATCGTTCTTGTGATGGTGTCGTCGTATGGGATCTGGGCGGCGCGTCGGACGGCGCAGTTCAAAATTCGGCAACTGGAGCTCGAGCATCTCGCTCACATGGGTAAGATGGCTGCCGTGTTGGCGCATGAGATCCGCAATCCTCTAGGAACGATCAAAGGATTCGCGCAACTCGCCGGCGAAAAAGCGGATGCGCCTCTTCGGCAGCTTCTGGAGCCGATTCTGGGTGAGACAGAGCGGCTGGAGGGCTTGGTCCATGATCTACTGCTTTACGGCAGGCCTCCTGCGCCTTCGGTTCGGATAGCAAAGTGGGAAGAGACACTCGGTCCACTTCGGGCACACGCCCGACAAATCATAGGGACTCGTGATATCCGGTTTGTACCTGACGACCCAAAGCTCGAATGGAACACCGACCCGCACCTTCTTCAGGAGGCTTTGCTGAACCTTGTCCGCAACGCGGCGGACGCGATTGGCGACGTAGCCGGCGGCGAGGTCAGGTTGGAGATCCGCAGCCACAGGCCGCAGGGACTGATTCTATCGGTCATCGATAACGGGCCCGGTCTGTCGGAAATCGCCCAGTCGAGGCTCTTTGAGCCTTTCTTTACGACCAAGGCCTTCGGGACGGGTCTGGGACTGGCGATCACTCGCAGGCTGGCCCAATCACTGGGCGGCGAGCTTTCGATGAACCCTGGCCACCCGCACGGTACGGAAGCCATCCTCCACTTCCCCGGTCTCCAGGCCAAGGAGTTCGAGGCGTCCTAAGAGGGAACGTATGGAACGAATTCTTGTTATCGACGACGATCCGGGATTCCGGAATCTGTTGGAGACGATCCTTGTCGGAGAAGGCTACGGTGTCGAAAATGCGGGCTCGGTGGCCGAGGCCGTGCGCGCCGGAGGGCGCCGTAACTACGACCTCGTCGTCGCGGACATGAAGCTTCCAGACGGGGACGGGCTGGCGGTGTTGCGATGGTGGATGGAGAACATGCCCGAGACCCCCGTGATCATGATTACGGCATTCGGGACAATCGCATCCGCCGTGGAGGCCATGAAACTGGGAGCGGTAGACTACCTAGGCAAGCCGCTGAGCAGTCCGGACGAACTCCGGCTGCTCGTTCGCAAGGCGCTCGACCAGCGCCAATTGGCCGGAAACTATGCGTTACTCCGCGAAGAGGAGGCCGACCGTTTCTCGTGCGGAAATCTCGTCGCGGACGACCCGCGAATGGAGCGGGTTCTGGAATTGACCCGGCGGGTCGCTCCCACGGATACCACAGTGCTGATCAGCGGTGAGAGCGGGACGGGAAAGGAGCTCATCGCGCGCTGCATTCACAAAAATAGCCCACGGGCTGAGAAGATCTTCGTTGCCGTCAACTGTGCAGCTCTTTCACCCTCCTTGATCGAGAGCGAGCTTTTCGGACACGAGAAAGGCTCGTTCACGGGCGCTGCCGGCCAGCACCTCGGTCGCTTCGAAAGGGCCCACGCTGGCACGTTGTTTCTCGACGAAATCGGAGAACTCGATGGGAATCTGCAGGCAAAGCTGCTGCGAGTCTTGCAGGAGAAGACGTTCGAACGCGTCGGGGGCACGCGGGAGATCGCCGTCGATGTGCGCGTGATTGCCGCTACGAACAGGAACCTTAGGCAGAGCGTAGCAGACGGCAAGTTCCGGGAGGACCTCTACTATCGACTGAATACGTTTCCCATTGAGGTCCCACCGCTGCGCGAGCGTCCTTCGGACATCCCGAAACTCGCTCGTTTCTTTCTGGGCAGAGCAGCACGAAACCTTGGTAAGCCCCACCTCGTCCTCACGCCGGAAGCCGAGAATGTGCTGCTGGCCTACGGTTGGCCCGGGAACGTTCGCGAACTCGAGAACACCATGGAGCGCGTAGCCATACTGTGCGATGACGTGATTGAACCGGACGACCTCCCCGTCACCACCACCGGTCCGGCGCGGCCGGTGCTTTTCAAAGACATCGAGCGCCAGGCAATCGAGGATGCACTCCGAACGAACGACGGCAACAGAACCAAAACGGCCAGACAACTCGGCATCAGCCTGCGAACGCTCCAATACCGCTTGAAGGAATACTGCATCGCGCAGACAAAAGACTGAGCCAGGCGGATCTGACGTTCACGTTCAGCGTCAAAAGTGACCGCGCAGGGCTTGCGTGACTCAGCGCGGCGTTTGCATGTCTGAAGCCTCTCGACCGTCGTTAAGTGATTGCTGCTACTTGCGCAGGTCCGTGGAACCCAAGTTGCGTTCTTGAGGGTGAAGGTCAGAAAGGAGACCATCAATATGAAGAGGAAGAGTTCCCTGGCAGTCGCAACGATGTTCCTGGTCAGCGCGTGTTCAGTCTGCGCGTTCGATACTCCTGCGTTCAGTCAAAACGGCAACCAGAATCCGAACCAGACTCAGGTCCAGTGCCAACGCCGTGGCCAAGGCAACGGCAAGAAACTGGGGCCACGGGACGGGTCCGGACCCATCCACCAGCCGGGCACAGGCGGCGGAACGGGATCGGGTCAGCGTCGCGGCCGCAGATAGCCGAACCCTACAGCAAAAGAGGCTCGTGGCGCGGGGCAGTCTGGAACGATGCCCCGCGCATTTCCTCCGTCGGCCGCTTCGCGCGCTTCGACCGAGGCTTTCGCCGCTTGGTTAACGTATAATGCCTCATTCCGGCAGTCCTGCCGGGCAGGGGTAACCACATGCTGCAGTCGCGTAGAGAGATTCTCGTGCAGTTGGCCGGTGTGGGACTGGCCCGCGCGGCTGCCCGCCAGCAGCAGCTGGAGACAAAAGATGATGAGGTGGTGGCCAGCGCGACCGCCGACCAGACACCTCGCGTCGGCGTCGTTCTGTCCAGCTTCGACGGAGGCTCGGACCACGACGGGACCAAGCTCACCGGACTTGCCCGGCCGAAGCCCGTGGACGCCACCTTAAACGCGTCCGAACTGGATGCTATGTTCCGCAAAGCCGTGGAGCTGAGCGGCGTTCGCGGCCAGGACATCGAATCGATCGTCGAGCCCTCCGACTGGGTGGTGATCAAGCCGGACATCGCCGTCTGCCACGACCGTGAGGGGCGCATTGTGCCGGGTTCGATCACCGACCCGCGTCTTGTGTCCAGCCTGATCGCGTGGCTGGTCGAGAAACGCCTGGGCGAGCGCATCACGATCGCGGAAGGACCGTCGTGGAGGCCGGAGACACCGGTCGAAGTTTGGACGTCGGATTGGAACGGCGCGTTCGGGGGCTTCACCTATCGCAAGGTCGTGGAGGAGTTCTCAAAGAAGCACGCCGGAGTGAAGTTCGACGTCGTCGATCTGAACGCCGACAAAGCGCTCGAACTGCCGATTCCGGGCCGGCCTTCCTCGAGCCGGAACAAGGAGGGCGTGTTCTTCATCCCCTCGACAATTCAGCAGTGCGACAAGCTCATCACTATTGCGCCGTTGAAGACGCACGCCAGGTTGCTGGCTGCGCTGTCCCTGGGGAGCTACTTTGGCATTCTGCCGGAGACAAAGTACGGGCGGACAAAAGAGCAGGTGTTCCAACTCGGCGAACCGCACGAGATCCTGGTGGATCTCTACGGATACCACGCGTCTGACTACTCGATTCTGGGCGGCGGCTGGGGCCTGGAGGGCGACGGTCCCTACGGACCGGATGCGCGCGGAGTGCATCATAACGTCGTCATCGCGGGTGCCAGCGCGCTGGCGGTGGACACGGTGGGGGCCTCGGTGATTGGCATCGATCCGGCTCGGATGAAACACCTCGAACTAGCAAACCGCAAGGGATACGGCGTCGCTGAGATCGATCTGATCTGGACGCGCGGCAATGAAGTCGAGCAGTCCCGCCGGCCGTTCCGCCTGCCGAAGGGAGCCTGACGGCGGGCTAGCGCCGTTCCAATTTTTCCGCCGAGAGCGCTAATGAAGACCGGCAGGGAAAGCGCTACCTTCGGCA
>DATIFQ010000545.1:0-7825 GCA_035455185.1 Bryobacteraceae bacterium | reverse complement strand
GACTTTGCGATCGTCGACCCCCTTACCAACATCCCGTTCCAGGACAACATCATTCCGCCCGAGCGCATCAGCGCGGTTTCGAAGAAGATTCAGGACACGCTGTTCCCATTGCCGAATTTTGGCCCTCCCGGCCTGGAGGCGGCGAACTACCGACAGCAGTTTCCTGGCACAACCGGCTTCACGCGGTTCAATCAGTTCGACATCCGTGGCGACTACAACTTCAGTAGTCGCGACGTGGTCTTCGCGCGGGTGAGCTGGCGGCGCATGCCCCTCGACTACACGGATCTTGTGCCCACGATCGGCAAAGTCACGCAGAGGCGTTACGGCCACAGCGCGGTGGCGTCGTGGAACCACACGTTCTCCCCCTCGGTGGTCAATGAGTTCCGCACGGGCGTCACCTACCACCGCAACAGCTACTACCTGGACGTCATCGGGAGCGACCTGATCCAGCAGTGGGGCATCCGTGGGACAACAGTGACTGGAATAAACGACGCGCCCATCGTGCGGATCGATCCAGTCACCTATGTCGATTATGACGACTACGATGACTCGTACTACAACAACCCAAGCGCGACGTTTCAATGGATCGACAATCTGAGCTGGACCCAAGGAAGACATTTCGTGAAGTTTGGCGTGGATGTGATCCGCGATCGCCTGAACGAGACCTTCATTACGTCGTTGGTCTACGGTGGTTACAACTTTACGGGAGTCTGGTCTGGATTCGGGTACGCGGACTTCCTGCTTGGGATTCCGCAGACCTCCGAATTGGCCGTTCCGCTCCCGGCGCGCAACCTCCGTGCCACAACGGCAGGTTTGTATATTCAGGACCAGTTCAAGGTCAATCGGAAACTGACCCTGAACTACGGGCTTCGATGGGAGCTGATGAGGCCGTTCAGCCACACGAAGGGAGCGATTTACAGCTTTAATCCGCAGACCGGAGCCTTGGTCATCCCGGACGAAGGAGCCGCCCAGGTCAACCCTTACTTTCCGGCGAACATCCGGGTGGAAACCGCCTCGGAGGCGGGCTACCCGGCAAACTCGCTGCTCGACTCTCACAATGGATACTTCCAGCCGCGTTTTGGCTTCGCTTACAAGCCGTTTGTTGCTGGAAACACGGTCATTCGGGGCGGGTACGGGATCTACGGAAACCTCGTTTACAGGCCGATGGCACGGACCATGGGAGGCGGCCCCTTCTCCGGTAGCGCGACGTTCATCAACGACATCGTGGACGGAGCCCCTCTTTTCCAGTTTCCGGAGCCCTTCCTGCCCTCCGCGATCGGTGCGGCCGGTACTCAGAACGTCCAGGGTAAGAACCCGCACATGAAGCTCCCCTACACGCAGCAGTGGAACCTGACCGTGGAGCAGCAGGTCCGCGAAGTCGGTTTCCGGGTTTCCTATGTCGGGAGCCGGAGTGTAAGCCTGATTTACAACCGCAACCTGAACTTACTGGCCCCAAGCACCACTCCGTTCTCGGCCAGCCGCAGGCCTTACCCGCAGTACAACCAGGTGATCTGGTCGGACAACGGAGGCAGTGAGTTCTACAGCGGGCTGGAAGTCTCAGCGACTAAGAGGCAAGGGAAGAATCTCACGTTTGGCGCCGGTTGGACGTGGGCGCGCGATCTGACCGACACGCAGGATAGCGGCGGCGGCGGCTCCTCCTACTCAGGCCAGGTGATCCAGAACCAGTTCGACCGCCGGGCGGAGCGAGCCAACAACGGACTCGTTCTCCGGCACCGCGCCTTTGGCTACGCCATCTACCTGCTGCCCTTCGGGCGGGGACAGCGGTTCCTGGCCACTGCTCATCCGGTCGTGGACGCAGTACTTGGCGGATGGCAGACCAGTTGGAGTGTCAACCTGCAGTCGGGGCAGTACTTCACTCCGAGTTTCTCGGGGTTCGATCCTTCCAACACACGCACGTTCGGCGGGCGGCCGGATCGCATCGGCAACGGAAACCTTCCCACCGGCGACCGTACGATCGAGCGATGGTTTGACGCCTCAGCCTTTAAGGTGCCGGGTTGTCCGGATGACAATCCGGTGTGCCAGGAGCCCGCCAACGTGGGACGCTTTGGCAACTCGGGACTCAACGTACTGGAAGGCCCCGGCGTGGCCAACCTTGACTTCGCGCTAGCGAAAAGTTTTCACTTCACCGAGAAGAGCCGTCTCCAGCTCATGGTCAACATGGTCAACGCATTGAACCATCCGAACTTCGCCGTACCCCGAGCCAACATCAGTTCGAGGGGCACAGTGGGAACAATCAGTTCCATGGCTCGTGTGCTGAATGGGCTGCCGGCAGTCCGTCAGGTCGACCTCGGCCTGCGCCTCGAATTTTGAAGTGGCGGCACAGCCTTTAGGCTGTGTTCAGATCTTGAAGAAGATCTTGCGCTGGTAGAGCCAATAGCACGCGTACCACAAGCACACCATCACAAGGGTGTGCTGTAGGATCATGCCGAGGTCCCCGAAAACGCCGAAGTTCTTCGTGAAATTCCCGAGCCCTCGCGTCAGCCATCCTTTAATCCCGATCTGCCCGAGCGAATAAATGAAAAGCGAGTTCATCCCCACCACGATCAGCGGGAATGTCCACCTCTTCACCTGTTTCACCTCGACGATCCAGTAAAAGATGGCCAGCATCAGCAACACCCAGCCGGCGCTGAAGAACGTGAACGAGCACGTCCAGAGGCGCTTGACCATCGGATTGAGCGGCTGGAGCGCAAGGCCGAGCGCCAGCCCGACGGCGGCGCAGGACAACAGCACTTTCAACTTATAACCGTGCGACTTGTCGGTCCGCACCAGCATGCCGGCCCAGCATCCGAACAGGATGGTGACGGCGTTCCCGATGAAGTTGATGGTTGTGTAGTACCCGGAATAGTTATAACCGAGCACGTTGAGGTCGATCAACGCACCGATGTTTCCGGTCTTTGACCACGGACCCTCCGGACCAGGGAACAATACGAACAACGCCCAGAAGCCGGCCAACATGGCCGCCCCGGCTACCACCTGAGACCGGAAGCGCAGCCGCATAATCAGGAAGCAGATCAGGTAGCCGAAGGCGATTTGTGACAGCACGTTGATCAACTGCAACTGCAAGTGTGAGGTGGCTGGTCCCCAGTTCGAGTAGATATTACTGAGGACGATCAGCATCAGCGCACGGTACGCCACGTGCTTGAACACTTCGAGGTCCGTTGCACCCTCGGCCTTCCGCTTGGCGAACGCGAACGGCATCGCCATGCCGACCATGAAGGTGAACGCCGGCTGGATGAGGTCCCAGAACACACAGCCCTCCCACGGCACATGGTCGACCTGCGCAGCGAGCCATTCCCAGCCTGGATGGTTCCGCAGCACCGAAAAGCCGAGGCCTTCCGAGACCAGCAGCAGCATGACAAAACCCCGGAAGGCGTCCAAACTGACGAGTCGCCCGGTTGAGCTCTTTGTAAGCGGAGCGGCCGCCGCGGCTACTTCACTCGAACCTGAAACCTCTGTGGCCATGGTCTGTCCTTTCGCTGAAGCTTACCACAGAGAGAGGTGGTAACATCCCGAATGGAAATGGAACTCATTGCCAGATTCTTTGAAAACGATCGCTACGCGAAAGAGAACGGCATCCGCATCGTGGAGATCCGCCCCGGGTTTGCCCGCACGGAGATGACGGTGGAGCCACGCCATCTCAACGCCGTCGGAATCCTCCAAGGGGGCGCGCTCTTCACTCTCGCCGATCTCGCGTTCGCGGCCGCCTCGAATTCACACGGAGTCGTCGCCGTCGCCTGCCAGGCGGACGTCACATGGTTCAAGGCCGTCGAGTCTGGAAAATTGACCGCCACCGCGGAGGAAATCGCCCGCACCCGCAAGCTCTCGACTTGCGTTGTCAGGATTACCGGCCAGCATGACGAGCTGGTCGCTCTTTTCAAAGGCGTCGCCTATATCAAAGGATCGCCGCTTGAGCTGGGCATCCCCGGTGGCGCCGGCTCCGGCTGGTGAATCCTCGTCGCAACGCTGGCTGGCTCCGCTGTCCCAACGTCGTTTGCGTGTCAACAGCGGTGCCTTCCCCCGTCGTCCCTCACTTCTCGATCGCCAGCGTGGCCGAATCAGAGTAATATGTCTGGCGCATTACAACGGTGACATCGTCACCGGAGGGCGCATCTTGTGGGATGCGAACGTTAACTTGGTACAGACCGGCAAGACCTGGTGTGAGACCGGAGAATTGGACATCCGCGGACAAGCCGCCGATTGTGACCTCAGGCTTTTTCACGGTCATGTAGAGCGGGTTGCCGTCCGACGGAGCGAGGGACCCGGTCGGAAGCGGAGCGCCCGCCGGATCGCCCCCAGGAGTGGCCCGGCCCAGACCGGTGCAGTAGATCTGGATCACATCGCCGGGGCGAGCGGGCCGGCCGCAAAGGGCTCCGGCAGCTACCCCCGCGCAGTCATCGGGTATGTTCAACGCCCGAGCTTGGAACCGCGGCATGACTCTCCATGCGGTGTTCCCAAATAGCGCGGCGACATTCCGCCGGGCGGGCCGCCAAGGATCGCCAATCACGAACATGCCAGGGTGAACGGCGCCCGTGGCGAGATAGTATCTTGGGCTGACTCCAAGTGGGCTGCTCAGTTGCACGGTGACACAATCCAGCCAATCCGGCCAACAGTCCTTGTCCTCCTGCAACTCGGCGGGCGTAACAAGATTGATCTGGTTATGTGATGGGATCAGGTGGAACAACGGCGCCCGCACGCCATTGAAGATGACTGAGATGCCCTGAAGGGTTGTGGCGGGAAATCCCGAGAGATCGTCGGGCCCTTCGATGTTTTCGCCGTAAAGAGTCATGATCGACCCTGGCGCCGACCAGCCCTCATAGGCGAAGCTGGCCGCATTGACGAGCCCTGTGATGACCGGCGCCCGCTTGCCCACCGGCAGGATCACAGAGTTGCTGGTCTGGCCGCCAATCTGCAACGCAACCTCGTGGTTCCCTTCGGCCAGATCGGCTGGTACCCGGAATCTCACGTTGTAAAGGCCGCCAACGTCATACATTCGGCCCACTAGGCCTCCGGCGTAGAAGAGCCCTGCCCAGACTACCTCCGCCTGCCGTCCATCAATCATCAGACGAAGCGGGTTGACCAGGGGCGCGGAGGAGATAGTGGAAAAGGGATCAAGCTTTGTGCCGGTGGAAATGAGGGGATCTGTCGGACCCAAGCCGACCGCATACGCGATCAAGACCTCTCCCGGCACTGCGCGGTTCACCGTGTCCTGAATCACCAGGTCCGGATAGTTTCGATCCAGCCGAAACAGACCGGTCGGGAGGTAATGCGCTTCGGGAGCAAAAGACGAAAATGGTTGCCTTCTAAAGTAGCCGAAGCCTGCGCCGGTACCATCCAGACTGTAAATGCCCGGCGCAAACTCGGAAAGCGTGATGGGAACAGGTTCGGAACTGAGACTGCGCGAAATCGTGGTAGGCCCTGGCGGCAGTTCCACCGGGATTCGCACGCCGATGAAGTTCCCCAAGCCCGTAAAGGAGCCGTGGTAATTGAGTTCGGCCCACTTGCCGCCGACCGAACAGCATTGCTGTATCTCGTCGGGGACAAAGACGATCGCGTTGCATCCCGGACTTAACCGGCTGTCCCGAGTTGCCTCGTTTTGCACAGCGGTAATACGCAAGGCTTGCGCATGACAGGTCGGCAAAATAGCAAGAGCCATTGCCATAGCCGAGATCGTGAAAGTATTGCGTTGCATCAGTGGCGCGCTGCCCTGAGTGTGCTCCCGGTATAAACCAGAGTCAAGGGTCCGTTTGTACCGCAGGCGACCCGGCTGTGAACTCCCACAGCCGCTCGGCCGAGACATCCCGCTCCCACGCGGTCAACTTGGCCTTGAGATCACGAACCACATCGGACCGTTCCACCAGCAGGTTATTTTCCTCGCGCTCGTCGCGCGCCAGGTCATGGAGCTCTTCTTGACCGGAGTCGAAAACGTACTTCATATCGCCTTGCCGCACCGTTTTTCGAACGGCGCTCCCTCGCTTGTACCTCCAGAATACGAGGCGTGGAAAAGGCTGCCTTTCTCCCGTCAGCACTGGCAGCAAGTCCATCCCGTCAAACTTCCTTCCACTCGGCGCCGGTGTCCGGGTAGCGGAGACAATCGTGGGCAGAAGGTCCATGGCCATGCCAAGCTGCGAGATCACTTTTCCGGCGGGCAGCACGCCGGGCCAGCGTACGAGGCAGGGAACACGGATGCCCCCTTCCCACACGGAACTCTTTCTGCCGCGCAGAGGACGGTTGTCCCCGTTTGCGTCGCCTCCGTTGTCACTAAGGAAGATGACCAGCGTGTTTTCCGCCGCCCCCATGGCGTCCAACTGTTTGAGGACGCCGCCGATGTGCCCGTCCATCCGCTCCACCATCTTGGCGTACGTGGGCCTGTGACCTTGGCGCGTGGGAGCCGTTCCCGTATTCGGGTCATATTCGTCACGGTCCTGGATTGGCGTGTGCGGCGCGGTAAATGGCAGATAAAGGAAGAACGGCCGCTTCGAACGGCGCCTAAGCCAGTCCAGCGCCGCCTCGGCGAATAAGTCCGTCAGGTACCCGTCGCGCTTCACCTTCCGGACGTTGTGATACAGGTAGGACTGTCCGGCGCCTTCGTTGAACTCCTCATGCGTGAAGTAATCTGCGCCGCCGCCCAGGATGCCGAAGTACTCGTCGAATCCGTGCCGGTTCGGCCGGAATTTCTCCGGATACCCCAGGTGCCACTTGCCGAAACAGGCCGTGTCATAGCCACGCTGCTTCAGAATCCGTGGCAAGGTGAGTTCTGATGTAGGCAGGCCAAGCTCCCCGCGCCTTTGCAGCCAGACGGCCTCGTCATAGCGGCCGTTGTTGCCGACTCCGATGGCGCAGTCCAAGCCTCCAACCCGCTGCTGGTAGCGTCCCGTGAGTAACGCGCAGCGGGTCGGCGTGCATTCCGGTGTGCCATAGAACTGCGTGAACCGGACACCCTGCCGGCCGATGGAATCGATCGCCGGCGTGCGGATGTCGCGGCAGCCGTACGAGCTGAGATCGCCCGAGCCTAGATCGTCGGCCACGATCAGGACGACGTTGGGCGGATTGATGCGGCTCGTCAGGCCGACAAGCATTTCGAGGAACGACCGTCGAGAAGACGTCATCAGTGCAGAACCTCCCGCAGGCACAGAACCGGTGCCTATGAGTTGCCCATCCTACCTCCCCACCTCCACCACCTTCACCGATGCCGGTTCCAGCGTCTCCGTTCGCTCTACCGCCGCGCCCTTCAGGCCGAACTTCGACGGCTCCATGCGCGCGCGATTTGAGGACACGCGAGGCATGCGAGTCGTCCGCAATATTCTAGACTAGTCAAAGTAAGCGAGGATGGTTATGGGCATCGAACACAACACGTTCATTTGCTGGTCTGGCGAACCAAGCAGGCACATTGCAAGGGCACTTCGCCAATGGTTACCAGTCGTTGTCCAGAAGAGCAGACCCTGGATGTCCGAAGAGGATATCGGAAAGGGCAGCTCCCACTTCTCAGAGATCACACAGTCTCTGCGACAAACACGAGTCGGCATAATATGTCTCACGCCGCAAAACCTTCACTCAACTTGGATTCATTTTGAAGCAGGCGCAATTTTCAACGCTATTGAAGGCCAACATGGAGTCTGCACGTATCTGATTGGCGGGATTCAGCCTAAAGATCTTTTTCCACCGCTCAATCAATTCCAGGCCACAGTCTCCACGAAGGAAGATACGCGAAGGCTTGTCAAGACTGTCCATAAGACGTTGGGCTCTACCGTGGAGGATGAGACTCTTGAGATGGCATTCGAAGCCAACTGGCCCAGAATGCAGGCCG
>DATIFQ010000544.1:0-5091 GCA_035455185.1 Bryobacteraceae bacterium | reverse complement strand
CCAGATGCGCGAGGTGACCTACACATTCAAGGTGGACGGAGAGACTCTCACCGGCAGCATGACGGGCTTTCGCGGTCAGGATCTTCCGATCTCCGACGGCAAGATCAGTGGTGACACGCTGTCCTTCGTCGTGAAGGCCGAATTCGGCGGGAACTCCATGACCTGGAACCACACGGGCAAGATCTCCGGAGACGAGATCCAGATGAAGCGTGAAGGAAGCCGCGGCCCGGCGCGGGAATTCACGCTGAAACGGGCGAAGTAGTACTCGGGATCTCCCGAACACGCATTGGACCTCGGAAGAGTGAGGGGAGTGGTGTCCTCGCGCGGAGCCAGCCCGTCGCGAAACGGCCTGGAAACGCAGGCTGGCGATGCGAAGAACCCGTGGGAGCGACCGTTGACTTCTCCCGCTAGGGAGCGCACATTAGCAGAAGGCTGGGTTCTGTACGAGCGGCCCGCTATCGGAGGTGAGGCATGTGTGAAAAAAGACTCTTGCTCTTGACGGCCGCCCTGTGGTGTGTCGCTGGGATGGCAACCGCAGCGACGCTACAAGTCGGACCGGCCAGGCAGTTCCAGACGCCTTGCGCAGCCATAGCCGCGGCGGCGCCGGGAGACCTCATCGAAATTGACGCCGGGCTCTATCTCGGCGATGTCTGCGCGTGGTATACCGACAACCTGACGATCCGCGGAGTCAACGGGCGGGCGCGCCTTGACGCGAAAAACAAGAATGCCCAGGGGAAAGGGATTTGGGTCCCTTACGGTAGAGACACGGTGATCGAGAATATCGAGTTTTTCGGCGCCAAGGTGCCGGACAAGAATGGCGCCGGCATTCGCGCTTCGGGCGTGAATCTGACTGTTCGCAACTGCTACTTCCACGACAATGAAGAGGGAATTCTGGAAAGCAACATCGCCGGCAGCAACATCCTGATCGAGTACACGGAATTCGACAACAACGGCTATCGGGACGGCCAGTCTCATAACGTGTACATCGGTCATGTAGCTTCCCTGATTTTCCGCTACAACTATTCTCACAACAGCGTTACGGGCCACCTTGTGAAGACGCGGGCGGCGGTGAACTACATCCTCTACAACCGCATCACCGGCGAGAATGGCACGGGAAGCTATGAAATAGACGTGCCGAACGGGGGGACCACCTACGTCATCGGCAACCTCATTCAGCAGGGACCTAATACAGAAAACAGCACGCTGCTGACGTATCTGGAGGAGGGGTTCTTCCCGTCGAATCCCGGAACGGACCTCTACGTTGTGAACAACACTTTTGTGAATCAACGTCCCGCAGGTGGGACGTTCGTGTACGTGCGTCCCGCGGGACTGACACCGCCGGTCCTGGTGAACAACATCTTCTATGGGCCGGGCACTGTCACCAACCGTTCGGATGCCCTCGCCACAACCAACTTCATCGGCGACCCGCTGTTCGTAGACGTGAACAAGTTCGACTATCATCTGACGCCGGGCTCGCCCGCAATCGATGCGGGGAGTTCCCCAGGCTCGGCCAATGGATATCCGCTAAAGCCCTTTGATGAATATCTGGACCCGGCGTGTGGTGAGCAGCGGATTCCAGCAGGTGTGATCGACATCGGCGCATACGAGTTCGGAAGCGCAGGCAAGGCCCTTTCTTGCCGATAGGGACGCCGGAGAACACGGCGACAGGCCAAACGCAAGCCTGCCTAACAACTCGAGCGGGCGGACTTCTCATTGAGCCGAAGGGCTGCGGCGTGCGTGAGGTGTAAGGCACGGCTGACCGCATCCCAGGTACGGAGCACGCGGAGCTTGCTGCTTCGCCTTACGAACCACGAGCACGATCCGATGGCCCTCCGGAGGAACGATGAGAGGGATAGGCTCGGGCTTGACGGACGGCGACGCTTCGAGCAGGAAGGGAATAAGTCGGGCTGGTTCGCTCCCGGCCCGCTGGCGCCGAAGCTCTCCAGAGAGAAGTAGAGCCGACGTAAACAAGACAACCGAGCAGAGAAACGTGTGGAGCATCAAGCTACCTCACGGGTCAAGTATATGGGTGGAACACCCCGATGGGAAGGGGTTCCACGCTTCCAGGTCCACCTTAAGCAGCACCATCCGGACCTGCCCGACGACGGAGAGATACACGTTTCCGCTGTGGTCCAACGTACCAGTTGATTTTGTTTGGGATCGGGGGCTTGCCCCCGTTTCTGGCGTAGAGCCGAGCGTCGATTTGCGTGGTGAGCGCGGAAGGAATCGAACCTTCAACCTACTGATTAAGAGTCAGTTGCTCTGCCAATTGAGCTACGCGCCCACGGCGGGCTGGTGCGGCCCCGCAATCTCTTTTTATACCATACTCCGGGTGCGCATAAGGGGCTGAAACCTGAATCTCCAAGCTCAAGAAAAAAGAAGCCGCGGAGAGCGGTCACCCTCCGCGGCTTCGATGCTGAAGTCAGCAGCTAGAAGTGAATACGGGCCGTGTACTGTACTTCGCGGCCGTAGTTGCCACCGTAGACCCAGGTGCTCTGGCCCATGGTGCCGCTTCCGATCCCGAGATCCGGATCGCTCGGGATGAAATGGTTCGGCATGTTGTAGAACTCGAACCGGATCTCGAGCCTCGCCCTCTCCGTGATCGGGAAGTACTTCACCAAGGTCGAATCCAGGCTCCAGAACCGCGGCCCGCGGAGGCCATCGTAATACCACGGGTTGGTTCGCGGCGTGTACGCCGGATTCACTTGAAACACTGACGGGTTGAACCACAGGCCGTCCGGGACGTTCGACTTCGGATCTCCGTTGACTTGCGCCGCCGAGAAGGTCAACAAGTTGCCGCCCTGCCACATCAGCCAGTGGGCTGTTGACCAACCCCCGACGATGAGGTCGAGAGCGCGAGGTGCGTTGGTCAGGTACTTCTTGCCTTTTCCGAACGGCAACTCCCACGTGCCCGCCATGCGGAGGCTGTGCCGCGGCCTCCGGCGATCGATCATCGTGGTCTTGAGATTGTACAGGTCGATGTCGTTAAAAAACTCGCCGTGGATCTCATGGTTGTAGTTGTAACCAACCTGAAGCGTCACTCCTTGGGACATCGAGCGCTGCAACTGGAGCTGCATCGCGTAGTAGTGGTCGCTGATATCCTTCCGGTAGTATTGGTCTAGGCTCTTGTACTGCGGATAGGGCCGCAGCAACTGGCTGACGGAGACCATCTCCTCGTTTCTCAGCGGTCCGGGCATCTTGTCCGGCGGAAGGAGCTGGTAGAACGGGTTTGGAACCGCCTGGTCCACCGCGCCCTTGTACGTGTACGCGAGGTTCGGATCCATTAGGTTGATCGGCTGATTGAAAGAACCTCCCCACATGCTGTTATCCTGCACGTTGTGCCCGAAGTGCATGAAGAATGTTCCGTCGAACAGGAAATTGCCCGGCATTTGGCGCTGGAGCGAGAGGTTGAACCGGTCATTCTTGGGCGCCGTGATGTCCTGGTTGAACCAGTGCCCGTCACTGCCAAGCTGGGTGTACCGGCCAAGGCTCTTTTCCGTCGGGAGGATCAGCTGGTTACCCGCCGGGAACGGGTCGCTGATCAGGGTCCGCGGGACTCCCTGGAGAGGATCGAGCACGGAGGTGGAACTGGAGTAGCCTTCCTTCGGGATGTCCCAGGCCTCCCCATATACGCTCCGGATCGGCGTCGCGTAACGCGCGTAGCCGGCCCGGAAGGACATCTTGTCGTTGAGGCGTATCGCCACGCCCACCCTGGGCAGGATGTTGTGCAGCGTCGGGAAGGTCCGCGGATGTTCAGAGTCGGTGAACACCCAGGCGCCGTTGAACGTGGGTTGGCTCTTCGCGATAGCGGTCACTTCAGCCGGCAAGGTCACGCCCTGAAGTTCCGGTATCGGGCTTGTCAGGTCGAGGTACCGCGTAAACATGAAGTCCTTCACGTCCTTGGGCGCGGTCTCGATTTCATACCGCAGGCCAAGGTTCAGCGTGACATTGCGGTTGAGCTTGATGTCGTCCTGCACATAGAACCCGAACTGGTTCAGGTGATGGTCCCACATCGGGCTGATGTTGGCGTTGCCGCTGGAGACCACGCCCAGCAGAGCCGTCGCGAACTGGCTGCCGCTCTGCGTCGCGTCGTAGCCGAGGAACGAACTGCCGGTCTCCACCGAGTTGAAGTTGAACCCTCCCGGCGACGGCAAGCCGTTCTTCCCATACGAGTGACGCACCTGGAAGCCGAACTTGAGGTTGTGCATGCCCATCGTATGCGTCAAATTGGCCTGGCCGTTGTACTGCCGCTCGCGAACCAGCCACCAGCCGCCGATGCCGGAGCTTGCACCGCCGTTGCCGCTGAAGTTGAAGCTCGGGTAGTAGATTCCGGGCAAAGCGCCAGTCACCGGTTCGTACCACTTGGTCGGGAACAGGTCCGCCCACACTTCATTGCCGACCTGCGCCCAGGGCGAATCGTAATCGTCTTCCGCGTAAGTGGCACCCATGCGCAGGTTCAGCGTTGTCCGCGGGGAGATCATGTAGATCGTGTCAAATGCGGCGTTCAGCGCATCCATCAGGCCGCCGTTGTCGGAGCGCACCGCCCTCGTGCCGCCCCAGTTGGGGTTGTCCAGGCGCGTCTCGAACCTGGAGTAACGCCAGTACATGCGCAACTTATCACTGTGGTTATAATCGACGCGGTCGGAGACGTTCCAGTACTTGATCCACCAGCCGTACCCAATTTTGAAGTTGTTCACGCCGCTCAGATCGTCTCCCGTCCGGTTGGGTTTCCACAGGTCGTTGATGATCTTCTGGCCTGTGGGATCGATCATCTGAGCCGGGATCCTGTTGTTTGTGAAGGGCGTCCGGGTCACCGTCGAGGTGGCGGGATCGAACTGCGTGGAGAACGGATCGTAAATCACCCTCAAGTCGCCCTGAGGCGTGAACGTCTTGGAGAAGTCTCCGGCACGCTCGAGGTCCGTCGGAACCGTGGAAACGTTCGAGGACGGCTGTGTGGCCTTCCACCGCTCGTAGCTGAAAAAGTTGAACAGCTTGTTCTTCTTGATCGGGTTGCCGAGGGTGCCGCCCCAGATGTTGTTCTTCACAACGCTCTCGGTTCGGGTGATCGGATCCACCACGGCGTTGAAGACG
>DATIFQ010000543.1:0-90842 GCA_035455185.1 Bryobacteraceae bacterium | reverse complement strand
CGGCGCTGCTCAAGCAATACTATCTCGATCAGCCGCACATCCCTGCGCTGATCCATGTGCCGGCGGAGTTCGAGGACCAGGAGGTGCTCGAGGAACTGCTGACCGAGAAGCGCGGCCGGAAGACGGAAATCCACACACCGCAACGAGGCCAGAAGAAGGCGATGCTGGAGCTGGCCCAAACAAATGCAAAGCACAGCTTCGAGCAGCGCTTCCGCATAATGAAGCCGTCCACAAAGGCGATCCAAGAGGCGCTGGAAGACGCCCTCGCACTGCCGGAGGCGCCGCGCCGGATCGAATGCTTTGACATCTCCCACATCCAGGGCACCGACACAGTGGCAAGCATGGTGGTCTGGGAAGACGGCCGGATGAAGAAGTCCGACTATCGCAAGTTCATCATTCGCACGGTCGACAGGAACGACGACTTCGCGTCGATGCGCGAAGTAGTGACGCGGCGGTACTCGCGCCTGCACGACGAGGGAAAGCCGATGCCGAGCCTGGTGCTGATCGACGGCGGGCTTGGCCAGTTGCATTCGGCGGCAGAGGCGCTGGAGTCGCTCGGACTCATCAACCAACCGATGGCGGCGGTGGCGAAGCGCGAGGAGTGGATCTACGTGCTCGGGCAGGAAGACGAACCGGTGATTTTGGACCGCTTCTCGCCGGTATTGCACCTGATCCAGACGATCCGGGACGAAGCGCACCGCTTCGCCGTCACGTTTCACCGAAGCCGCCGCGAGTCGAAGCGGCTGGTTTCGGAGTTGGACGAGGCGGCAGGGGTAGGACCCAAGACCGTGCAAAAGCTACTGCGGGATTTCGGCAGCGCGGAGAGGGTTCGGGCCGCGAGCGAAGACGAGCTGGCGGCGTCCGTCGGGCGGGCGGCGGCACGCCGGGTACGGAGTCACTACGCTGATCGGGCGGATGGATAGGGCGGGGAGACACGCTGAGATTACGGCCGGCGCGAGGATGTTGATCGCGTTCAGGTTCCGAGGGCCAGCCGGAGAGCGAGCTGATCCGGCAGTCCCGCCTGGCGGATCTTTCGCTGGGCAGCGGCGACGTCATAGGCAACGCGGCGATAGACGAGCTCTCTCTCGCCCGGCGAGTAGAGCATGTAGGCGGCGCGCGGATCGCCATCACGGGGCTGGCCAACCGACCCGGGATTGGCGAGACAGATGGAATCCGGATCGAGAGCCACGCGGTGCTCCGCCACGTCCGGGGGAGTCCGCTTGATCCTCCGCACGCCGTTGCGATGCCAAAAAAAGCCGCCCTGCATGTGAGTATGTCCGAAGAACGTCAGATCACGCTCGACATAGGACTGAGCCTGATGGACATCGAATGATGAGAGCAGGTACTCGTCCTCGTCGGCCGGTGAACCGTGGAGGATCTGGAAATCCTCAACCTGCAGGGGACCTTTCGGCAAGTTGCGCAGGTACTCCAGATTCCCGGGCGTAAGTGCCGCCTGGGTCCAGAGCGCGGCCGCGCGTGCAACCGGGTTGAACCACTCCAGATCCTCGAAGCCGGAGCAAGCTTTGTCGTGATTTCCACGGACGACGAGCGCCACGTTTCGACGCACCCAGTCGATCACGGAATTGGGATCGGCGCAGTACCCCACCAGGTCGCCGCTGCAGAGAATCTGGTCGTACCGCCCTTCGGCATCGGCCGCAACAGCTTCAAGGCCCTCCCAGTTCGCGTGGATATCGCTGATGATCAGGTAGCGCATAGGCGAATCAGCGCGATTTCGGGAGGCGCTCCAATCCGCGCCGGGATACCGACCGTTCCGATGCCGCGGTTGACATAGGCAGCCGCCCGCCCGTGCCGGTACAGCCCATACGTGTACGGGGTGTAGAAGCGAGCCACGTTGATTGACTGGCGGAAAATTTCGAAGTTGACCTGCCCGCCGTGGGTGTGTCCCGCAATCGTCAGATCGAAGCCGTGCCGCGCCGCCACCGGGAATACGTCCGGGTTGTGGGAGAGCAGCACATTCAGGCTGTCCTTCCGAACCATCGCCCCCGCGCCTCGCAGATAGGGTTCGAAAAATGACTGGTAGTCGACCCCGGCAAGATTGAGGGCCGCCCGGCCAAAGCGCAGCCTTACCGACGCGTGCCGTAGTATGCGGATGCCTCGTCGAGCGCTCTGGCGAGTGGTGTAACTCTCGACACCCGCATAGCCCTCGTGATTGCCGAGGCAACCCAGCACGCCGGCTTCCGCTTTCAGACGGCCGAGTTGATAGAGGCAGGCATCGAGCGGATCACCGAGCGAGGTGATGAAGTCGCCTGTGACAAGAGCGAGATGCGGGCGTAACTCGTTCGCCATGTCGACAGCGCGTGCCAATTCCTTCTCGCTCAGGAACGGCCCGATGTGGATGTCGGTCAACTGGGCCAGCCGGAGCCCGTCAAGGTCCCGGGGCAAGCCACGGAGCGGGATATCCACCTCGCTCACCCGCAGATTGCCGCGCTCGACGAACATCCCGAATCCCGTCGCGGCCACTGGCGCAGCCAGCGCGGCCCCTCCCGCAACGCGCAGGAGCCGGCGGCGTTGCGGATCGAAGTCCGGTGTATGCCGCCAAAGCCAGACAGCGCAGCCGGATACGAACGACAGCAACGCCCACGTGAACGAGGCCGCCCGCACCCAGGCAGGCCACAGGGCCGGCTGAACGGCGCGGGCCACAGGTGAGAGCCCCAGAAGAAGACCGAGACAAAGCAGCGCGCCCATGGTTCCCACGAAAAGCCAGAGGCCGAACCGCCGGGCCGGAGAACGACGCACAGACGGAAGCGCCGCCAGCCAGCGGCCCATCCGGAAGTGCATCCAGAGATAGCCCGCGACGATGACGGCTAGTGAAAGAAAGCGAACCCAGCGCACCATGATCGGGATCCTTCATTGTAACGCGAGCGGACGGAAGGCCTGTGTGAAGCCTGCGCCACGGCTACAATCAAGAAATGTCGCTTGTTGTAGTTGGCTCGGTCGCCTATGACGGCATTGAGACACCGCACGGACGCGTCGACCGGATTCTTGGCGGCGCCTGCACGTATATCTCGTTGGCGGCCAGCTATTTCACTGACGTTAAGATCGTTGCCGTGGTGGGTGACGATTTCACCCGCGAGGATGAAGATTTCTTGAGCAGCCGGGGCATCGATCTGACGGGCCTCGAACGCGTTCCCGGCAAGAGCTTTTATTGGCAGGGCATTTACTCGGCGGACATGAATGACCGGACGACCCTTCGGACCGACCTCAACGTGTTCGCCGATTTCCAGCCGAAACTGCCGGAGCACTACAAGAAACAGCCGTACCTGATGCTTGGCAACATCCAGCCGGCGCTACAGCGGAGCGTGCGCGAGCAAATGAACGGACTGCGGCTGGCGGGTGGCGACACGATGAACTACTGGATCAAGGACTACCGCGAGGAGTTGTTGGAAACGATCCGGGAATGGGACTTCCTGCTCATTAACGACAGCGAGGCGCGCCAACTTTCGGGCGAGCACAACCTGCGCCGGGCAGCCCACGCCATTCTTGACATGGGCCCGCACACCCTGGTAGTGAAGCGGGGAGAGTACGGCGCGGTTCTGTTCCGCCGCGACGGGCACTTCACTGCGCCGGGTTACATGCTGGAGCAAGTCTTCGATCCGACGGGCGCAGGAGACTGCTTTGCAGGCGGCTTCATCGGCTACCTTGCCGAACAGGGCGCCGATCCGTCCAAAGGAGCGATTGACGACAGGCACCTGCGCAACGCAGTGGTATACGGTTCGGTCATGGGAAGCTACTGTTGCGAAATGTTCGGTGTCGAGCGATTTCGTACCCTGACGCGCGCGGAGATCGATGGCCGCTTCCAAGAATTCAAAGCGTTTACCGGGTTTTGATCCTTTCGTGGTACTGCCTCTACTGGCGGCCGTGAGCGCGGCCGCGGTGCTGTGGTGCGCCCGTGAAGGCTGGACTTTGTTCTATGGCGATGCGGAGGCGCACCTGAACATCGCCCGCCGTGTGCTCGATTCGCGGACCCCGGCGTACTTTCAGATCGGTACAGTGTGGCTTCCCCTGCCGCACGCGCTGATGATCCCACTGGCGAGAGATGACGGGTGGTGGCGCAGCGGCCTGGCGGGAGCGATCCCCGTGGCGGTTTGTTACGTTCTGGCAGGGGCATTCCTCTATTCGGCAGCGCGGCGCGCGTTCGACAGCCGGGCGGCAGCGGCGGCATCGCTGGCAGCATTCGCACTGAATCCAAATCTTCTGTATCTCCAGGCGGCGCCGATGACGGAGCCGGTTTTTTTTGCCTGCCTCGCGGCGCTCCTGTACTTCACCGTGCGGTTCCGCGACACCCAGTCGGGGGGAGCGGTGCTTGGCGCGGGGATTGCCGCGCTGGCGGGCACGCTCACCCGTTACGAAGGGTGGTTCCTGATCCCGTTCGTAACGGCGTACTTCCTTCTCGCGGCGAAGCGCCGGAGGCTGACGTGGGCTCTGGTGTTCGGCGCGGTGGCGTCGCTCGGCCCCCTTTATTGGCTGGCTCACAACTGGTGGTACTGGGGCGATTGCCTGGAGTTCTATCGCGGGCCGTACTCGGCGAAGGCGATCTATCAACGGGCGCTGGTGGGTGGGATGGCGAAGTATCCCGGCGACCACGATTGGGGAAAGGCTTGGCTCTACTTCCACGACGCAGTTATGTTGTGCGCGGGCCGTCCGCTTGCATGGCTGGCCATGGCCGGCGCGATTGCGGCGCTGTGGAAACGGCGGTTCTGGGCGCTGGTTCTGCCGGCGCTGCCGGCTGCGTTCATCCTATGGAGTATGCACTCGGGGTCTACGCCGATTTTCGTCCCTCATCTTTGGCCGAACACGTACTACAACACTCGATATGGGCTGGAGGCTCTGCCGCTCCTAGCCTTGTGCGCGGGAGCGCTCGCCTCCGTGCTGCCGGTGCGAGCGAGAGGCTGGGCGGCATTGGGGATCGCCGCCGCTTCGGTTTCTCCATGGGCGTTCGCGCCGCGTCCGGACGCGTGGGTTTGCTGGAAAGAGTCTCAGGTGAACTCCGAGGCGCGGCGGAAGTGGACGAGGGAGGCTGCAGTGTTCCTGCGGGAGAACTACCGTCCGGGCCAAGGAATCTTCTTCTCGTTCGGCGACCTGGCGGGCGTGCTGAGGGAGGCGGGCATCCCTCTCCATGAGGGATTCCACAACGGCAACGTCCCGCATTGGGAGGCGGCAGCCGGAAGGCCGGACCTCTTCCTATGGGAAGATTGGGCGTTGACCATCGCGGGCGACAAGGTCTCGGATGCGATCGTCAGGGCGCAACGCCACGGCCCGCGTTACAAGTGCGTCAAGACGATCGTGGTGAAGGGGGCGCCGGTGATTCACATTTACCGGCGCGCCGGGGCGCCGGCGTGGCTACGTCCCGCCCTGCCACTGCACGGAGACACCTCAGGCATATGAGAATCCCATTTACAAAGGCACACGGCGCCCGGAATGATTTCCTGCTTACGTGGACCAACGAGGCGCCGCTCGAGAATCTCCCCTCCGTGGCCGAGGCGATCTGCGACCGGCACAGCGGCATCGGCGCCGACGGCTGGATGCTAGTGACGCCGGCCGGCCCGGAGTCAGGCCACCATGCCGTTATCCGCTTGTTCAACGCCGATGGGAGCGAGGCGGAGATTTCCGGCAACGGCACCCGTTGCGCGGCCGCGTTTCTTCTTGATAGCGGGCTGGGTGCGGAGACGGTGCGCATTCTGACCGGCGCCGGGCTGAAGGAACTGCGTGTCGGGAACCGGGACAGGCTGCGGTACTTGTTCGAGATGGATATGGGCCGTCCGAGTTGGAAACCAGAAGAACTCCGGTTTCCCCTGCCGCTCTCCACCGGCACTCTTGAGGTGACGATCCTGGATGTCGGCAATCCGCAGTGCGCCGTTTTCGTCGAGAACTTCGAGTTCGACTGGCGGAAAACGGGGGCCGAGATCGAATGTCATCCACAGTTCCCGAGGCGCACAAATGTGTCGTTCGTACGGCCGCTCGACCGGCACTCCATAGAGGTTCGGTTCTACGAGCGCGGAGCAGGCGAAACGATGAGTTCGGGGACCGGCTCCACCGGCGCGGCATGGGCGGCGGCGCTCCGGGGACTGGTGGAGAGCCCGGTGCGCATTCTGACGGAGGGCGGTCCCCTCGACGCACGGTGGGACGGCTCCGTTTACCTCACGGGGCCGGCCGAGATCGTCGCCGGCGGCGAGTACTACCTGGACTGAGAAAGGCAAGCGATGGCAACGGAAGCAAACGCCGTGGCGAAGGCGCTGGAACAGAAAATAAAGAACCGGACGGCAAGAGTGGGCGTCGTCGGGCTGGGATACGTCGGACTGCCGCTGGCTGTCGAGTTTGCGAAGGCTGGCTTCGCCGTGACCGGCGTTGACCTGGACAAGACCAAGGCGGAGAGGCTGAACTCGGGCGATTCGTATGTTCAGGACGTACCCGGGGCCGTGCTTGCGCCACTGGTGGCGGCGGGAAAGCTTCGCGCGACCACCGACTTCGCGGCGGTGGCCGGTCTCGACACGATCAATATCTGTGTGCCGACGCCACTGCGGAAAACTAAGGACCCGGACATGAGTTACATCGTCTCCGCTTGCCAGGAGATCGCCAGGCACATGCATCCGGGAATGCTGTTGATCCTGGAGTCGACGACCTACCCAGGAACCACCGATGAGTTGCTGTTGCCGATGTTCACCCGGCCCGGCATGCGGGTCGGTGAGGAGTTCTTCCTCTGCTTCTCGCCGGAGCGCGTCGATCCTGGCAACGCGATGTACCAGACCTCGAACATTCCGAAGGTGGTCGGCGGGGTAACGAAGGCGTGCACCGGAATGGGCGCCATGTTTTACGAACAGGCGCTCGAAAAAGTCGTTCCGGTCAGCTCGACGCAGGTCGCCGAGATGGTGAAGCTGCTCGAAAACACGTTTCGCATGATCAACATCGCCATGGTCAACGAAATGGCGCTGATGTGCGACCGCATGGGCATCAACGTGTGGGAGGTGATCGACGCGGCGGCTACCAAGCCGTTCGGATTCATGCCGTTCTATCCGGGACCGGGGCTCGGCGGCCACTGCATTCCAATCGATCCGTTCTACCTTTCCTGGAAGACGAAACAGGCGGGGATCGAGGCACGCTTCATTGAACTGGCCGGTTATATCAACGGGCAAATGCCGCAATTCGTGGTCGACAAAGTGCAGAACGCCCTGAACGACCACAGCAAGCCGTTGCGCGGCTCGCGTATCCACATCATGGGCGTCGCGTACAAGCGGGACGTGGACGACGTGCGCGAGTCGCCGGCGCTGGACATCATCCTGCTGCTCGAAAAGCGGGGGGCGCAGTTGACGTACTCGGATCCCCATGTGCCGGTGTTGAAGAAGGACGGTGTCGAACTGTGTAGCAAGGCGGCGGACGAAGGGGCGGCCGAAGCCGACTGTGTCCTAATCGTCACCGACCACTCGGCGTTCGACTACGCCAAGCTGCTCGAGAAGGCGCGGCTGATCGTGGACACACGGAACGCGATGAGAGCGTTCCAGTCGGAGAAGATTGTGCGGTTGTAGCTCGTCAAGCCGTCAGATGAAATCCGGTGAGCCGTCGGACCGGAACGCGAAGCCACGATGCCACGGTTTCGGCGGATGATGTTTGAAGGCCTCCTCGTTCATTTCGTAACCCCAGCCGGGTTTGTCCGGTATGGGCAGGTAGCCATCCTTTACCAGGATCGGATCCTTGATCATGTCCTTGCGGGGCGACGTGTCGTCGGGGTGGTATTCCAAAATCAGGAAATTCGGCGTGGAGGCGGCGAAGTGGACGTTGACCATCGTGGCGAGTGGACCCATGGGGTTGTGCGGGGCCACCACAACATAGTGCGCCTCGGCCATGGCAGCAATCTTCTTTAATTCCATGATCCCTCCGGTCAGGCAGACGTCAGGCTGAACGATGTCCGCCGCCTGCCTGGCGAGGATCTCGCGGAACTCAAACTTCGTGTAAAGGCACTCGCCGGTAGCGAGCGGAATCTCGATCTTCCGCTTTAGCTCCGCGAGTGCGTCGACATTCTCCATACGGAGCGGTTCTTCGATGAAAAATGGCCGGGCAGGCTTAAGGGCCTCGGCAATCTGAAAGGCCCTGACCGGTTCGAAGAGGGTGGCGTGGACGTCAAATCCAAGATCGACATCGGGTCCGACAGCCTCGCGGGCCGCCTGTGCCCGTTCGGCGGCGGCGCGTGTGACGGCGTTGTAGGGGAGTTTGCTTGAGCCCGGCGGGTACGGCGCCATCTTCAGCGCCGTGTATCCGTACTTCGAGATCAGGCGTTGCGAACTCGCGGCGAGTTCCGCCGGGGTGGCGCCTCCCGCCGACTGATAGACCCGAACCTTCTCGCGGCACTTGCCGCCGAGAAGCATGTAGACGGGCAAACCGGCGGCCTTACCAGCGATGTCCCAAAGCGCATGCTCGATGCCGCTGATGGCGGCGTTGATGACGGCGCCGCCGGGAAAGCGGGTGAACTGGTACATCATGGCCCACAGGTACTCGACATTGCGGGGGTCCTTGCCCACAAGCCAGTGTTTGAAGTCGCGGATGGTAGCGACAGTGGCCTCATCAGGTCCGACCGAGTAAGCCTCGCCAAATCCGTGGATCTCCTGGTCGGTCAGCACCTTGACGAAGCAGTAGTTGCGACCGCCGAGGCCGACCAGGAAAGGCTGGATGTCGGTAATCCTGAGGGCGGGCTTGCCGGCATAACGGGGACCCTCGACGGCGATCGCCTGAGCTTGTGCGGACAGGCCGGCAGCGCCGGTGTGCGACAGGAAGTCACGTCGGTTCATGTTGGAAGAGTTTACCGGTTCGCGCGGCAGGATGGGAGACGGATTTCAGCCCTGCGACGAAGCGTCCAGGCTTTCCAGTCCCATCTGTGACAGCCGGTAGCGCAAGGCGTTGCGCGTCAGTCCGAGCAGGCGCGCCGCCTGGCTCTTGTTGCCGCCGGAGCGGCGCAGGGCCTCGCGTATGATCGTCTGCTCGTGTTCGTCGAGGGTGAGGCCTTCGGGGAGGAACTGTCCGGACGGCGGCGCCACTGCCCGAGGAGTCGTGTCCAGCTTGATGTCTCCGGCATCCAGCTTTGTTCCCGTGCATAGCACCAGACTCCGCTCGATCACATTCTCCAGTTCTCGCACATTGCCGGGCCAGTGGTACTCCATCAACTTGCGGACCGCCGCTTCGGTAATCGACTCGACGCGCGAGCCGGCATCCCGTGTTAGCTTCATGACGAAGTGCTCGGCCAGAAACGGGATATCCTCTTTCCTTTCGCGCAGAGGTGGGATGTTCATCGGAACGACGTTGAGCCTGTAATAGAGGTCCTCGCGAAATGTTCCCTGCTCGAGCGCCGCACGCAGATCCTGGTTGGTGGCGGCAACGATGCGGACGTCGATATGGCGCGTCTTGTTGCTGCCGAGGCGCTCGAACTCACGTTCCTGAAGCACGCGCAGGAGTTTCACCTGTACCGAGGCGGGCACATCCCCGATCTCGTCGAGAAACGCGGTGCCCGTGTCGGCCTGTTCGAATTTACCCGGCTTGGCGGCGACCGCGCCGGTGAAGGCGCCCTTCTCGAAGCCGAACAGCTCGCTCTCCATGAGGTTCTCGGGAAGCGCCGAACAGTTGATCTTCACGAACGGACGATCGCGCCGAGGCGAGTGGTAATGGATGGCGCGGGCGATCAGATCCTTGCCAACGCCGCTTTCCCCGGCGATCAGCACGGTGGCGCGCGTCGGCGCGACGCGCATGACGGTGGCGAAGACCTCCTGCATCGCGTTGCTGCGGCCGATGATGTTGTCGATCGTGTAGCGCCGGCCAAGCTCCTCCCGAAGGCTGATGTTCTCGTCCCGCAGCGCCCGGACCTCGAGCGCCTTCTGGATGACGGCCATCAAGTGATCGAGCGAGAAAGGCTTCATCAGGAAGTCGAACGCACCCGCTTTCATTGCTTCCACGGCGCCTTCGACGGTTCCAAAGGCGGTCATCACCACCACGGGCGTTCGCGAATTCTGCCGGCGCAGAACGGCGAGCAACTCCAGCCCATCCATTCCGGGGAGGCGCAGGTCGGTCAGGACGAGGTCGGCGCGGTCGGAGAGCTTGAGGGCGTCCTCGGCTGATGCTGCTTGGTCCACCTCGAAGCCCGCCGACTGCAACTGGAGCTCGACAACGCGCCGAAGCTTATCCTCGTCCTCTACAACCAGAATCCGGTGTTTACTCACGATGAATTCTCAAGCAGTGCCGCCTAACGGAAGAAAGACGCGGAACACGCTGCCTCTGCCTAATTCGCTTTCGACCGTCATTTTACCGCCATGCTGGTCGACGATCTTCGAGACGATTGCGAGCCCGAGCCCGACTCCATCCGGTTTGGTGGTGAAGAAAGGGTTGAAGATGCTTTCCCGGTGCTTCGGGTCGATACCCGCGCCGCGGTCGATGACTGAAATCTCGACGGTTCCGTCGACCGGCCGGGTCTTCAACGTCACGGCGCCATCCGCAGGGGAGGCTTCGGCGGCGTTGGCGAGCAGATTGAAGACCACCCGTTCCATCAACTCGACGTCGAGCGGGAACGGCGGGATATCAGGAGAATAGTTCTTGTAAATGGACACCCGCACGGCGGCCGGGCTCCGCTGAAAGCGCGTCACTGCCCGGTCGAGGACCTCCGTCAGGTCGGCTTTGTGCAGGCGGAGTGCGAGTGGTTTGGCGAACTCCAGAAACCGGGTGACCAGCGAATTCGTTCGATCGACCTCGGAGGAAATAAAACCTGCAAGCTCGTTGGCGACCGAGTTTTCGGCGGGAATGTTCTTTCGGAGCATCTCGGCGGAAGCGCGAATCGTCCCCAGCGGATTCCGCAGTTCGTGCGCGAGGCCGGCTGATAGCTGCCCGAGCGCGGCCAGCCGCTCGGAACGGCTGACGGCCGCTTCCGCCTCCTTCAGGCTGCGGTTGGCAGCGGCAAGCTGCTGCGCCGTCACCTGATACCGGTGCGCCTCTTCGCCCTTTGCCTCGGCTACGCGATAGGCGAGGAAACCGACGATCGCCAGGAAGGTGGCGCGCAAGCCGAGTTCGCGAACCTGGTCGGACGGGAGGATCCATCGTGTCCAGTCGATATAGAGCAGGAACGAAAGGTACGAGGCGCAGGCGAGCAGTGTGAATGCGACCGTCCCGATCACGCCGAGCGTGGCGGCGGCGGAGATGACTGGAAGCACGAGGACCAGGTAGTAGCTGCTCTCGATGCCGCCCGTGTAGCCTATCAGGAAATAGCCCAGGAGCAGTTTCAGCAGATTGGCGGCGACGCTGCCGCGCGAAGTGGAGAAGAATCCGACTTTCGCCTCGATGACCTGAACAATAGCGAGCGCGGAGAGCAGGGGGATCTCTCCCGGATAGCGCGTCGGGCTGGCCGCCGCCAGCCCCGCGACCAGCACCAGCCAGAAGACGTCCGCGCGCCGGAGGAGACTGATCCAAGGCGTGGCTGCCACGCTGCCATCTTACCCGGGATTGTGTCAGAATGGAGAACTACCGCGTTTGCCAATGAATCACCCAACACCCCCTCTGCCTGGCCTTGAGGACCAACCCGCGTCGCTCGAGACCTCAACGTTTGGAGAAATCCTGTCTCAGTTCGAGGAGTCGCACCGCCGGGAGGGCGGGCGCTCCGAGGCTCGCCAAGGCCGCGTAGTCGCCGTGAACGCGGATTCCGTGTTCGTCGACATCGGCCTGAAGATGGAAGGCGTCCTCCCCGCGGGCGACTTTGTGGATGCCGCCGGCAACGCCGGTATCCAACCCGGCGACACGGTTATCGTCACCATTAAGGGCCGCGATGGCGGCGGGTACTACGAGCTGTCGAAGGTGCGTGTCGAAAGACCAAAAGACTGGTCATCGCTCGAGCGCGCGTTCGCCGAGAAGAAGACGATCGGCGGCGTCGTCACGGGTGTGGTCAAGGGCGGGTTGACGGTGGATGTGGGTGTGCGAGCGTTTCTTCCCGCCTCGAAGAGTGGGATCCGGGACCAGGCGGACATGGAGAAGTTCGTCGGCCAGGAAGTGCAGTGCCGAATCATCAAGCTCGATGTCGGCGACGAAGACGTCGTCGTGGACCGCCGTGTAGTGCTTGAAGAAGAAGAGGCCCGCGCGCGGCAGAAGGTGTTCGACGAGCTTCAGGAAGGCGCCGAAGTCGAGGGAGCCGTTCGCAGCCTGACGCAGTTCGGCGCGTTCGTGGACATCGGCGGCATCGATGGGTTGCTGCACGTCACAGACATGTCATGGGGTCGGGTGAACAAGCCCTCTGACCTGCTGACCGAAGGTGAGCAGATCCGGGTAAAGATCCTGAAGATCGACCGCGAAAGCCGCCGCATCTCGCTGGGCGTAAAGCAACTCAGTCCCGACCCGTGGACGGCGGTCGGGGAGAAGTACTCACAGGGACAGCGCGTGCGCGGCATTATATCGCGGGTGGCAGAGTTTGGAGCGTTTGTTGAGTTGGAGCCCGGCGTCGAGGGCCTGATCCACGTCTCCGAGCTGTCCTGGTCAAGGAAGATCCGCAAGCCGAGTGACGTGGTGAAGGCGGGTGAGGCTGTGGACGTAGTGGTGCTTGGCGTCAACACCGTGGACAAACGGATCGCGCTCGGCCTGAAGCAGGCGCTGGGCGATCCTTGGCAGGATATTGAGACGCGTTACCCGGCGGGCACGGTGGTGGAGGGACCGGTCGTAAGTCTGGCGGCCTTTGGTGCCTTCGTCGACCTTGGAGAAGGCGTCGAAGGCATGATCCATATCGGCGATATCAGCCGCGAGAAGCGTCTGAATCATCCGAAGGAGATGCTAAACACCGGGCAGAAGGTCCGGGCGGTGGTGCTCGAAATCGACAAGGCGAAACGACGCTTGCGGCTGGGCATGAAACAACTGGAGCCGACGACGGCGGACGAGTACATCGCCGAACACAAGTCGGGAGACACGGTGAGCGGCCGCGTGCTGGAAGTTCGTAGCGGCAAGGCCAAAGTCGAGGTCGGCGAGGGTGTCCATGCAACTTGCCGGATTCCAGCCGAGCCGGAAAGGCCTGCAGAGTCGACCGAAGCCGGCTCGAGCAAGGCTGACCTGACGGCGCTAACAGCAATGCTTTCAGCAAAATGGAAGCAAGGAAAGACGCCGGATGCGGCCGTTCGCCGGGAAGCGGTGCGGGCCGGGCAGATTCGCAGCTTCCGGATCGTTGCACTCGATCCCGGCAACAAGCAGATCGAACTGGAACTCGCAGGCTGACGGCGGCAGGATGCTCGGGCGCTAGCGGCGGGAGTTCCTACCGTTTTTCCATGAGCCCCGTCAAAGTGGGTGTTGACGGTCCAACGTGAAGCCGCATTGACGAGTGACATCGGCCTGACCTCAGCAATGGACGAAGCGGCTCTGATCCGCGCCGCCCAGCAAGGCGATCAGGATGCCTTCGAGCGGCTCGTTCGCGCCTACGATCAAAGTGTACTCAGACTGGCGATGAATCTGCTGCGTAGCGTCGAGGACGCCCGAGACGTCTACCAGGACGCTTTCCTTCGTGTTTACAAGAACTTACACTCCTTTCGCTTCGACTGCAGCTTTCACACGTGGCTGTACCGGATCGTGACCAACCTCTGCCTGGACCACCTCCGCAAGCGGAAGGTCCGGCGGGAGGAGTCGCCGGTGGCCCACACAGAATCCGGCACTCTCGACTTCATGCAGATGGTCCCGGAAGAGCGGGTGGACGGAGACCCGCAACGTCACTTGATGAGCCGGGAACTGGGCAGGCGCATCGGCGAGGTCTTGCGCGGTTTTACCCCCCGCGAGCGGATGGTCTTCGAACTCCGGCACTACCAGGGCATGCGATTGAAGGCCATCGGCGAGGTTTTGGGTACTAGCGAGGAGGCCGCCAAGAACTGCCTGTTCCGCGCGACGCAGAAAATGCGGCAAGCACTAGGGGATTTCGTATGACTTGTGAATTGGCCAGAAGCCGCCTCTCGTTGTTTCTTTACGGAGAGCTTAGCTTCGATGAGGAGGAAGCTCTCCAGCAGCATCTGGAGTCCTGTGAAGGATGCCGTCACGCGCTGGAGCGCGAAAAGGTCTGGCACGAGGCAGTGGACCTGCACGCGACGGAGCCGCCCGCAAATCTTCTGGCGCAATTCCGGCAGGAGCTCCGGGCAAGGCTGGCCGAGGAACGGCGTCCGCACCGGACGTTTGCCCTTTGGGAGTGGCTAGGAGAAGTCTTGCATGCTCCGTACATGCGCCCGATCGGTGCGCTTGCATTGGTTCTGGCTGGTTTCCTCGCCGCCCGTCTCACCGCGCCGGGCGTTTCTCCCGTCAGTCAAGCCGACAACGCCGGACATGGTCCGACTGCCACCCAAGTACGATACGTGCAACCCGATGCTTCTGGAGGCGTGCGCATCGTGATGGATGAGACAAGGCAGCGCATCCTCTCCGGTAGCCTGGAGGATTTGGCTATCCAGCGGTTGTTGCTTGCGGCAGCCAGTGATGCGGCCGATCCCGGGTTGCGCGTCGAATCGATGGACATACTGAAATCGGGAGCGGATTCCCCGGAAGTCCGGCGAGTGCTTCTTCAGGCGCTCCGGCAGGATCCAGTTGCCGGTGTAAGGCTGAAGGCCATTGAAGGCCTCAAGTCATTCAGCGCCGAACCGGAGGTCCGGAAGGTGCTTGCCGACGTCCTGCTGACGGATGAGAATCCGGGCGTTCGTACGCAGGCGATCGATCTCCTGGTGCAGCACAAGGGAGCAGGGATGGCGGGGCTTCTTCAGGAGGCTCTGTATCGGGATAGCAACGAGTACGTGCGCCAGCGGTGTCAAAAGACGCTCCGTGAGATGAACGCTTCCGTAGGAACCTTCTGATGCGAGTCCACTGGCTGATTCCGGTTGTTGCCGCCGCTGCATTCGGCCAGACATCCAGTCCAATCGCCCAGGAGGACGCTTACTGGGTTCAGACTTGCGAAGGCACAGTCGAATCGTCGCCAGGGGGCCAGTTGCGCGTCCGCGCGGACGGTCCGCTCATCGTGCGCGGCGCCGGCCAGGAGACCATCGACTACCGTTTGAAGAAACGGGTTCGGGTGAGGGATGCGGCGCAAGCCGCGGCGCTGCTCAAGCGGATTTCTTTCAACGTCCGCCGTGAAGGCGCTTTGACCCGCCTTGTCGTAGCATACCCGGTCGATTTATCTGCCTCATCGGAGCTCGAGCTTCGGGTGCCACGGAGCCTCGCACGTTGCGTGCTCGAGACGCGTCTGGGTTCCATCGAGGCGACAGGCCTGGATGGTGCGGTCGATGTACGCGCCGCCGGAGGACGGATCCGAATGGACGACATCGGGGGGGGCGCCACCGTGCGAACGGGAGGTGGTGAAATCCGGCTTGGTCGGGTCGGTGGATTTCTGCGCTGCTTCTCCGGCGGAGGGACGATTCACGCGGAGCGCGTCGGCGGCGAGGCGCTTTTCGAAACTGCCGGCGGGGAAATTTACATCGGCGAGGCTCGCGGCCCGGTGCACGCATCGACCGCTGGAGGAAATATCAGGGTGCGGCGCGCGGCGGCAACGGTCACTGCGCATACGTCCGGCGGGATGATCGACGTGATCGAGGCAGACGGACCGGTAATAGCGGAAAGCGCTTCCGGCTGCATCCGGGTCGCATCCGCGAATGGTGTGCGACTGGGATCGGCGGGTGGCACGATTCAACTGCGGGGCGTTTCGGGCGCCCTGCTCGCCGCCACGGCGTCCGGTAACATTCTCGCTGAGATTCCATCGAACGCCCGCCTCGAGGATTCGAATTTGACCACCGGCCGCGGTGACGTTACGGTATTCATCCCGTCTAATCTGGCGGTGACCGTTCAGGCTCATAACGAAGGCAAAGGGATGTCGGGCAGAATCGTATCCGACTTCCCCGAAATCCAGGTGAGACTCGGACGATTTCGTGAGGCCAGACCTGCGATTGCGGAGGGCGTCCTAAACGGCGGCGGACCGCAGTTGTGGATCTCGGCTACGGGCGGCACAATCTACCTGCGCCGTCAGGACTGAACAGCGTCCGCGGCTGCGTGTGGCCGTAGGGTGCAAGGGTGAGGTATTTATGAAAGTCTTCCCAATCTGTGTGGTTATTGCGACGCTCCTGATGGGCGGCAATCTGGCTGCTGGCTACCAGCCTGAACCACCGGATCCTTCTGCGCCTCCTGAGGAGGTTCAGGGTGACTTCTTCCCCGGCCTGCATCCCGCGAGCCGGAGTTTCCTGGGCATCGGCGTTACCGAGATCGACTCCGATCGGGCAAGGTCTTTGAAGCTGGACGAAGAGCGCGGCGTCGAAGTGACCAAGGTGGTTCCCGACAGCCCGGCCGCCAAGGCCGGTATGAAGACCGGGGACATTGTGCTCGAGTACAACGGCCAGAAGGTGGTGGGCACCGAGCAGTTCGTGCGATTGGTCCGGGAAACGCCCATCGGCCGGAACGTGAGGCTGTTGCTCAGCCGGGACGGCAAGACCCAGACGCTCACGGCGACGACCGCGAGCCGCAAACAGCAGCAGGCGCGGGTGTTCGCGATGCCTCCCGGCAAGGACTGGGCGCGTCTCGGCGAAGAAATGGAGTCGCTGAACGAGTTGCAGTTCCGCATGCCGGACATCCCGAAGGCGTACATGTCATGGCGCACGAGTGTGCTAGGCGTTGAGGCGGAATCCCTCGAGGCGCAGTTGGCAGACTACTTCGGCGTCAAGGAAGGCGTGCTGGTCAGGTCGGTTCTCAAGGATTCGCCGGCGGAAAAGGCCGGCTTGAAAGCCGGAGACATTATCATCAGGGTCAGCGAGACGAAAGTAACGACGCCCCGGGACGTCTCGAGCGCCATCCGCAGCGCCCGTTCCCAGAAGACCTTTCCGATCACCGTGGTAAGGAACCGTAAGGAGATGACATTAACGGTCACCCTTGAAGACAGCCGCTCCGGACAGGATCACCACCGCGAATTCCGCGTCATTCGAAACACGGAATTGAACGAATCACGGCTCTAGAAGGCAGGTCCGGAGACTTACCCCACGTCAACGCTCGCGGCCGGGACCTCCGATCCCCCCCTAGTCCTGGCCGCATCTTTTCCCACTTTTTTTCCGCCGGCGGCGTCACAAAGCAAACAGGAAGACGGACTCCGAAATCGTTGCTATTCTGAATGCTTAGAACATTCACAGGAAGGAATACTGCAATTATGCCCGAAGAACTGTCCCGGAGAGGTTTCATGAAGCGGTCGGCGGGGGCGGCGCTGGCCGCCGGTCCCGTTGTGCTTCCCGCATTAGGCGCGAACAACAAGCTGAACGTCGGCTGGGTAGGCACCGGCAGCCGTGGCAACTACGTGATGAACATGATGTATGAGTCCGTGCCGCAGTTGGTGCATGTCACGGCGGTATGCGACACGTACCAGGGACACATGAACAGGGCCAAGGACCGCGTTCAGACGGTAGAGGGCGCCGCGCCAAAGACGTATGTGGACTACCGGGAGCTACTCCAGCAGCCGGGCATCGACATTGTCTTCATTACCACCCCGGAGCACTTGCACCATGAGATGGCTCTCGCGGCTTTGAGCGCGGGCAAGCACATCTACCTGGAGAAACCGCTCGCTCACACGATCGAAGAGGGCTGGGACATCGTGAAAGCGGCCGAGAAGTCCGGCAAAGTGGTGCAGGTCGGCACGCAGAACCGAAGCAACTCCCTATACATCATGGCCAAGGAATTGGTTGCCCAGGGGCTGATTGGCGACATTCATTACACTCGCGCCTACTGGTACCGCAACTCGCTCTCAAACGCCCCAGCATGGCGGTATGCCATTCCGCCGGACGCCAGTGAGCAAAACACCGATTGGCAGCGTTTTCTCGGCCCAGCCGCCAAGCGGCCGTTTGACAAGAATCGATACTATCAATGGCGGCTGTATTGGGACTACTCGGGCGGTATCTCAACCGATCTGCTGGTCCACCAAACCGATATCACGAACTTCGTCTGCGGCAAAACGGTGCCGCTTTCCTGCATGGCTTCGGGCGGCGTTTACCGGTGGGTCGACGCCAATGACGACCGCGAGGTGCCCGACACCCTGAGCGCCATCTACGAGTACCCCGACAAGTTCCACATCAACTATAGCTGTTACTTCGGCAACGACCATTTCGGGTATGGCGAGGACTTCCTGGGCAACGAAGGTACCATCCAGGTGCTAAATCGCCAGATCCTGCACTTCTATCCGGAGTCGTTCCGCGGCAAGCCGCCGGCCAACATCGCCGCCCGCAAGGAGATCCACCTTGAGATCCCGAACAACGACAACACGGCGGTGCAGGCGCACGTAAAGAATTTTGTATTGGCTGTGCTCGGAAAGGCGAAGGCTATCGCGCCCGCCAGCGTCGGCCAGGAGGCTGCCATCGGCGGCCATCTCGCCACGATCTCCTACCGCAACAACAAGAAGGTCTACTGGGACGAGAAGACGAAGAACTACCGGACGTCGTAACTGCGCACCGGCCGTCGTACGCAGGTTGAGTGCGGGAAGCGTGTGATAATAGCGTTGGCCGCAGTTTGGAGCCGTTGCTCCGGCCTGCGGCCTCTTTTTTGGAGGATGTGGATGGCAACCGTGAAAACGAGCCGGCTCATTGTAGCGGCGATTCTGGCGATTCTGGTCTACGGCATGATCGCCGCGATGCTCGGGACGCTTCTGCCGAACCTTTCGACGAAGTTCGGCCTCACTCCGGAGCAAAGCGGCGACATTGCGTTTGCTCAGGCCCTCGGACTGATCGTTGCTTCCGTGCTTTCCGGCCCGCTCATCGACAACAGAGGCAAGAAAACCGGGCTCGTTGCGTCCCTGATCCTGATCGCCGGCGCGCTTTTCGCGTTGCCGAACTCCGGCAGCCCGCTCCAGGTGATGATTTGGATGTTCGTACTCGGACTCGGCGGGGCCACGCTTGTCACGGCCGGCAGCGCGCTGGCGAGCGACATCAACCCTGAGCGGCGGGCAACCACGCTGAACCTCCTGAACCTGTTCTTCGGCCTGGGCGGACTGGCGACACCCCTGATCGCCGCAAACTTCCTTGCCGGCAACGCGATTGCGTTGTGCTACCTGGTGGCGGCGCTTACGGTGGCGACGCTTCTGTTCAACAGCGTGACAGTGATGCCGCCTCCGAGCGGCGAGCGCGGCTTCAAGTTCTCAGAGATCGGAACGGTACTCGGCCAGCCCGCTCTGTACCTGCTTTCGTTCTTCATGTTCTTGTACGTAGCTTGTGAGGTCGGCGTCTGGAACTGGCTTCCGAAGCACCTGATCGCACAGGGAGTCCCTGAAGGCCAGGCGTTGCGAATCCTCTCTCTGGGCTTCGCGCTCGGGCTGTTGATCGGCCGGCTCGTCGTGTCACGAATCCTGGTGAACGTCGCGGCGGCCACCGTCACGCTGGCTTCCTCGGCTCTGATGGCGGTCACCACCTACCTGGCGCTCCAGACGGGCGATCCGACGGTGGCATGGCTGGCGGTCTTCTGCGCCGGCCTCGCGATGGCGCCGGTGTTCCCGACCACAGTCGCGATGGCGGGCGACGCGTTCCCGAAAGCGACCGCCACGGCGATGGGCATCGTGCTGACCTGTGGATGGGTGGGTCTAGCGGTGAGCTCGAAGGTCATCGGCGGCATTGCGGGCGGCGACGATCAGAAACTGAAGGCGGCGCTGCTGGTCGTGCCCGTGGCATCGGTGATCATGGTCGTGGTGAACCTCCTTCTGCGTCCGATCATGGCCAGGAAGAAAGCGTCGGCGGGCTGAGAGAACTGCTTCGAGCGGGGGCGGATTAGGAAAGAGGGGCGAGTAGGAACCCGCCCCTCGGGCGCGATTCTAGTTCCCGATAGTCTTCATCGTGTAAGAGCTAAGTACCTTCATGTAGTTGGCGCGGCTGAACGCGGAGGGGTCGGCCACCGCACGGCGGCTCATACTGCCCTGCATCTGGCTCACCGACTCGTACTCATGCTCCTCCATCCAGGCCTTCATGTCCGCGAGAACGGTCTCGAGGTGATTGATACCGTTTCGGAGGAGCGCCGATGTCATCATCGCCACCCTGGCTCCGGCCATCATCGTTTTCAATACATCCTGCGCGGAATGCACGCCGCCGGTGAGCGCCATGTCCGCCTTGATCTGGCCGTAGAGTGTTGCGATCCAATGCAGCCGGAGCAGCAACTCGTGAGACGTGCTCAGGTGCAAGTTCGGGACAACCTCAAGCTCTTCGAGGTCGAAGTCCGGCTGGTAGAAGCGGTTGAACAGTACCAGCGCATCCGCGCCGGCCTGGTCGAGCCGCTTACCCATGTTGGCCATCGCACTGAAATAGGGCCCCAGCTTGACCGCGACCGGGATCCGCACGCTCGCCTTGACATGGGAGACAAGGCCGACATACATCTCTTCGACCTGCTCGCTTGTCAGGGCCGGATCGTTAGCCAGATAGAAGATGTTGAGTTCCAGTGCGTCGGCGCCGGCCTGTTCCATCTCCTGGGCGTATTTGATCCATCCGCCTGTCGAAACCCCGTTCAGGCTGGCGATGATCGGGATGTCCACCGCCTGTTTCGCCTTGCGGATGTGTTCCAGGTAGCCGTCGGGGCCGAGGTTGTACCGCGTCATGTCCGGGAAGTAGGACAGCGACTCGGCGAAACTTTCGGTACCGGCCGAAAGAGCCTCGTTCAGTTCCTCGCTCTCCAGCGTGATCTGCTCCTCGAACAGCGAGTGCAGCACAACCGCCGAAGCGCCCGCGTCCTCCATCCTCAGGATGTTTCCAATATGCTCACACAGGGGCGAGGGGGACACCACTAGCGGGTTCTTGAGGGCGAGCCCCATGTAGTTGGTAGTCAGATCAAGCATTTTTAGACTCCTCAGCCGGCGTCTGCTTCACGGCTTCCTTGATTGCTTCCTGCACCTGGCCGTCGCCGGGCATGCTCGCCCAGTGCTCGTACAGCTTCCAACGGCTCTGGACAGCTTCCTGGGCCATCTTCAGCAACTCGCTCGCCGCCTCCGGTTTGCTGTGGACCAGCATCGTGTAGCGGGTCTCGTTGTAGATGTACTTGTCGAGCGGGAGCGTCGGCGCTTTCGAATCCAGTTGAAGGGGATTCTTGCCTTGGCCCACCAGGTTCGGGTTGTAGCGGAACAGCGGCCAGTGGCCGGACTGGACGGCGGCTTTTTGCTGCTCCAGCCCGTTGACCAAGTCGTAGCCGTGGGCGATGCAGTGGCTGTAAGCGATGATCAGCGACGGCCCATCATAGGCCTCGGCCTCGAGGAACGCCTTCACCGTCTGCATGTCGCTCGAACCGAAGGCCACCCGGGCGACATAAACGTTTCCGTAGGTCATCGCCATCATGCCCAGGTCCTTCTTGGGTTTCGGCTTGCCGCCAAAGGCAAACTTCGCGACCGCACCGAGCGGCGTGGCCTTGGACATCTGCCCGCCCGTGTTCGAGTAGACCTCAGTGTCCAGTACCAGCAGGTTTACGTTGGCGCCGGAGGCCAGCACATGGTCCAGCCCTCCGTAGCCGATGTCGTATGCCCAGCCGTCACCACCGAGAATCCACACGCACTTCTTGACAAGCGTGTCGGCGACGGCGGCAAGGTCCCGCGCCTCGGCGGTCTTGAGGCCGCTCAGCTTCTCCTTGAGCAGCTTCACCCGCTCTCGCTGCGCGAGGATACCGGCTTCGCTCGACTGGTCCGCGCCAAGCAGCGCCTGCGCGAGGTCGTCTCCGATCACCGGGGCCAATCGGCTCACAAGCTGCTTGGCGTAGCCGGTCTGATTATCGATGGCGAGCCGGATGCCCATGCCGAACTCGGCGTTGTCTTCAAACAAGGAGTTGGACCAGGCCGGACCGCGTCCCTCCGCATTGGCGCAGTAAGGGGTGGTGGGCAGGTTGCCGCCGTAAATCGACGAGCAGCCGGTCGCGTTCGTGACGACAGCCCGGTCCCCGAACAGTCGCGTCATCAGTCCGATGTACGGAGTCTCGCCGCAGCCCGCACAGGCGCCGGAGAACTCGAACAGCGGCCTGAGCAACTGGTTGTCCTTCACCTGGGCCAGGCTGAGCACGCGCCGGTCAGTCTCGGGGAGGTTCAGGAAATACTCCCAGTTGGCCCGCTCCGTCTCGCGGATCGGCGGCTGCGGCGCCATGTTGATGGCTTTGTGCTTCACCTCCGTCTTGCTCTTGGCCGGGCAGACCGCGACGCAGATGCCGCAGCCGGTGCAGTCTTCCGGAGCTACCTGCAAGGTGTATTTCTGATCTTTGAAATCCTTCCAACGCGCGGGTACGGCCTTAAATGTCTCCGGAGCGCCGTTCAACGCGCCGCCGTCGTAAACCTTGGCACGGATCACGGCGTGGGGGCAGACTAACACGCACTTGCCGCACTGGATGCAAAGAGCCTCGTCCCAGACTGGGATTTCAAGCGCGATATTGCGCTTCTCCCACTGCGCCGTGGACGTCGGGAATGTGCCGTCCACCGGGAACGCGCTCACGGGCAGCGAGTCGCCTTCGCCGGCGATGATACCGGCCAGCGTCTTCTGGACGAACCCGGGGGCTTGCGGGGGCACGGCCGGGCGCATGTCGAAGGCGCTGGTGACCGCGCCGGGGACCTTGACTTCGTGCAGATGATCGAGCGCTGCATCGACCGCGGCGAAATTCTTCTTCACCACAGCCTCGCCACGTTTGCCGTACGTCTTTTCGATCGCCTTCTTGATTGCGGCGATGGCATCCTCACGAGGCAGCACACCGCTGATGGCGAAGAAGCAGGTCTGCATGATCGTGTTGATGCGGACGCCCATGCCGGTCTTCTTGGCCACTTCGTAGGCGTCAATCACGTAGAACTTCAGCTTCTTGTCGATGATCTGCCGCTGCACTTTCTTCGGCAGGTGGTCCCACACTTCATCGGGACCATACAGGCTGTTCAGCAGGAAGACGGCCCCGGGCTGAGCGGATTTGAGCATGTCGAACCGCTCGAGGAAGGAGAACTGGTGGCAGGCGACGAAACTCGCCTTGCTGATCAGATAGCTCGAACGAATCGGCTTGGGGCCAAAACGCAAATGCGAGATCGTTATCGCCCCGGCCTTCTTCGAGTCGTACACGAAGTAGCCCTGCGCGTAATTGTCGGTGTCTTCACCGATGATCTTGATCGAATTCTTGTTCGCGCCCACCGTGCCGTCGGAGCCGAGTCCATAGAACAATGCGCGGACGGTGGACGGATCTTCGGTCGAGAATTCGGGATCGAGCTGCAGGCTGGTATGTGTGACGTCGTCGTTGATGCCAACCGTGAAATGGTTCTTCGGGTTCTCCTTGCCGGCCTCGTCGAAAACGGCCTTCACCATCGCCGGCGTGAACTCCTTCGAAGACAGGCCGTACCGTCCGCCAATGATCCGCGGGAAGGATGCAAGCGGCGCCTGGCCGCGCGCGAACGCTTCGCTGATCGCAGTTACCACATCCATGTAGAGCGGCTCGCCGACAGCGCCCGGTTCCTTCGTGCGGTCCAGCACGGCGATATTCTTCACGGTCTTCGGCAGCGCCGCGATGAAGTGTTCGATCGAGAAGGGCCGGAAGAGACGCACCTTCAGCACACCGACCTTTTCGCCGCGGGCAGTTAGGTACTCGACAGTCTCATGCGCTACCTCCGCTCCGGAGCCCATCACCACCAGGACCCGTTCGGCGTCGGGAGCGCCTACGTAGTCGAACAGCCGGTACTGGCGGCCAACGACCTTGGCGAACTTCGCCATGACGTTCTCTACAATCGTCGGGCCGGCGATGTAGTACGGGTTGACCGTCTCGCGGGCCTGGAAGAAGACGTCGGGATTCTGGGCAGAGCCGCGAAGAACCGGGTGGTCGGGCGAGAGCGCCCTCGCCCGGTGCGCCCGGATCAACTCGTCGTCCATCATGGCCTTCAGGTCTTCCACCTGGAGTTGTTCGACCTTGGCCACTTCGTGGGACGTGCGGAAGCCGTCGAAATAGTGCAGGAAGGGCACGCGCGATTCGAGGCTGGCGGCCTGTGCGATCAGCGCGAAGTCCATCGCCTCCTGCACCGAGTTGGAGCAAAGCATCGCCCAACCAGTGGCGCGGCAGGCCATCACGTCGCTGTGGTCGCCAAAAATCGAGAGCGCATGCGTGGCGAGAGTGCGGGCCGAAACGTGGATGGTCGCCGCAGTGAGCTCGCCTGCAATCTTGTACATGTTCGGGATCATCAGCAGCAGGCCCTGCGAGGCGGTAAATGTAGTCGCCAGCGATCCCCCCTGGAGGGCGCCGTGGAGCGCACCTGACGCTCCGCCTTCGCTCTGCATCTCGACAACAGTCGGGACAACGCCCCAGATGTTCTTCTTGCCTTTTGCCGACCACTCATCCGCCCACTCCCCCATGTTCGAGGAAGGGGTGATCGGATAAATGGCAATCACTTCGTTGATCTGGTGGGCGGTATAAGCCGTAGCTTCATTACCGTCAATGGTCACTTTGGGTCTGTTCATCTTGAATCAGTCCTTGGGGATTACTGCATGATTCTGCACTTTTGAGGCCAGAAAAAGAGCCTCATCACCGTAGGCACCACCGCTTCGATGGGGCACAGGTCAACCAAATCGCATCATCCATAGAATCAATGTGTTAACAGGATTCAGCCTCGTTCCCGCCACGTTCGAATAAGGCACAGGAAAAGCGCCGTTTCCTGACCGGACAAACGGCTCTCTGCGCTATCACCCACCTCCTGCGCCGTGTGCCTCAACCGACGGCATTTCCGGGCTGGAAGGAGCAAACGACTACTCGGTCGACCCGGGCAACGCCCAAGCGGCCATCTCCCGTTTTCAGGAAACGGGCTCGCCTTGCAGCAACGCGCGGGCTATGTCTATTTTACCGTTTCAGGTCTTATAATCGAAAAATATTTCCTTTCCGATAGTTTAGTCTGAAGATCTCATCGATTGCCAAGAGGCTGAGACTACAGTAAAGTAGTCGCCGGGGGGATTCATGGCTTTCTGTGCTCAATGCGGTTCGGCGGTTGAGGGGAAGTTCTGCCCGCAATGCGGCGCTTCGGTCGGCGAAAGTGGCGGCACGGGGAGTGGAGCTGCGCCTCAAGCGGCCGGGACTGGTCTTTCGGACAATGTAGCCGGCGCACTCTGTTATGTGCTCGGGTTGATCACGGGGATTCTCTTTCTGGTCCTCGCGCCCTACAACCAGAACAAGACGGTTCGCTTCCACGCGTTCCAGTCGATCATCCTGAACTGCGCCTGGATTGTCCTGTGGATCGCGCTCAGCGCCATTCTGCCGTTCTTCGTCCAGGCTGTTCTTCTACCGCTCCTCAGTCTAGCGGTTGTGATCCTCTGGATCTACCTGATCTGGAAGACTTACGAGGGGAAAACCAAGGTCGTTCTCCCCGTCATCGGCGAATTCGCCCAAAAACAGGCGTAGCCGGCGCCTGACCGCGCACGTCTGATCTGTGTGAAACTCGCACTGCCGCTCTTGCTGGCGCAAACGCTTAGCCTTGCGCAAATCCCGCGCATCGGCATTATCGACTTCTATGGCGTTCGTAAAGTGTCCGAAGAGAGGCTCCTGAAGGCGCTGGGCGCACGCGAAGGGGATCCCCTTCCTCCCTCGAAATCGGTAGTCGAGGAGCGCCTGGAACAGGTTTCCGGCGTGGTGCGCGCGCGCCTCGAATCAGTGTGCTGCGCGGACGGCAAGGCGATCCTTTTCGTCGGGATCGAGGAGAAAGGCGCTCCACACTTTAACTTCCGCACTCCACCGAATTCGGAAGTGAGGCTGCCGGATCAGGTCGTTGAGACATACCGGCAATTCCTGGCGGCACTGGAACGGGCTGTGCGCAGCGGCGACGCCCGCGACGACCTCACGCGTGGACACTCCCTGCTGGCAGATCCGGAGTGCCGTGCGCTCCAACTGAAGTTTGAAGAGTTCGCCAAGAGTAATCTAAAGCTTCTGCGGGATGTCCTTCGCGAGTCCGGCGACGATGAGCATCGCTCGGTCGCGGCCTATGTGATCGGCTACGCCGAGAAAAAGCGGCTTGTTGTGGACGACCTGCAATATGCAATGCAGGACCCCGCCGATGCGGTCCGCAATAACGCCATGCGGGCGCTGGCGGCGATCGCGGTTCCGGCGCTCAAAGATCCCGAACTGGGGATTCGGGTTTCCCCCACCTGGTTCATTGAGATGCTCAACTCGATCATATGGACTGACCGCAACAAGGCTGCCTTCGCCCTGGTCACGCTGACAGAGAGCCGCGACGCTGAGGTTCTCGATCAGATCAGAACGAGCGCGATGGATTCGGTGATCGAAATGGCTCACTGGAAGAGCCTGGGACACGCGCTACCGGCTTTCATCCTCGCGGGGCGCATCGCGGGTGTGGCGGAGGAGGAGATCCAACGGGCATGGAGCGACGGGGAGCGGGAAGCGGTGCTCGAAAAAGCTCGGGCAGCGGGCCGCCGGCGGCGATGAGCTTAACGTAGGCCCCGTTGGCGAAGGTGACGCACAAGCTCTGCCGGGTCGTCCGTTATGATACCGTCGACGCCGGCAGAGATCAACCGGTCCCATTCCTCAGGTTTGTTCGCCGTCCACGCATGCACTGTCAGCCCGCCTGCGTGTGCGGCGGCCACTTTTTCGGGAGTGACCAACCGCTGGTGTGGCGAGACCATGCCCGTCCCGGCATCCCGGGCGATCGCCGCGAAGTCGCGGGCATCGTCTCCAAATAGCGCCGAGAGCCTGATTCCCGGCGCCAACCGTTTCATGGCCCGCAAAGTCCGGTAGTCGAATGACTGTACCATCACTCTATCTTCGAGATGGCGCTTGCGAATCCCGGCCAGCAGCAGTTCCGCGAACCGTCCGGGAGACGGCGTGTACTGTGGCTTGCCGGGCGACATCTTGGTCTCAATGTTGAACTGAAAGCTGCCTCGCGGCGCAAGACTCAACACCTCGTCCAGAGTTGGAACCCGCGTCCCCGGCGCCGGCCGTTGATTCGGAAACTCGGGGTTGCGCATCGAGCCACAATCCCATCGGCGGAGCTCGGCGAGAGTCAGCTCCCGGATCACAGTGGCGCCGCCCAGGCTCCGGCAGATCACGGGATTTAGGATCGGATCGTGAGAGACCACCAGTACGTCGTCCTTGGTGACTGCCAGGTCGAGTTCGAGAAGATCGGCGCCCGCTTCGATCGCGTGCTCGAAGGCCGGCATCGTGTTCTCCGGCAGGACGGCGCGCGCGCCGCGGTGGCCGTGCACCACAATTCTCGGCGTTGTCGCCGCGATGGCCATCAGAGGAACAAAGAGCATCAGCTTGCGCACCATCAAGAGTTAGGATATTAAAGATTCCAACAAGAGTGGACTGAAACGAGAATCTTCATGTATGACTTGACACACAGAGACTTCGCTGGAGTGGTGCTCGCACTTCTGACAGCGGTGTGTCTGCCGGCTCAGCAGGGTTGGCATGACCATGAGGGCGGCCTTCTCAAATACCGCGTGCAAATCCGCTTCGGAGAAGAACCGGACACGATGCCCGAGGGCTCGAAACTCGGGCGTGTGTCCGCGGTAGCGACCGATTCCCGGGGCCAAGTGTTCGTCTTCCACCGAGGAACCAAGGCCGACCCGCTCCTGGTGTTTGATGCGATGGGCAAGTACCTGCGCTCCTGGGGCCGGGGAATGTTCGGGAATCCCCATGGGCTCCGCGTCGATCGCGAAGATAACGTCTGGATTACCGATAACGGAAACCACGAGGTGATCAAGTTCTCGAATGACGGCCGGATTCTTCTGCGACTCGGTACGCGGGGTCAGGCGGGAGCGGACGACAAAACGTTCAACCGGCCGACGGACATCGCCTTCGCTCCAAACGGCGATTTCTACGTGTCCGACGGATACGGGAACTCACGCGTGGTGAAGTTTTCGCGGGACGGCAGGTATTTGCTCGCCTGGGGACGGCGCGGCACGGGGCCTGGCGAGTTCAACCTACCTCACTCGGTGGCGGTGGATTCCAAGGGCCTGGTTTATGTGAGCGACCGCGAGAATAACCGCATCCAGATCTTCGACGCGAACGGAAAGTTTCTGCGGCAGTGGACGCACCTCGGCGCAACCCAGGGCCTATTCGTCACCGCTCTGGACGAGATGTGGATCATTACCCACCGGAACAACATCGAGAACCTTACTTACGACACTCTGGCCGGGCGCATCATGCGCATCGACATCGCGACTGGACGAATTCTTGGTTCTATGGAGAGCCCCGGCCACTCGATTGACGTGAGCCGGTCGGGCGAAATCTTCATCGGAAGTCTCACGGGCAACGTGTTTCGGTGGCGCCAAGAGTGGCTGGACTCGGGCGCGGGAAGCGACGAGGGTCTGCGGCCTGACAATCTCCGCCGGTAGGCCGTCAGGCTTTCTCTGCGTCCTGCTCCGGGACATGATCGGAGATCGCCAGCGGTTCCTCGCAGGAGCAGCAGTCGCTGCAGCGGTGGCATTTCTCGCAGAGATGGTTTGCGCAGGCGTCCTTGGTGCACCAGACACAGATCTGTGTAGACGCCTCACCACAGATGCTGCATGAGAAAGTGACTGCCTCGTTCATTTCTTCTCCGCCGGCTGGCTTGGGCCTGGCTTTGGAGCAGGCTGCCGGGACAACATCCCGCGGCAGCGCTGAGCCTCCTCGTGCATGATCTTGTACTCGAGTTCCTTGGTCGCGGCCAGCGCGACCACATAGTGGCGCAGTTTCTCGCGGTGCGCGGCGGTCTGATTCGCTTCGCCGCGAAGCAGATCGGCGAGCGCCGGGTTCTGGTATCTCCGGATGCCTTCGTCCAAAGAGGAGAGTATCGAGTCGAGAGATTGCATCCGGAAGAGCGTTTCGAGCGCCACCGTGAGCCGCTCGGGCTGGCTGGACAATTCTTTGGTGGAACGGGTCAGATATTCGATCTCGCTTGTGATCGACTTCCACTGAGTCTGGTAGGCCTCCGGCGCTCCCTGGGATACCCAATCCTGGGGTTTCACCTCGTCGAGGATGGGCTTGAAACGGCGGATCTGTTCGGCAAGAGCGGTCATGTCGCGGCTCACCTCCCACTCCGGAGGAAGTTCGGGCGCCTGAGCCCAACCGGGCACCCCTCCAAGAGACGCGAAAAGACACCAAAGCCCGAGCCAACGGGTCATTCGCCGTTTTTCTCCTTTCCTACAGGCTAGTGTCGCACGGCTTATGCGCCTGGGGGCGGAGGAGGCGGGGGCGGAGGAGGTGTCGTACCGCCGCCGTCACCCGGCAACGGGGGCGGAGGCGGAGGCGTGGTCCCGGTATCGCCGGGCAGGGGGATGCCACCCCCGCTGCCGGGAATCGGCGAACCTGCCGGAGTTGGAATGCGATTTCGATAAACCGCAGTGTAGAGTGCGTCCGAAAGTGCACGGACGGCGGCGTTGAACACCGAGCCCTTGTCCACCGGTGATTTTGCGATCGGTTGGTCCTTGTACACCCGCAGCCACTCGCCGGCGTTCAATATCTTCGGCTTGCCGGGGTGCTTGGCGTGCTGGACCTCTACCTGCCCCTCGTCAACCTGGACCAGGGTGGTCGCCTCATCGTCCTCTACCTCGACTTCGAATACCGTGCCTCGCACTGAGATCACAGCCGTGGGGGTAATCACGCGGTTGTGGTTCGGCTGGCCGCCAAACTTCTGGATCGTGAACTTGACGCGGCCGATGAGGATGTCCACCAAGTCTTTCCAGTTGCCTGGGGTACGCCGGAAGACGATCTCGGAGTTTGGATAGACCTCGAAAGTACTGCCGTCGGAAACCTGGAACACAGCGTAGCCGTCAGCTCCGGTCATGATGACCTGCTGCAACTGCACGGTGTCACCGACGCCAAGCGCCCATGGTTGGGAATCCCGCAGCGCCGAAACCTGTCCAGTGACTGAGACAACTTTGGCAGCCCCGGGGCTTGTCGTGCGCGTGAGTGGGAATTGCGCCAGACACACACCCGCCAACGCCACGCAGACAAGCGTGGCAACGAAGCAGGTTTTGGTCCCGCGCCACATAATACTACCCTGTGCTCCGGCGACGGCCCACTTCGGCTGCGACCGGAAGACCACAGTCTATCACCAAAATTGCTTTGCAAGTAGACCACCGGATGAGTTTTTCTTGCGCAACTGAAGAAAATGAAACGATTTGTGAGCACCGAAGGCCCGGAAAGGGATAAAATAGACTCGATCGATGTGTCGTAACGCCCCACTATTGGTACCGAGGCGCACGCTGGCTATCGCCTTTTTTGCCTTGGCGTTAGCCGCCACCTGCCTCGGCCAGCAGGACTCCAGGCGGCCCGGTGGGTTGCGGCCGGATTGGCGAAGGATCGGCTCCTCCGTCGCTGACCTGGGTTTGGCCTCCGGAGCCGGGGGGCCGGTCGACCGCGTCTGGTTCTCTGAGGACGGCAGCAGCGTTTTCCTCCGGATGCCTGACGGCCGGGTTTTTCAGTCCAGTGATCAAGAGAACTGGAAGCTGCGGGCGGACGTCGAAACCCCTCCCGAAGGGGACTCGGCAGCTGATTTCGCCGTCTCCATGCCGGAATCCACCGGCCGGATTTTTCGCGCCCGCTCATCCCCCTCACAACTGTACGGGATCGGCCGCGACGTCTACCGGTCCGACGACGAAGGGCGGCATTGGTTCAACCTGACGCGTTTCCGGCGTGAGTCGGTCATCGGTGAGGGTCTAACGGACCTAGCCGTTTCCCCGCGTGATCCGCGTGAGATTGTTGCAGCCAACAGCCAGGGGATCTGGCGATCGGCCGACGGCGGAATGTCATGGAGCGGCATGAACGATACATTGCCGAATCTTCCGGTGGCGCGATTGCTCACCCTCCCTGAGGGAAGCCGGGGCACTCGGGTCGTTCTCGATGGCGCTGGCGCTGCGGAATGGGCTCCCGGCGAGAAGGAGGCCTGGCGGCTCGTGGACGAACCCTCCATCCGGCAGAAAGAAGATCTCTTGCGGGCGGCGGGGAGCCGGGTATCGGCGGATGTCACGGCAATCGCACCCGGCCGTCTTTACTCCTACCTCGGAGCGCGGGATGGCAGAATGTGGGTTTCCCTCGATCAGGGGCGGACCTGGACGCTGACCCGCCCGCCGGGTGGCGGGGCGGTTCGCGGAATCTACGTGGATCCCGAGGAATCACGGCTCGCGCTGGCGGCGCTCGGTCCCGCCTCCGCCGAGACGTCCTCGCCTCGAATCTTGAGGACGGTGAACGGCGGTGTGTTCTGGGACGACATCGGAGGGGGACTTCCGGAGGGCGCTGCGAATGCAGTCACCGCCGACCGCCAGGCTGGAGCCGTCTATGCCGCGACGGACCGGGGTGTGTACCTCACGTTCGTGGACCTTACCGCCGCCGGCCCCGCAAGCCCGTGGATTCCGGTCGGTGAGAACCTTCCAGCCGTCCCCGCGATGGACGTCGCTCTTGATACGCCGGGCAACCAATTGTTCGTGGCGCTGCGCGGGTACGGGGTCTTCAGCGCTCCGGCTCCGCACCGCTACCGCAACATCCGAGTCGTAAACGCCGCCGATTACAGCAGCCGGCCAGCCGCGCCGGGTACGCTTCTCAGCGTGCTCGGGGCCAGGCTCTTGCGTGCGCAGGCCGGATACGTCGATGCACCCGTGTTGCACGCTTCCGCCCTCGAATCCCAGATCCAGATCCCTTTCGAGTTGGATGGGCAGTCTGCTCAGCTTTCACTGGAAGGGTCCGGAGGCCGGTATTCGCTGAATTTTCCGCTCCGGAAAGTCGCGCCGGCAATCTTCGTAGATCGGGACGGTACGCCAATGCTGATCGACGGTGACGGCGGTACGTTGCTGGACGCGATGAATCCTGCGCGGTCGAATAGCCGCGTGCAGATCCTGGCGACAGGTCTTGGGCGAGTCCGCCCATCCTGGCCGACCGGGATGGCTGCTCCGCTCGAAGATGTCCCAAGGGTCGTCGCTCCCGTTCGCGTCTACATCGACCGTTCGCCGGTGGAGGTGACCCGCGCCTCCCTCGCTCCCGGCTATGTCGGCTTCTACCTGGTTGAAATCCGCCTGCCCGCCATCGTCAACTTCGGGCCCGCCGAATTGTACGTCGAGGCGGGAGGCGAGGAAAGCAACCGGGTAAGGATTTATCTGGAACCCTGATTCCTTGCCGCGGTGGATCTTCGCCGGCAGACGTCTTTTGGGTTACACTGCATAGGTTCCGAGGGTAGCTAATGATCAGAGCGATGAAATATCTGCTTCCCGCGATTGTTTGTGTCGGCCTGTTCGGCCAAGCGGTAAAGGAGAACGAACAGACCGATCCGCTGGCTCCGTACTATCCGACGCCCGAGACCATTGTCGACAAGATGCTACAGTTGGGCGGCCTGAAGGCAGGCGAGAAGATGTTCGACCTTGGCAGTGGCGATGGCCGCATCGTCATCATGGCGGCTCAGAAATTCCATGCCGACGCCACCGGCATCGAGTTCGACAAGGACCTTTGGAGACAAAGCACCGACAAGATCAAGAGCCTGAACCTGCAGAAGACTGCCCGCATCATCCACGGCGACATCATGCTTCAGGACTACAGTTCGGCTGACCTAATCACCGTGTATCTGCTGCCGTCCTCCAACGACAAGGTCCGTCCCTTGCTCGAGAAACAACTCAAGAAGGGGACTCGCATCGTGGCACACGATTTTGAGTTCTCCGGTTGGACTCCGGAGAAAGTGGAGCAGATCGAAGACGACGGGGAGGGTCGTAGTCACACCCTTTACCTTTACCGGCGATAGGCCGGGCCCGTGGCGTAGGGCTCTCGGTTTGACGTAGGGCGCGGGCGGTCGCACCCGAGCGGGCCCGTGTATGGTTCGCAACTTGGCTGGCAACGACAATGCAGACGTAGACGCTTGGCGGTGGGTTCTGGCGTGGACACGCCTCGCGCTGGCGGTCTGCAGTGTCGGCGTACAGTTCCATTCCGCCGCCTCTGCCCGTTCTGGCGTGACCGTGCTGGCCGCCGCGTTTACGCTGTACAGCCTTGCCGGGCTGAGCCGGCGCTCCGCCGGAAAGGCCGGCGGCGACCTCCTCAGCCTCGTCTCCGACACGATCTTCTTCCTCGTATTCGCCGGTTTCGGATCAGACCACTCCCTCTGGCTTGTTTCCGGGTTCTTCGTCTATCTCCTGCTGTCGGCGGTAGTGACGCACGAATGGTGGGACCCTTTCATTGTCGTTGGGGCCTCTGCGGGGTTCTTTGCGATCGCACGTCCGCCATACGGAGGAGACCTCTGGCGGATTATTCTGCCTGGGGGCATGCTGGCGTGCCTGCTGGCGCTTCGGAAACGGCGCCTTTGGCAGAGTCTATCGGCCCGGACCGCCGAGGCTGACATGCTGCGATCGAGTCTCGCGACCGCCCGTGAGGATGAACGGCAGCGGATCGCCGGTGATTTTCACGACGGCCCGCTCCAGAGCTTTGTCAGCTTGCAGATGCGCCTCGAGGTGTTGCGCCGGCTCATCGAACGGGACTTTCACGGCGGCATGAGCGAACTTCAGGACATCCAGGAATTCATTAAGGCCCAGGTCCAGGAAATGCGGGCGTTCCTCCGCGGCATGAGGCCGGTACCGATCGAGGAGCGCGGACTGTCCGTATCGATCCGGCGCATTGTGGCTGAATTTCAGAAGGACAGCGGAATAGACGTCACTTTTGAGGGTAACGACCGAACTGACAGCATCGCTCCAGCAACCGCCATGGAGGTCCTTCAAATCGTCCGTGAGGCGTTGCACAATGTGCGGAAACACGCCGGCGCCTCCCGGGCGGCGGTCGCCGTGACCCACGACCCCACCCGACTGGAAATCGCCGTCGAAGACAACGGGGCGGGTTTCACGTTTGCCGGATGCTACACTCTCGACGAACTCGATCAGTTGCGACTCGGTCCGAGCAGTATCCGGCGCCGCGTCCGGGGGCTCGGAGGCGAACTTGTGCTGGACTCCAAGCCGGGTCGAGGTTCTCGTCTCAAAATCCGAGTCTCTGTATGAGTCTCACGCGGATAGCGGCCGCATCGGGGGCCGCTGGGCTCACTTTGTTTGCCTTCAGCTGCGGCCGTTATGCCGACTTCGCCTTGCCGACGCTTGGCCAGCCGGGTACCTCCGCCTCATTTCGGTGGGAAGCGATGAGGGAACCCGTGCTGACACGGGGACCGGACGGAGCTTGGGATGCAGTTGACGCCCTCAATCCCTCGGTTGTGAAGGAAGGCCATCGTTACCTGAATCTCTACTCGGGTTTCGACGGGCGTTCGTGGCGTACCGGCCTGGCCCTATCGGACGACGGCGTGGTTTGGACCCGCCTGGGCCAGGTCCTCTCCCCCGATCCCGCCTCCTGGGAGGGGGATTACATTGCAGCCAACGGTTCTTTGTCCCGTTCCGGTTCCCAATTCCTTTACTGGTATCAAGGGGGCCGACGGCCGGCGATTGGACTCGCCCGTTCCACTGACGCGCGGCATTGGGTGAAAACAGGCGCTCCCGTCCTTCGACCGGGCCCGCGAGGCAGTTGGGACGAACGCGGCGTGGCCGACCCGTACGTCGTTCAGTCTGCCGGCGCATTCTACATGTACTATCTCGGCCAGGATCGCGCGCGCCGCCAGCGGCTTGGCATCGCCCGCTCCTTCGACGGGGTCGAATGGCAGAAACTCCGAGCGAACCCGATCCTCGAACCGGGCCCTCCGGGAACTTTCGATGAGAATGGACTCGGAGAACCTGCCGTCTGGGCATCCCACGGCAGTTACTGGATGCTCTATACAGGGCGTGACCGGCATGAGCAGCGCCGTTTGGGTCTGGCCCGATCCCCCGATGGCGTCCGATGGGTGCGCGCGGACGACTTTCCCGTAGTTGCCGGCGGACAATCCTGGAACTCCAAAGTCGTCTGCGATCCCTCAGTCGAGGTGGACGACGGTCTGATCCGCGTCTGGTTTGGAGGCGGCAACGTCGCTTCGCCCGACGAAAACCTGAACGGACAGATCGGCTTGGCGGTTCTCCGTCCGGTTAATGCTAACCTGACGAAGTGAATGTCGGCATCACCTGTTATCCGACGTACGGCGGCAGCGGCATAGTCGCGACCGAGCTTGGTTTAGAACTTGCCAATCGCGGCCACAACGTCCACTTCATCAGCTACGCGAATCCAATCCGGCTTGATCCAGGCATCCCGCGTATCCACTACCACGAGGTTGAGGTCAGCACTTACCCACTTTTTCAGTTCCCTCCCTACTGCCTCGCTCTTGCTTCGCGCATGGCGGAGGTGGCCGAGGGCTACAATCTGGATCTCCTGCACGTACACTACGCGATCCCTCACTCGATCTCAGCCATGCTAGCCCGCGATATGTTGGCCGCGAAGCGCCGGCTTCCGTTCGTCACGACTCTTCACGGAACGGACATTACGCTGGTTGGTGCAGACCGATCGTACTTCCCTATCACGCGGTTCTCCATCGAGCGTTCTGACGGAGTCACCACAGTCAGCGAGTATCTCCGCAGCCAGACGGTGGAGGTATTCGGCGTCACAAATGAGATCCGGGTCATCAGGAACTTCGTCAATTGCGAGATGTACCAGCCGGAGCCGGAGCGGCACGAAGCCCGGTATTACTCTCCGCTCGGGGACAAGCTGTTGATTCACATCTCCAACTTCCGGCCGGTGAAGCGGGTGCTCGACTGTGTCCGCATTCTTTACGAAGTGCGCAAGGAGACGCCCGCGCACCTTCTGATGGTGGGGGACGGTCCGGAGCGGGGTCCGGCCGAGGCTCTAGCACGAGAATTGGCGATAGAGAAACACGTGACGTTTCTGGGAAAACAGAGCCATGTAGAGCGTGTCATCCCACAGGCCCATGTGCTGCTCCTCCCGAGCGAACTAGAGGCTTTCGGGCTGGCGGCCCTCGAAGCGATGGCCTGCGGAGTGCCGCCGGTGGCCACCCGTGTGGGCGGCGTGCCGGAACTCGTAACCGACGGCGTGAACGGCTTCCTCGAACCGGTCGGCGACGTGGCCTCACAAGCGGCCCGCGTCGTGGCGCTGCTCACCGATGGCGCACTCCATCAGCGGATGTCCCAAGCCGCGCGGGAGACCGCTTTGAACGAATTCGCCAGTTCGCAGGTGATTCCGATGTACGAACAGTACTACGAAGCGGTCTGCTCCCGATGGGTTGCATCCTGATAATCGGTTGAAAACAAAACTAGTTCCATGTGTTCGCGCGACTGGAAGGGCGGCCTGCGCCTGTGTCAGGCGACAGTGGCTATTGGGCGGCATCAAGCCGTTTTCGGCACCGTCGTGTGCTACGGGAACTTTTGCCGCCATTTGACGTCAAATCTTTTGCAGGGCGTAGTGGATCGTGGTAGTTTGAAAGTGAAATTGCCGGTTGAGGCGCTACCGTGACCGAATCGCTTGCGAGTGTCGAAACTCCCGATCTCCTGGAGGAGATCGCCGCCCCACGCGAGGCAGCCGTGGCAGTGGAGGACGAACGTCTTGTTGAAGGACTGCGGCTGGGAGCGGAGGCCGCCTATGAGACCCTGATCCAGCGCTTTCAACAGCCGGTCTTCAACCTGGTGAGCCGTCTGCTCCGGGATCCCGACGAAGCCTGCGACGTGGTGCAAGAGGTGTTTCTCAAGGTTTTCCGAAAAATCGGTTTGTTCCGGGGAGACAGCAGCTTGAAGACGTGGATCTACCGGATTGCTGTCAACGAAACCAACAACCACTGTCGCTGGAATGGCCGCCACCGTCACCAGGAGGTCGACCTCGAAAGCTGTCCCGAACACGGCCGCAGCTACCGTGACACCCTGCCGGCCTCGGGCCGCTCGCCGTTCGATTACGTACTCGATCGTGAGCGGCAGGGGTTGATCGAGGCGGCACTCGCCGACCTCAACCCGACCTTTCGCTCAGTTGTCGTTCTTCGTGATGTGGAGGAGCTAAGTTACGAGGAAATTGCAGCGATCCTCCAGGTGCCTCTCGGTACGGTGAAGTCACGGATCCTGCGTGGTCGTGACGCGCTGCGCCGGGAACTCGAAACGCGGCTGGAATCTGAGCCGGCCTTCCGGTTGATGCCGCAGACTGTGGAGTGATGGTATGAATTGCCACAGGGTTCAGCGTTCCCTTTCGGCCTACGCCGACGACGTCGTATCGGCGCGGGAAAGGGTGGACATCTCCGGGCATCTGGCCGGTTGCAGGGACTGTGCCGCACTCGCACAAAGGCTGCAATTGATGCGATCGGCTTTGCGGGCCTTGCCGGTACGGACTCCCCCGAATCACTTGACTACCAGGCTGACCGTGCTGGCGTCACGGGAGCGGATCCGCCGTCTCCGTCGTGGCACCTTCGCCGGCCTCGTCGGTGAGTTGGTCGGGACGGCCAGGCTCTGGCTCGAAAACATCATGCGGCCGCTTGCCCTCCCGTTCGCCGGCGGTCTGGTATCCGCTGTGGTCCTGTTCGCCGTTATGACGCCTGTGTTCGCGCCTCCGGAGAATATGAGAGTGGACGACGTGCCGACCATCCTCTCCACCGAGGCCGCATTTATCAGCATGGGGCCGTTCACCCTGAGCGACGAGGACATCGTAGTGGACCTGACTGTGAACGAGCAAGGCCGCATGGTCGACTATTCCACCCCCAAAGGGCAGCGGTGGGTCAAGGATCCGGAGAGCCGCAAGATCGTCGAGAACGCCCTGTTTTTCACCCTCTTTTCGCCCGCCACGAACTTCGGACAGCCTTTGTCCGGTAAGCTCCGCCTGACGTTCCGACGCACCCAGATCGACGTGCGGGGCTGACGGCGGCGCGTTGGGGCGAAGACTCGGCCAGCATTTTCTTCACAAGGATTCCGTCCTGCATCGGATTGCGGAGGTGGCGTGTCCCGACCCGGAGCCCTTGGTAATCGAGATCGGCGCGGGAACCGGTGCACTCACCCGGCACCTCCTCGCGCGCGCCGCGCGGGTAGTGGCGATCGAAGCCGACCCAATCCTGATTGGACGTCTCTCCGAGAAGTTTGCTCGAACCGCCAACCTCGAACGCGTTCACGGCGACGTCCTGGAAACTGATCTCTCCCAGTGGGGCCCGGCCGTGTTCGCAGGCAATCTGCCGTACTACATTACCTCGCCGATCCTGCGGAAGGTGCTGGATCTTGGACCGTTGCTTCGGCGCGCTGTATTTCTGGTCCAGCGCGAGGTCGCCCTTCGGCTCGTCGCCATTCCCGGTACCCGCGACTACGGTTTCCTGACCGTGCTTGCCCGCCTGTCCTCGGAACCCGAGTATCTGTTCACCGTTCCGGCCGCTGCCTTTCGTCCGCCGCCCAAGATCGATTCGGCGGTAGTCCGATTTGGTCCGCTCGCTGTCGCCGAGCAGTGGGGTATAGACGATCCGTCCTCTTTCCTCGAGTTTGCCGGCCAATGTTTCCGCCAGAAACGGAAGACAATCCGAAACAACCTTGCCGGCCTCTTCGGTAAGACCTTACTCGACGGAACACCCGAAGCCTCGCAACGGGCCGAACAGTTGTCCGTCGGCGAACTCGCCGCTCTCTACCGCCGCTTGCGCGCTCAAGGTTGATTGCCGATACCCTATACTTGAAATTTGACGCCTCGCTGTCTTTCCTGTTTGTGAACAGCCCTCTTGCCGAGGCCGTAAGTCATAATGACGACACCGTTGAAGCCTGTACGGGTGCGTTACGCGCCCAGCCCAACCGGAGATTTCCATGTCGGCGGCGCTCGAACGGCGCTGTTCAACTACCTGTTCGCCCGCCATCACCGCGGCAGTTTCATTCTTCGCATCGAGGACACCGACCAGAAGAGATACAATCCGCAGGCTCTCGCATGGCTCTTAAATGGGCTACGCTACCTCGGACTCGATTGGGACGAGGGTCCGGAGGCTGGCGGCGACTACGGTCCCTACGTTCAGACCCAGCGCATCGAGGTCTATCGGCGCCATTGCGGCCGGTTGCTGGATGCCGGGGCCGCCTACCGGTGTTTCTGCACTCCGGAGCGGCTCGAAGCCGTGTCAAAGGAGTTGCAGAGGAAGGGGTTAAACCCCGGCTATGACCGCCTCTGCCGAAACCTGGATCCCGAGGAAGCAGCCCGGCGAGCCGCAGCCGGTGAACCTCACACGGTGCGATTCAAGCTGCCGCTGGACGGGGAGATCGCAGTTCACGACGTCATCCGCGGCGACATCACGTTCCAGAACGCCAATTTGCAGGATGCGGTACTGATGAAGTCCGATGGCATCCCGACGTACCACATGGCAAACGTCATTGATGACCACCTGATGGAGATCAGCCACATCCTCCGAGGCGATGAATGGGTCAACAGTCTGCCCCTTCACATCCATCTCTACACCGCCTTCGGTTGGGAGCCGCCGGTGATGGCTCACCTGCCGCTTATCCTGAACCCAACGGGAAAGGGGAAGATGAGCAAGCGCGAGGATCGAGCGCCTGACGGGCGCAAGCTGCCCGTGTTCGTGCGCACCTTCGAGGAGATGGGTTACCTGCCCGAGGCGATGATCAATTACCTCGCCCTGCTTGGGTGGAGTTACGACGACAAGACCGAAATCATGGGCCACGACGAGCTGATCGAGCGCTTCAGTCTCGACCGTGTGAACGCATCGCCGGCTGTCTGGAACTACGACAAACTGGATCATCTCAACGGCCATTACATCCGTCAGCTGCCGGTGGAGGAACTCGCTGAACGGTTGCTCCCCTTCGCCCGCGCCGCCGGCTTTCAGGTCGAACGGGAAAAGATGCTTCAGGTGACTCCGCTCATCCGGGAACGCATCACCACGCTCGGCGATGTGGCAACCGTGGCGAACTTCCTTTTCATGGACGAACTACCGCCCTACGACGCCTCTGAGTTGATTCCACAGAAGGGGAATGCGGCAATGGCCCTGGCCGCGTTGCAGCGTGCCGGCAAAGCCCTCGACGCGGCCGCTTTCACACGCGAGGCGCTCGAAGTGAGGCTGCGTGACGAAGCGAACGCGATGGGAGTCAAGGCGGGGCAGATGTTTCAACCCATCCGCGTGGCGGTGTGCGGCCGCAAAGCGGCGCCACCGCTATTTGAAACCATGGAAGTGCTGGGGAGGGCAACCTGCCTCAAGCGGATCGGCCAGGCGATACATAAGCTGGCGGAGCATGCTGTCTGAATCGGAGTGGAAATGCGATGAGTATGCCAAATCCCGACACGATTGGTGAGGATGCCAGGAAAGAATCAGGGGCCGCGACTTCTCCTTCCCATTTCATCAAGGAGATCGTCCGTCAAGACGTCGCCGCCAACAAGAATGAGGGCCGGGTGCATACGCGTTTTCCTCCGGAGCCCAACGGCTACCTGCATATCGGCCATGCCAAATCGATCTGCCTGAACTTCGGGCTGGCCGCGGAGTTCGGCGGCAAATGCAACCTGAGGTTCGACGACACCAACCCCAGCAAGGAGGAAACCGAGTACGTCAACTCGATCATTGAAGACGTCCACTGGCTCGGTTTCGACTGGGAAGACCGGCTCTTCTATGCCTCTGACTACTTTGACCAGCTCTACCAGTGGGCCGTACAACTGATCAACGCCGGTAAGGCGTATGTCTGTGATCTGACCGCGGAAGAGATTCGCGAGTACCGCGGCACGTTGACCGAACCCGGACGGGAAAGCCCCTATCGCGGCCGCTCGGTCGAGGAGAACCTCAACCTGTTTGAGCGCATGCGGGCAGGAGAGTTTCCGGACGGCTCGCGCACCTTACGGGCAAAGATCGATATGGCTTCGCCCAACTTGAACATGCGGGATCCCGTGATGTACCGGATCCTTCACGCCGAACATCACCGGACAGGCGGCAAGTGGTGCATCTATCCGATGTACGACTACGCCCACGGCCAGTGCGATTCGATCGAGGGAATCACGCACTCCATATGCACGCTCGAGTTCGCGGATCACCGGCCGCTGTACGACTGGTTCATCGAGCAGTTGGGCATCTTCCCGTCCAGACAGTATGAGTTTGCCCGGCTCAACCTGACCCACACCCTGTTGAGCAAGCGCAAGCTGCTGATGTTGGTCCAACAGGGGCACGTGAGCGGCTGGGACGATCCGCGCATGCCGACCATCTGCGGCATCCGGCGCCGCGGCTACACTCCGGAAGCGATCCGCGCTTTCTGTGAGCGTATCGGCGTGGCCCGGACGGACGGCGTGATCGAGATCTCTCTTCTGGAGCATTTTGTCCGAGAGAACCTTAACCGTCGTTCCCCGCGCGTCATGGCCGTGTTGCGCCCCTTGCGGGTCGTGATCGACAACTACCCCGAGGACCGGGTCGAGGAACTCGAGGCGGTCAACAACCCGGAGGATCCAGGCATGGGCACTCGCAGGGTCCCTTTTTCCCGCGTGCTCCACATTGAACGGGACGATTTTCGCGAAGATCCGCCGAAACAGTACTTCCGGCTGGCGCCCGGCCGCGAAGTCCGCCTTCGCTACGGGTACTTCGTCAAGTGCACCGGCGCCGTCAAAGATGAGACCACCGGCGAGGTGACCGAAATCCATTGCACGTACGACCCCGCGACACGGGGAGGCAACGCTCCGGATGGGCGAAAGGTGAAGGCGACCATTCATTGGGTGTCTGCCGCTCATGCCGTCGAGGCGGAGGTGCGGCTGTACGACCACCTCTTTAGCCGCGAGAACCCGGGTGACGACAGTGAAGGCCTGGATTTCACCTCCTACCTCAACCCGAAATCTCTGGAAGTCTTGACCGGCTGCAAGCTGGAACCGAGCCTGGCCGGCGCCGGGCACGGCAGCCGGTACCAGTTTGAGCGTCTGGGCTACTTCTGCGTCGATTCGGACTCAGCCCCGGACCACCTGGTGTTTGACCGGACGATGACACTTCGCGATACCTGGGCCAAGATCGAGAAAGCGTTGGAGGAGAAGAAGCGGTAAGACGGTCACACCTGAAAGGCCATGGGAGTTTAAGAATGGTCATCCTCGGAATCGGCGGCTTGCTCAATGACGCCGCCTGCGCCATCGTGAAAGACGGCCGGCTGGTCGCCGCCGTCGAACAGAAGAAACTTGCCCGGCGGTTCCACCCCGGTGAGCTCCCGGACGAAGCCATCGCGATTTGTCTCGAAATGGCCGGCGTGCCGACAGCCGCGGTCGACTGCGTCGCCCTTGTTCGGCCCTTCTCGTCAGGCGTCGAAACCGCCATCCATCTCGAACTGCGAGGGGCCTTCCCCAACGCGCAGATTGTTCTCGTAGAACACCACGTCGCTCACGCCGCTTCGGCTTACTACGCCTCGCCCTTCGATCAGGCGACGGTACTCACCCTCGACCGGGGCGGCGACTTCCGGTGTGGCGCCCGCTGGCGTGCTTCCGGAAACCAGCTCACCCTCGAGCGTGAACTCTACTATCCGGACTCGCTCGGGGACCTCTACGGCCGTGTTACCGCGCTGCTCGGCTTCGAGGCCAATGCTGATGAGCATAAGGTCCAGTGGCTTTCGGCCACGTGCCCGGATGACCGCTACCACGAACTCTTTCTGGAGATCTTGGCCCTCCGCAACGGAAACTGGCCCCGCATCGACCGTTCTTTCTTCCACGGGGAACGCCAGGGACATGGCGGTTTCAGCGCCCGCTTCTACCAACGTTTAGACCTCGACGACGGCGCCGAGATCCCGCCATCGATGAAGCCCTCGCTGGCGGCTGGTCTGCAGCAGGCGATCGAGGAGACAGTAGGCGAAATGGCCGGCGAAGGAGAGAATCTCTGCTTCGCCGGTGGCCTCGCTCTCAACGTGCTGCTGGTAGCCGCGCTCGAACGCAGCGGGCGCTGGAGCAACGTTTTTGTGCAACCTGCGGCAGGCAACGCCGGCACTGCGCTCGGCGCGGTGTACCATGCCTGGCACCATGTCTATGGCCAGACCTCCCGGATCGGCCTAGGCGATTTCTGCTTAGGTCCCAGCTATGGCGCTGAGGAGATCAAGCGGGTGTTGGAGAACTGCAAGCTCCGTTTCCGTTACCTGCTGACGACCGAGGAGTTGCTGGAGACCGCTGTCCGCGAGATCCAGGACAACCGGATCGTCGCCTGGATGCATGGCCGCATGGAATTCGGCCCGCGCGCACTGGGCAACCGCAGCATTCTTGCCTCGCCGCTTGACGCCTACTCGACCGAGAACCTGAACACCTACATCAAGCACCGGGAGCCGTTCCGGAAATTCGCCGCCTCGGTGCCCGCCGAACTGGCGGATCGGTACTTCGAGGTCGGCCCGAACGCGCGATTCCTGGCCACTGTGGCCCGGGTCAAGCCGGAGCACAAAAAGCTCTTCGACGGCGCCATCCTCGGCGCGGACCTGGTGCGCGTCCATACGGTGTCCCGCGAGGATAACCCGCTCTACTGGCAACTGCTGCACGCGACCGGCAAGGCCACCGGCCTGCCCGTGCTCTACAACACGTCCTTCAACCTGTTCGGAGACCCGCTCGTCTGTACGCCGCGGGACGCCGTGCGCAGTTTCTACTCGTCGGGAATCGACGCAATGTTCGTCGGCAACTTCCTGTTACGGAAATAGCGCACCTCAGCTCTCCACTCGGCGCGACGCAGCGTTCCAGCGCAGCCGCCGGCCCTCGCGTTGTGACTGCATGGCCATGCACAACGCCACGTTTGTGTAGTTTCCCATTTCGACGGTCGCGTTCGGGTCTTTGCGGGAACGGATACAGTCCAGGAAATTTCGGATGTGTGAGCGCGTCGCCGGCACAAAGCTCCCTGGTTTCCGTAATTCGAGGGTCGGCCGCATCTCGATTGCACTACTTTGCGGATACAGCGCGTACCCTTCCCGCCACACGTCGAACCGGGCTTTGGATCCGTGGAAGTTCTTCATCTGGTCGTTGAACGTGTGGTACCGCATCGCCTTGTAGCCAATGGTGAATACCGCTAGGTAATTCTCCGGGTACTCGACCGCCATTGTGGCAGTCTCCGGAACCTCGGCCCCGTCCACGTCTACCTTGCCGGCCGCGCACGTCACCGCCGCGGGGAACGTTGAGTCCATCAGCATGTGGATGGCGTCGATTACATGCGCCGCCTGGCCGATGAGCATTCCGCCCGAATAATCCCAGAACCAGTACCAGTTTCGGAACCGCATTGGGTCCAGCGGGCGCTTGGGCGCCGAACCGAGCCACTGGTTCCAGTCGAGCTTGCCGTCAAGGTTTGCGCCGCGCAGCGAGGGAGTATAGTTCATCCACCACGAATTGACCAGTCGCACTTCGCCAACCTGCCCGGACTTCATGATGCTATGCGCGTTGTGGAACACGTCATAGCTACGACGTTGCATGCCGACCTGGACGACCCGCTTGGTCTTCCGGACGGCCTCCACGATCCGAAACCCCTCGTCGATGGTGTGCGCCATCGGCTTTTCGAGGTACACATCCTTTCCGGCGTTGACGGCGTCGATCGCCATCTGGGCATGCCAGTGGTCCGGAGTAGCGACGATGACGCCGTGAATCGACTTGTCATCGAGCAGGCGCCGGTAGTCGGTGTATGCCGTCGCGCCGGTGGAGGCCGCCTTCACTCCGGCCTGCAGATGCGGTTCGTAGACGTCGCAGACTGCGGCCATCTCCGCCCCGACTTCTTTGAATTCTGACGTCAGCAGGCGACCGCGGCCTCCGCTGCCGATCACCCCGATCCGGATGTTGTCGTTGGCGCCGAGAATCTGCGCGTAGGATGCCGCGGTAGCGGCGAGAAAGGTCCTTCGTTGCATAATAAGATCGTAGAACGCAAAAGGCCGCGTTGGTAGGTGGGCCTCGGACGCGGCACTCTTGCCTGGCAGGGATCTGCAATGGACGAGCCATCCGTGGGAGCGGCCGCCGCGCGGCGGCCCGCTGCGGGAGTATCGCCGAAAGCCGTCCGCGCTCAACTGGAGCGGATACTCCACAGCGCCGCTTTTGTCCGCTCCGGGCGCATCAGTCGTTTCCTGCGCTTCGCCGTCGACCAGGCGCTCGACGGCCGATCCGACGAATTGAAGGAGTCTTTGCTCGGCGTCGAAGTGTTCGACCGCGAGCCCTCGTACGATCCGCGCACTGACCCGATCGTTCGCGTCGAGGCTCGCCGGCTTCGTTCGAAACTTACCGCGTACTACGAACGTGAAGGCCGCCACGACGACATTGTGATCGAGATCCAGCCCGGTGGCTATGTGCCGCGCTTCGCCCGCCGGGCGGGCTCCACACTGGATCCTGACCGGTCACCCCCCGAATCTCCCGCGGGTGACGTCCCGCAAGCCATCGTCGTGCTGCCGTTCACCAACCTGACACCGGACCAGGAGAACGAGTACTTCAGCGATGGCCTCACCGAAGAGCTGATTCACCGGTTTACCCGGATCGCGGGCCTTCGCGTTGTGGCCTGGCAGTCCGCATCGCAATTCAAGGGGAAGTCGTACGACCTGAAGCAACTCGGTGAACAATTGAAGGTCGACGCCGCCGTTGGGGGAAGTGTGCGCCGGTCCGGCGACAGGCTGCGCGTCGCAGCGCATCTGGTGAGCACATCGGACGGCCGGTATCTCTGGTCGGAAGCGTGGGAACGAAAACTTCAGGATGTGTTCGCGATACAGGACGAAATCTCCCGGTCGATCGCCGACACACTGCGATTGAAGCTTGTGGAGCAGCCTGCCTCCGTATCCGAACGCCGCGCCTCCGCCGACGTGGCCGCCTACAACCTGTACCTTCTGGGAAGGTTTCACTGGCACAAGCGCACACCCGATGGTCTGCGGCAGAGTATCCGGCTCTTCGAGCAAGCCATCTCCGCGGACCCCGCACTCGCCCTCGGCTATGCAGGTTTGGCGGACGCTTATAGCCTTCTGGCCGACTACGGCCTGGCCCAGCCGTCCGAAATTATGAAAAAGGCGAGGCGCGCCGCCCGGAGGGCGCTTGCCATCGATCCCACGCTCGCCGAAGCCCATACGTCGCTGGGCTTCATCCGTTCTCTCCATGACTGGCGCTGGGACGCGGCCGAAAAGCATTACCGGAAGGCGATCGCGCTCAACCCGGGTTACGCGACCGCGCACCACTGGTATGCCATCGACTTCCTCGCCATGCAGGCCCGCTTCGAGGAAGCCCGCCGGGAGATGGACATCGCTCTGCGCCTCGATCCTCTCTCGCTGATCATCAACGAAGGGGTTGGATACCTTGCGCTGCTTGGCCGCCGCTACGACGAGGCGATCGAATGTTACGAGAAGGCGTTGGAACTGGACCGGAATTTCTACAAGGCTTACACTGCCATCGGCCGGGCGCTCAGCCTCCAGGGCAAGTATCGCGAGGCCGCCGAGATGTTCGAAAAAGGGCGTTCGCTCGGAGGTGACGTGCCGAGTATCCTGGCAGCCCTCGGACACAATCGCTCTTTGGCGGGCGATCGCGCCGGTGCCGTAGCTCTACTCGAAGAACTGCGTGCCATGTCCGGACAGAGGTACGCGCCTACCACGTGCTTTGCTCTCATCCATGTGGGTCTCGGCGAGAAGGAGCGGGCGCTCGACTGGCTGGAGCTTGGATGCGAGCGCCGCGAGCTCCCCCTGGCTAACATCGGTGTCCATCCCATCTACGACGAGCTGCGTTCAGCGCCCCGCTTTCAAGCGCTGCTCGCCCGAATCGGCCTCCCGAAGCGAGTTCGGGGCCCCCAGTGAACCGCGCCATAGCGCTTTGGCCTCGCTCATCCGGCCCTGTGCCCGATACACCCTCGCGAGGTCTTCCCGGCAGGCTTCGACCTCGGGCTGCTCGGGCCCCTCAAGGCCTTCGGAGATTTCCAGCGACTGCCGGTAAAGCTCCGCCGCCCCCGCGAGTTTTCCCTGCTCGAAGAACAGAGCCCCGAGATTTCGAAGGCCTTTGGCGACGCTCGGGTGGCTGCGGCCGTTCGTCCGTTGCAGAATCTCCAGCGCCCGGCGGTAGAGTGGCTCCGCCTCGCCGTAGCGGCCCTGGAGCCGCTCCACCTGCGCCAGGTTGTTCAGCGCGACCGCCACGCTCGGATGAGCGGGGCCGAGCGATCTTTCCCAGACCTCCAGTGACCACCGCAACTGGGCCTCGGCTTCGGTGAACCTGCGCTGCGCGATATACACCGTCGCAAGGTTGTTCAGATTCTCGGCCACCGCGGCGCTGTTTTCGCCGAGACTGGCCGCGGAGACGGCGGCGGCCCGCTCGTATACTGTTTCTGCTTCCGGCCAACGCTGCTGCTCCCGATAGATCGCCCCAAGAACGGCGAGCGCGAAGCCGGTCTTCGCGTGCTCTGGACCGAACGCCCGTTCCGCGATCGCCAGCGCCCGGCGTGCCAACGGCTCGGCGTCGCCGGCGTGGCCCTGCATGCGCACGACCTCGGCGAGGTTGGCGAGGCTCACGGCGACGTCGCCGTGCTCCGGTCCGAGCAGACGCTCTCGCATAGCCAGCGACCGGCGGTGCAGCTCCGCTGCTTCTCCAAGACGCGCTTGTGCACGGTACAGCACCCCCAGATTGTCGATCGTCGACGCCGCCTCCGGGCTTTCCCTCTCTGGCCCCTGCTCCCAGATCGTGATCGCCTTCTTGTAAGCCTCTTCCGCCTGTTCGTATCGGCCCTGCCGATAATGGAGAGCTCCCAGGTCGTTCAGAGACTTGGCCGCGGCCGAACTCGCCGAAATCCCGTGCAGATTTTCTGGTTTAACCGATTGTCCCGCGGCGGGCCTGTCGTCGCCGGTTCCGCTTGTCGCGTTTGCCGCAAGCAGCAGCGCCGCGGCCAGAATCCCCGTCGTCATTGAACGCATTTGACCCCCTTCCTTCGGGCGGCTCCGGCGCTCACGACCTTCGATGGAAAACAGTGTTACCGGCGCTGGCTCGCCGCCCGGTTGAACCCAGAATGGGCTTCTTATAGCGAGTACGGAAGTACGAAGGAGTAAGGCCGAGGTATCGTTCTTACCCGGTGCGCAAGGAAAGCGTGTGCTGTCTTGAGTATGGCGGCCGGCGGCGGTGGATTCGCCTAACGGTAAAACGTGGAGCCGCGCGTGGAGCTATCCGGCAATTACACGACGCCCTTCGATGCGGAACTTTCCGGAGAGCACGAGGCGGATCGCTTCGGTGTAAATCCGGTGTTCTTGCTTGAGGATTCTCGCGGAAAGAGAGTCGGCTGTGTCATCGTCGAGAACCGGGACCGCGGTCTGAATGAGGATCGGTCCGGAATCCAGGTTCTCGTCCACAAAGTGGACTGTGCAGCCGGACAGCTTGACGCCGTGCTCGAGCGCCTGATGCTGCGCGTCGAGCCCTGGGAACGCCGGCAGCAGCGAGGGGTGAATGTTCAGGATGCGTAGCGGAAACTCGCGAATGAAGTAGGCGCTCAGCAGCCGCATGAAGCCGGCCAGGCACACCAGGTCCACCCGGCTCTTCTTCAGCTCCTCGACCACCATCCGGTCATAGACTTCCCTGTCGAGCCCCTTGGAGGGGATGCAGCTGGCATTCAACCCCCGCGACCGGGCGATTTCCAACCCGCGGGCTTCCGGCCGGTTCGAGAGAACAACGGCGATCTCCGCGTCGATCCGGCCCGTGACTACGCTGTCGGCGATGGCCTCGAAGTTCGAGCCTCGCCCCGACAAGAGGATGCCAAGACGTTTCATATGTAAAGAACCCGGCCTTTTGCCCCGCGCGGCAGCGGTACGACGCGGCCGACCTCTACATGCTCTTCGCCGAGCCGGTCCAGCGTGCGCTTCGCTTCCGCCGCCTTTCGGGTCGAAACCGCCAGGATCATTCCGATGCCGAGGTTGAATGTCCGCCGGTAATCGTCGTCGGGAATGTTGCCGATGCGCCGGAGCAACTCGAACACCGTGGGCACGCGCCACCGGGCGGTGTCGATCTCCGCGGCCAGGCCCTTTGGCAGAATTCGCGGAGTGTTCTCCGTGATTCCCCCACCGGTGATGTGCGCCGCGCCCTTGAGGAGGCCCTTCGTGAAGAGCGCCTGCAATGGCCGCAAGTAGCTCCGGTGGACCTGTAGCAATTCGTCCCCGACGGTGCGGCCGAGTTCGGGAAGGAACGTGTGCGGCTGGTACTCCGCGACCTCCAGCAGCACCTTTCGCGCGAGCGAGTATCCGTTCGTGTGCAGCCCCGTGGAGTGTAGTCCGAGGAGCACGTCGCCTGCGCGGATGTCTCTTCCCGTGACGAGGCGCACCCGCTCGACTGCGCCGACGATAAACCCCGCCAGATCGTACTCGCCGGGGGCATAGAGCCCCGGCATCTCAGCCGTTTCGCCGCCGATCAGCGCGCAGCCGTTTGCCTCGCAGCCGCGCGCCAGCCCCGACACCACTTGCGCCGCGACGCCGGCATCGAGTCGGCCCACCGCGAAGTAGTCCAGGAAAAAAAGCGGGGTTGCACCCTGGACAGCGACGTCGTTCACGCAGTGGTTCACCAGGTCCTCACCCACCGTATTGTGCCTCCCGGTGAGAAAGGCAAGCTTTACTTTGGTCCCCACGCCATCCGCTGAGCTGATCAGTACCGGCTGTTTCCACCCCGCCAGGCGATAGCCCGCACCGAAGCTGCCGATGTCGGTCAGCACGCCCCTCGTGAACGTCTTCCGCGCCATTACGCGAATCTGCGCGACGGCGCGATCCGCTTCGTCTATGTTGACCCCTACGTCTTTATACTGGATTATTTTCCTGGCCGCCATGCTCGGTACCGAGCTTTCATTTCAACATAAACCGTCGGATGCGACTGAAACACTCAAGCAAGACCGGTCCACGGGTCCTACGTCACTCTCGGTTTGATCACCGCCACACCGATCTCTTTCATCGCACCTACCAGCGACTTGTACATGCGCTCGTCCCGATACGTGCCGACGATGGCGCCACCGGATCCCGCGAAGTTCGAAGTCGCGCCAACCTCGCGGGCGACGCGGATCATCCGCAGGTTGCCGTCGCTGATGTCGTAGAGCCGGGCGCGAAGATCAAAATTGGCGTCGATCAACCCCGCCAGCGTGTCGCCATCGCGGCGCAGCAGCGCCTCACGCCCCTCTTGCGCGTAGCTCGCCCACGCACGCATGGCTTCAACCACCTCGGGATCTCCCCTTCTCCACCGTTCCCTAACGCTACTGTGAAAGATTTCGGTCCCCTCACTGAGACTGGTGCGGTATGCAACGTAGATGCTCGGCAGCAGCCCGGGATCGAGGTTTTCGTAGTTTCCGTAGCCCCTCGTTTCCATCAGCTCGCGCGCAAAATCCATGTATACGAGGCCTTCGTAGACCTGGATCACGCGATCCTGATGTCCCGCCGGTACGCCGAGCTCCTTGGTTTCCGTCTCCAGCACAAGGTTGGCTTGAACCGGCTTGGGAATCTCGATCCCAAAATACTGGCACAACGCGCGCAGAGCGGCCGTAATGATCGCGCTCGATCCGCCAAGCCCCAGCCGGAGTGGGATGCTTGATTCGTACTCCAGCGTGAAGTTACGGTCTTCCAGGGGAAAATTTACCTCGCGGCAGTAATCGATGAACCGGACCACCAGCGCCTGAATGATCCTGATTCCACCGTAATATCCCCGCCAGCGCGTGGTGCTGTACAGGTCCTGCAGATTTTCGAATATCGGCGTGTCGGCCTTCGAGGGTCTTATCTCAAGCCGGGCGCTTGGATAGAGCAACACACGAGCGCGAAAGTTCTTGACGAGTAACGAAATAGTCTTGCCGAAATACCCGTCGCTTGGATTGCCGAGCAGGCCGGCGCGTGCATATGCATAAGTCTCAATCATGAGCGGATTCTGCCATACTTATACCATATGCGAGTGGTCCTTCAGCGCGTAAGCGAAGCGCGCGTAGAAGTCGGTGAGCGGGTCGCGGGTTCCATAGAGCGGGGATTGGTCGCACTTGTGGGCATCGCGCGGACTGACGTCAGGGCCGACGCCGACTACCTTGCCGACAAGACTGTCTGCCTGCGGATTTTTCCGGATGAAGAGGGCAAAATGAACCGCAGCTTGCTCGACATCGGCGGAAGTATGCTGGTCGTTTCTCAATTCACCCTGTACGGGGACGTGCGGAAGGGCCGCCGGCCGGGTTTCGACCGGGCTGCGGCGCCGGAACTGGCTCGAAACCTCTACGAGTACTTCATCGATTCCGTCCGCACCCGAGGGGTCTCGGTCCAGTCCGGAGTTTTCCAGGCAGAAATGGCGGTCCATCTGGTCAACGACGGTCCGGTAACTTTCATCCTCGATTCGGAAAAGTCGGTTTGACACTTCTAAGTCGCGGATATGTTATTTTGGATGACGGGAGACAAAATGGCCAGAGTCACAAAAGCACTCAAAGATACATCGATCTACGCAGCGGCCCTGGAAGGTCTGGAGTTGCAGAAGCAGCGGATCGAGGAACAGATACAACAAGTCCGCGCCCTGCTCGGAGCCAGGAGGGTAAAGTCAAACTCTCCCTCGGGTCCGGCCGCGGAGAAACCGGCGAGAAAACGCCGCCTCAGCGCAGCGGCCCGCAAGCGCATTGCCCAGGCACAGAAGCGGCGTTGGGCGGAGTACCGGAAGGCACAGGCCGCTTCGGCCTAACGAAACCGTCCTCCGGTTTCAACCTCCGTGGATTCCTCGGCAAGGCTGCCTGGCATCCCACTGAAACCGCTGGATGATCTCTTCCGTCACTCCTTCACCGGCGATCTTTCCTTTTTGAAAGAACACCGCCCTCTGTGAAACAGCCAAGGCCAAGGTCGTGCTGTGCGTCACGACGATCTTGGCCTGAGGCAACTCACGAAGGAGTTCCAAGAGGTTCCTCTGTCCGGGCGGATCCAGGTAGGTGGTCGGCTCGTCGAGGATCAGTATCTCTGGCCGCATGACAAGCACTCCGGCGAGTGCGACCCGCCGCTTTTCACCGGCGCTCAAGTGATAGGGCGCCTTTCCCCCCGCCCCTTCCATCCCGACGCGAGCCAGTGCCTCTCGCCCTTGCGTGGCCGCCTCCTCCGGGGAAATGCCGAGATTCAGCAGCCCGAACGTGACGTCGTCGAGTACCGTTGGCATGAATAACTGTTCGTCGGCTTCCTGAAATACGAGGCCGACTTTCCGCCGGATATCCGGCAGCGTCTCCTTGCTCAGTTGCATGCCGCAAACGCTCACCAGGCCCTCGCCCTGCAATATCCCGTTGAGGTGCAGAACGAACGTCGTCTTTCCGGATCCGTTTGCGCCGAGTAGCGCCACCGTCTCGCCTAGGTACAACCTAAAATCGATCCCGTTGAGTGCGGGCGTTCCGTCGGGATATCGGAAACGCAGGTCTTTGACTTCGATCAGCGGGGCCATCCGCCTCCTGCTCCGAGCGCGATTCGCACGGCGGCCGGAACCACAACCGACGCCACCAGGAACGCCACGTCTTGCCATCGGAACCGCTTCGCGGCGAGCAAAGAGATGTGCCCCCGGAAACCTCGCGCGGCCATGGCCCGATAGATGCCTTCGGCTCTGCTGTAGGAGCGCGCGAACAGCACGCTGATCGCTCCTGCCGCTGCCCGGAGCCGCCACCGGCGGAAAACCGCAAGGGTTGAAGCCGTTCCGCGTGCTCCAGCGGCGACTCTCATGTGCTGCGCCTGCTCAGAAATCACAAACAGGTAGCGGTATAGGAATTGGACGACGAGCAGAAGGAACCGCGGGACCCCGAGCGACTCCAGGCCTCGCAGGAGTTCAGGCATCGGTGTTGTCCCCACGACGATCACCACCGCCAGTGCCGAAAGGTAGCTCTTCTCAAGAAGCGCTATTGCCCGTATGTTGTCGCCCGCGAAGAGGCTCATTGCGGCGAACGCCGCGGAGAAAGGCAGTACCACGGCGCCGCGCCACAGCACGCCCCCGGCCGGGAGCCCTGCCAGCAGCGCCGCCGCCAACAGGAATGCGCCGTACCCGGCTGCCGCCGCGTTGGAACCGGGCGGCGTCGTCGCCACAATAATCAGGAAAGCCAGCAGTGCGAGGACCTTCGCGCGAGCGTCGCGGTGGTGAAGGAAACTCCTGCCCCGGCTCCAGCGGTCCAGTACGACGTGGTGCAATCAAGCGCTCCTTCGCCGTGCGATCAGCTTGCCGAACACTACGCAGGCGCCGTAGATCAGCGCCAGGCCCGCCAGCCCGGCGGTGGCCTTTCGCAGCCAGCCCGAGGACAGGTACTGTATCTCGTAGCCGCCTAGCGGTGTCTCCAGCAGAGTTCGCGCATGTGATGCGATGCCGAGGTTCTCCGCCAGTTTCTCGATACCGTCCGGATCGCTCGCCGCAAACAACACGCCGGCGCCTACGAGCAACACGGCGGCGGTCAGCAGTACACCCATCGCCGTTCGCCCGCTCGCCGCCGGCTTTCGCAGCCAGCCCGGATTCAGCGCCTCCAGCGATTGCATGACCGCCAGTGTGATTCCGCCTTCCAGCAGAGCGTTGACCGTAAACAGACCTAGCGAGACCCACACGACCGCCCCCGGCATCGCCACGCCGGAGAATCGCAACTGCGCCAACGCCAGCAACGCCCCCGTCAGCACCGACAGCGCGGCGCCCGAAAAAATGGCCGCCTTCCGCCACCGTCCCGCGCCCCAGTAGTGATACGGCAGGTAGGCGGCCAGCACACCCGCCACCGCCATATTGAATACGTTGGCGCCGAGCGCCAGCAGACCGCCGTCCTGGAACACGAGCGCCTGGATGGCGAGGATCGCCGTCATGACCACACTCGCGGCTGCCGGTCCGAGCGTATACGCCAATACCGCGCTGCCGATCAGGTGCCCGGTCGTTCCGATCCCGACCGGAAAGTTGATCATTTGCGCCGCGAAAACGAACGCCCCCATCACCCCGAGTAACGGCACCCGGGCCTCTTCCACCTCACGCTGAGCGCGCCGCACCATGTACGCGACCGATGGTACGGTGGCGGCGCTCATCGTGGCCCAGACCGAAGTGGAGAGAAATCCGTCGGGGATGTGCATCGGAACGCTCTCAAGGTAGCACGATCCAAAGAACCGTGCCACCTTCTTGCCGCCCCACGCCGCCTGCTGTAACCTGACCTACAAATGGGCGAACTAAGCCGGATTGGCGTGGCCATCGACACCGATCTCCTCGAAAAATTCGATGCGCTGATTCTCAGCCGTGGGTATACCAACCGCTCGGAGGCGTTCCGCGATCTCATCCGCGACGAACTTGTCGAAAAGGCGTGGCAGGCGCCGGACAGTCCGGTGATCGGCACGGTCACTCTCGTCTATGATCACCACGTCAGGTTGCTCAACGAGAAGCTGACTGACCTACAACACAAGTACTTTGACCATATTCTGTCCGCCCTGCATGTCCACCTCGACCACGACAACTGCCTCGAGGTCCTGGTGGTCAAGGGCAACGCCTCGGTGGTCCGCAAGATCGCCGACAGCCTGATCAGCACCAAGGGCGTCAAGCACGGTCGCCTCACGATCACCGGCTCGGGAGCCGTGCTGTGATCGCCGGTACTGGTCTCGACGTCGCCGAGGTGGACCGCATCCGGGCCGCGATCGAGCGTTTCGGCCGCCGATTCATCGAGCGCATATATACCCCGGGCGAGATCGCCTACGTCGAGCGGAAAGCCAACCGATTCGAACGGTACGCCGCCCGTTTCGCCGCCAAGGAAGCCGGAATGAAGGCCATCGGTACCGGCTGGAGGCATGGCGTGCGCTGGCGCGACTTCGAGGTCGCCAACCTACCCTCGGGCAAGCCGACCCTTCTGCTCCACGGCGTGGCCGCCCGTTTCGCCGAACGGCTCGGCGTGAAATCGGTGTCGCTTTCAATTACGCACACCGCCGCCGTCGCCGTAGCCTTTGTGATCATGGAAGGCGGGTAGAGGAGTTACGCCTTGCGCTCCGCCATCTCAGTGGACTTCGTCGGCTGGAGTTGCGCTTCCTCCAGCCGCTTCGTTTCCTGCCACGTGAAGATAAGCCGGTGGATGACCGTCAGGTTCGAGAGCACCGCGATGACCCACAGTACCTGCGCCATCCGGTTGAACAGCGCTCCGATGATGAGCAGCACGATGCGCTCCGGCCGCTCCATGAACCCGACCTTGCACCGCGGGATTGCGTTCTCCGCCCGCGCGCGTGTGTAGCTCACCATCACCGATCCTGTCATCACGACCGCCGTCAGCACCACGTAGAAAAACCGCTCGATCGATGCGTAGTACACCAGCATCCCCATGAGCAGCACCAGGTCGGAATAGCGGTCCAGAACCGAATCGAAGAACCCCCCGAACGCAGTGACTTGGTTCGTCTCCCGGGCCACCCGCCCGTCGACCATATCGAAGATACCGGCGATGATGATTACGAGACCAGCCGCAACGAACCGTCCGGAAGCAAGCAGCACGCCCGCTACTCCGTTGATAAGGAGCCCGATGAAAGTCAGAACGTTCGGATGGATGCGCGCGAGCGCGAGTCCTCGCACCATCAGCCTGATGACCTTGTTGCAGGCGACTCCGATTGCGCGTGTGTACGTCATGGGCGGTACAATTCTCTCCCGCCGCTACTCATCCGCGTCGTGGACGGTGGTCAGCTTCACGATCTCCAGTTCCCGGACTCCGCCCGGAATCTGAACCTTTACAGTATCCCCCAGTTCCTTGCCGAGCAGACCTTTGCCGATTGGCGAACTGGTGGAAATCCAGCCTTTGGAGGCGTCCGCCTCTTCGCTAGTCACAAGTTTAAAGGCGATTTCCCGGTCTTTGTGCAAGTCAAGAACAACCACCTTGGAACCAAGGCCTACCCGCCCTTGAGGGAGATTTCGGAGATCGACCATGGAAAGCTCGCCCAACCGTTTCTGTAGCTGGCTCAGCCGGGCGCTCACATAGCGCTGCCGCTCCTTGGCGGCGTGGTACTCGGCATTCTCGCTCAGGTCGCCGTGTGCGCGCGCCTTCAGAATTTCCCGCGGAAGCTCGTTGCGCAACTCGTATTCGAGTGCGGCGATCTCCTCTTGCAGTTTTTTCTTGACCTCTTCCATGAAGGGAAGACTTCTCCCAGACGCTCATTATAGAGCATGAAGACCTTCCCTACTGGACTGGCAGGTTCACCGTCTTGGCGGTAACGCCGTTCACGGACATCACTACCGGCCGGTTTCCAACGCCGGCGTCGTCCGGCACCTTCACGTTCACCTGGTAGAGACCGGCGCTGTACGGGGTGAGCCCGCTGAAGTCGGGCGTCGCCGGCCGGCCGCCGATCGTCACCGAGACCGTGTCCCGGGTCCTTCGCAGTACGCCGGCCGGAGTCACCTCGCCGGTCGGAGGCGTGTCGTTCACAGGGCCGAGACCGTTGCAGTAAAGCTCCACGGTCTCCCCACGCCTGGCCGGGTTGCTCGTGGTGATCACCGAGTACTGCCCGTTACGGGACACAAGAGCCGCCACAGTCCCGCTGCCCAGCGGGTACTCGAAGAACCCCGGTGAATTCCTGGCCAGCGGCATATCGTAAACGGCGCTCGAGATATCGGCGATGCTGACTTTCACCTTGACCGAGTTCAGCCCCTCAAGCTCCCATGGAACCTGGACGTTCACCTGTCCGTCGCTGACGAAATGCAGACGGCCGGGAAGGCTGATCCCGCGGTCCGGCACGTCGAAGCTGACGCTCACGTTCGTGAGGGAGAGCGGAAGGTAGCCGAGGGGGAGGCTGTCGAACGCCAGGAACGACGGGCTCAACGCCTGGCCGTAAATCGAAACATACGATCCGGGCGCCAGCCCCTGGTCGATCCGCCCGCTGGCTGCGTTTACGATTCCGTTGGTATAGATCGACGGCGAGGGGAAGGCCTCGCCGTTAAAATCGACTGTCAAGCCGCCCGCCGTTGCCGTGAACTGCTGCTGACCGATCTGTGGTCCTAACTCTGGAATGGCCGCCGCGATGCCGTAGATATCCGTATTTGCATCGGCACTCTTGATCGTCCCTCCACCCAGCGTCGACCGAAAGACGACGGGAACGCTCGCCACCGGCACGCCGAACTTATCGATCAGCTTGAAGCCGATTAACCGCCCGATGAGCTCTCCCCCGGGGGTTCCGTCGAACTCGTCACCGAACATCACAAACATGTTGTAGGGAATTCCGTCGCCCACGAGATAGAGATACGGCACGCGCAAGGCCACGCTGCCGCCGGTGATCGTGACGGCCCCTTCGTATGACCCGGGGCCCGGCTGAGTACCCTCCAGCCGCGCCACAACCGTAGTTGTCGCCCCTGCGGCGAGGGGCAGGCTGCTGCGATCCAGTACAACCCGTGCGTTGGCGTCGGTGTCACGCGGTTCGACAGCCAGGGTCAGGTTCACCGGCTGCATCCCGGTGTTTGTGATTCTTAGCGTGGTCGAGGGCAATGATCCCGCGATCACCCCGAAAGAGAGCGTTGCTGGGTCCACCGAAACCGTTGAACGTACGGCGGCGTTCGCGTCAAGTATCCCCGCCCCCACGGCGGTCACACGAGCGAGCCCAACATCGTCCTGGATGATGTTCATCGCCGTGTTTACCACGGCGGACTTCACGTCGTCCGCCTGAGCCGACGGTCTCGCCTGCATCACCAGCGCCGCGGCGCCGGCTACCATCGGAACGGAGAAACTGGTTCCCTGCATCGGCGTGTAGCCGGTCGGGTCCCACAGACCGCTGTTCGGGTCGTATGTCTGGGTAGCGGTGTAGAGGTCGGTCCCAACGGCTACCAGCTCCGGTTTGATTCCGTTCGTGCCAATCGCCGGCCCATGGGACGAAAAGAAAGCCACTGTATCGTAATCGGCGTCCTGCGGAACGAGCGCCGGATCCATCGTCGTCGGCCGGTCGGCGTGCGCCACGAGGAAGTCCTTTAACGCGAGACCCGGATTCCGGCCGATAATGGCTGCCGGAATGCCCGTACCCACCAGCCCCACCGGGGAGAAGGGCGGGTAGTTCGAATCCACATTGTTGTAAATGACCACGCCGGTGGCGCCGGCGGTCTGAGCGTTGTTCACTTTAAGCGTAAATGAGCAGTCGCCGCGCTCGACCAGTGCAATCGAACTCGCGAGAGACCCACCAGGCAACGGATTGCACGCCCTGCCATCGGCGCCGAGCTTCGAGACGTCTTTCAACGGCGCCGTAAGAGCCGCCAAGGGATGTGGTCCGTCCCCGAACAGAGCCGGAATTTGCTGAAGGTTTTGCGGTGCATCCCCGCCGGTGAGCTTCACCCTGGCAAAAAACACGTGCGAATTCGTCGAAGCTCCCACCGTGATTGCCGCCGGCGCCGTCCCGGGCGTAGCAATCGTGCTCAGTGTCGGGAACTGGAGTCCAATGTCGCCGTCGTTGCCGGCGGCGGCCACCACAACCATGCCCTTGTTGACCGCATTTTGTACCGCGTCGGCGCGAAGATCGCACGGCTGCGGTTGCCCGGTCGACGAGGTACACGGATAGTCCAGCGGCCCATAGCCGGCAGGACTGCCGAGCGACAGCGTCACGATATCCATCCCGTCAAGGAACGCGTCGTCCAGCGCCTGAATCACTATCGAGCTGAACGTGTAGTCGTTCACCCCGGGCGAGCCGAAGATCTTGTAGTTGCCGAGGTAAGCTTTCGGAGCGATTCCCGTGATCGTAGCGCTCGGCCCGGTGTTCCGAACCCCCGCGGCGATCATCGCCGCTGCTGTTCCGTGGCCTACCCGGTCCCGTGGACTCAGATCATCCGGCCGGGACGTCGCCGCCACATCGTCTCCAAACCCCGCCGCCAGCATACTTACGTAGCTTCGGGCCACGATCACCTTACTGTTGGTATACGCGCAGTCTTGCGGCTGGCACTTCGGAAAGCCGGCGGGTGCCGTCAGGCTGGGGTCGCGGAACCCTGGGTGGTTCTGGTCGATGCCAGTGTCCAGAATGCCGATCTTGATGCCGGCCCCGGCGTTCGCCGTGCCGCCCAGGGCGTTCCATGCCGCCGGCGCGTTTATCAGCTCCGCCGCTCGATCCAACAGCGGGCGGAGTGGCGGCATGTACTCCAGCCGGCTCACCCCGGGCAACGCCCGCAATTCCGCCAGCTTCTCTTTCGGGGCGCGCACGAACACCGCATTGACCAGGATCCGCGCTGAACCGGAGACGTGAATCCCCCTCCGCCCGAGTTCTTCGCGCATCTGGGACTGCGCCGCCTCGATCCGCCGCAGTCCGTCGTCGGCGGCGGCACGCCGCAGCTCTTTTCGGGAGGGAACCTGCGCCGCCAGTGGCGGGTCCTGGAGCACGAGTGCGTACTCGTCAAAGCCTCGCTGAGCCAGCAGCGCGGAGAAATCCGCCGCAATCAGGAGGATCAGAAGAAGAAAGGCCGCTCGTCGGTATCTCACGTGATGTCCGACGTCACGCACACGCCCGCCGTTACAGTCCCCGCCGCTGCTCTTCTCTTGGTTTGACACTGGTTTTTCCGCACCCTTATACTGGAAGTTCCGACGAAAGTCTAGATTCTACATGGAAGCGGGGCGCCGGGGAAGCTTGTCCTGATTGGCGCTGGTGACGAAAATGCCCAAACGCACATTTCAGCCGAATAATCGAAAGCGGGCCAAGACACACGGGTTCCGGGTACGAATGAGAACCAAGGACGGCCGGGCCGTCCTCGCCCGCCGGCGGGCGAAGGGCCGCCAGAAGTTGACCGTCAGCTCCGAGAGAGCCGTTCGTTACGCAGAGTAGATCCAAGAAAGCCGAAAGCAGAGATCGCTCTTTCCCCAAGGAGGTTCGGCTCCTACGGACCGGGGAATTCCGGCTAGTGTACGATCAGGGTTTCCGGGTCGCCGGACCGTTCTTCGCCGCTTTTTGTCTGAACGCGAGCGGAGACGAGCGGTCCAGGGTCGGTTTCACGACGCCCAGGGCTCTGGGTAAGAGCACCGGAAGGAATCGAATCAAACGCCGCATGCGCGAAGCGGTGCGGCTCAGTCTGGAACTGCTCGGGCCGGGATGGTGGATCGTGATTAACCCGCGAAAGGCCGCCCAGGAGGCCTCCTTCGAGGACCTCAAGCGGGAGGTGGAGAGGCTCTTCTTGCGATGCAGGCGTTAGTCGTGTTTCTCCTGCGCTTCTATAAGCGCTGCCTCTCTCCGCTTCTGCCCTCCGCATGCCGCTTCTATCCGACCTGCTCCGACTACATGCGCGCGGCGGTCGAGAAATACGGCGCCCGCCGGGGCGTGTGGCTCGGCCTCAAGCGGCTCGTGCGTTGCCACCCGTTTCATGCCGGAGGTTTCGATCCGGTCCGATGACCTGCGCAACCCGCACCCGATTTGTCACAAGGTTAAGATCACATGGACGATCCTGAAAACGGCGCCAAGACTGGCGGCAAGCCCGGAGGACAGAAGGGGCTTTCCATGGAACGGAGGATGCTGCTCGCCTTCCTCCTGATGGGACTCGTCCTGATGCTGACGCCCTACTTCTACCGGTCCTCCCCTCCTTCCTCGAAGGCGCCCGTCAAACCGGCCGCCTCTGAGGACAGCCCGGCTAAACCGTCCGCGAAGCCCCCTGTGGAGCAGGCCGCTACCGCGCCTGAGGCTCCGCTGCCTGCTGTTCCCGCAGGGCAAGTAGGTGCGGAAAAAGAAGAAACCTACATCGTCGAAACCGACCTCGCCCGCGTCGTGTTTTCGAATAAAGGTGCGGTAGTCCGGAGTTGGATCCTGAAAAAGTACAAGGACGGCGCCGGGAAACCGCTCGATCTGGTCCATGCCGCCGGGGCGGCCCGGGCGGGCTATCCCTTCTCCCTTGTGTTCAAGGGCAAGGCAGCCGCCGACCTGAAGCAGGTGCTCTACGCTGCCAAACCCGTCTCGGACGGGCTCGGAGTCGACTTCGAATTCTCCAACGGCAGGGTCTGGAGCCGGAAGTCATTCCGATTCCGCAAGGACAGCTACCTGGCCGACGTATCGAGCGAAGTGACCCAGGATGGCAAGTCCCTCCCGCACTACATCGCTTGGCGAGGCGGTTTCGGTGACGGCACAGTCCCAAATCACCCCGCCACCGAACATACCCTCCACTTCGACGTCACGGCGAACAAGCTCATCGTGAAAGAAGCAAAGGCGGCCTCAGACGGCCCTCTCTCCGCCATTGGCACGTTTTCCTTTGCCGGTATCGAGGACCAGTACTTCGCCGCGGTGTTCCTTCCCGCCTCGGGCGTTTCGACCGAAGTCTTCACCTACCAGGACCATGTGGCGGGCGAACAGAAAGATAAGGAAGTCCCCCACATCGGCATGAGCGTCGGCGGCTCGGGCGCGAACCGGATGCCGATCTTCGTCGGCCCCAAGGACATCGACATCCTGCGTAAGGTGAATCCGAAGCTCGAACAGGTAGTCGACTTCGGCTGGTTCAGCTTCCTCGCCAAGCCGCTTTTCCTCGCGGTGAATTGGGTCAATGACCGCTGGGTGCAGAACTATGGCTGGTCGATCGTGGTCGTGACCATCATCATCAACTTCATGCTGCTGCCGTTGAAGTTCACGAGCCTGAAGTCGATGAAAAAAATGCAGATGCTCCAGCCTCAGATCGCAGCCATTAACGAAAAGTACAAGGGCATCGGCATCCGTGACCCCCGTAAGGCAGACCAGAATCAGGAGGTCATGGAGCTATACAAAAAGCACGGTGTGAACCCGATGGGCGGTTGCGTGCCGATGCTGCTCCAGATCCCATTCTTCATTGCCTTTTATAAGGTGCTCACGGTGGCAATCGAGATGCGCGGCGCGTCGTGGCTCTGGGTGAGCGATCTGTCGCAGCCGGAAACCCTGCCCATCCGCATCCTGCCGATCGCGATGATCGTCAGCCAGTTCATCATGCAGAAGATGACACCCTCGACGACCGCCGACCCCTCGCAGCAGCGCATCATGCTGATGATGCCTCTCATCCTGGGCTTCATGTTCTACGGGGTTTCGAGCGGCCTGGTGCTATACTGGTTGACCGGCAACGTAGTCGGCATCGCGCAGCAGTGGTTCTTCAACAAGACCTCGGTCGCACCGGTGCCGCCCCCGCCGCCGGTAAAGCAAGTCAAGAAAGGCGCCAAGAAATAGCTCGTGGGCACACGGAAGTACACCACCGAATCGTTAGCTCCGCGTGTTGAGGCTTTTCTTCAGCCCGTTCTGAAAAAAGCGGGTTTCCACCTGAAGTTCGAAGTCTCCGACTACGACGGTCAGTACGCTGAGATCGAGGACCCCGACGTTGTCGTCCGATTCTCTGGCTCCGACGTCGACGATCTCCTCGCGAATCGCGCCGAGCTTCTCCTCGCGCTCGAATACCTGACGATGGAGATCCTTCGCGTTCCGCCTGAAGACCACTCCCGTCTTCGGTTCGACGCCAACGACTATCGCCTGCTCCGCATCGAGGAGCTTCGCCTGAGCGCGGCCGCGGCCGCCGACAAGGTCCGTCGTACCGGCCAGTCGTTCCGGTTCAGCCCGATGACCAGCCGCGAGCGGCGAATTCTCCATCTGGCGTTCCGTGACGAACAGGGCGTCCGCAGTGAGAGCGCCGGAGAAGGGCCCCGCCGGCAGGTTGTAGTCTACCCCGAAGGCGCGCCCTCAGAGCCGCCGGATCAGTTCCACGCCGCTCTGCCGGGCCGCCCGCCGGGCGTCCGCCGCCGTCGCCGTTGATTTGAACTTTCGCGATACCATCGTTGCCATTTCCACACCGCCGGGACGTGGCGGTATCGGCGTCGTGCGGCTTTCGGGACCCGGCGCGCGCGAGATCGCGGCCCGGATTCTCCGGTTCCAGGACGGTCCTCATTGGCGCACCTGGACGTCGGCGCTTGCCGAATTGGCTGACGAGGCTGGGCACACTGTCGACCAGGCCGTCGTCACGTTCTTCGAGCAGCCGCGCTCCTACACGGCAGAAGACGTCGTCGAGATCTCCCTGCACGGTTCGCCGGTCGTACTGCGCTTCTGTCTGGAGAAGGCCTGCGACGCCGGGGCGCGGCTCGCCGAGCCCGGTGAGTTCACGCTGCGAGCGTTTGTGCACGGACGCATTGACCTTCCTCAAGCCGAAGCCGTCCGCGATCTCATCGAAGCCACCACTCTTTACCAGGCCCGCATCGCCGCGCAGCAGATCGGAGGGTCTGTCTCGCGCCGCGTGGCGCCGGTGAAGGAGCAACTTCTGGAGTTGATCGCATTGCTCGAGGCCGGTATCGACTTCGCCGAGGATGACGTCGCCGTCGCACCGGCCGAGGAGATCCTTCGCCGAATCGACGGGATCCGCGACGCAGCCGGCCGGTTGTTAAGCAGCTTCGGCTACGGCCGGTTGGTTCACTCCGGGTTGACGCTGGCGATAGTTGGCCGGCCCAACGTCGGGAAGAGCAGCCTCTTCAACCGCCTAGTCGAGCAGGACCGCGCCATTGTCACCGAGATCCCCGGAACCACGCGCGACCTCGTATCGGAAGTCGCCTCGCTCGGCGGCATTCCGGTGAAGTACGTCGACACCGCCGGCATCCGCGAGGGCGAAGGTCTCGTGGAAAGCCTCGGCATTGAGCGGAGCTTTCAGGCGATGGCTGACGCCGACCTGACCATTGTGGTCCTCGATCTCTCCGTCGTGGTCGAAACACAGGATCTTGAACTGGTCCGGCGCGCTAGCGGCCAGGGCCGTTTTATCGTGGCTGGCAACAAATGCGACTTGCCTCGCGCGGCAGGGATGGACATCGACACCGTGGTCGTCTCCGCTCTGACCGGTGAAGGGATCGACGAGCTACGCCGCCGGATTCTGGACGCCCTCGCGCCCGAGGGCGGTGACCTTGCAGATTCCGGCTTCATCACCAGCATTCGTCACGAGCGTCTCCTCCGCGAGACGACCGCCTCCCTTGACAAGGCTCACACTGCCGGCCTCGGCGGCATTCCCCATGAAATGTTGCTGTTAGATCTCTACGGCGCCCTCCGCCCCCTCGACGAAATGACCGGCGCCACCACCGCCGACGACATCCTCAACCGCATCTTCTCCACCTTCTGCATCGGCAAATAGGCTGAGCATTAAGGCGCTGCCGTAGTGCCCGCCGTCCAAACAGCAGTAGCCGTGTTACTCTGACCCATATCGGACCTTCTGGTCCCGATATGGAGGGCATCATGGATCGCAAGACATTTCTACGAAACCTGGCAGCCGGAGCGGTCCTTCCTTGCTGTTCAAGCCTTGGGCAGACAGTGAGCGGAAAATGCGAGGATGCCAAGTGCACCTCCGACGCCAAGGCCGTGCGGGACTTTCTCTCCACGTTCCTCCAGAAAGAGGAAAGCAGCTTGGATCGCGATACCCTGATCAAGCTGATGACAGAGCGGGGGCGCGCCTGCTGCCGTGCGCTGGATTTCCGGCAAAAGCTCATCCAGGACAGCCAGGGCAACCTGGACAAACTCGTTGAGTTGCTGGGGAAGATTGTGGGACCGGAGAACTGCCGCCGGGAGGGCGACCTGGTCACCCTCATCTATCCGTCCGGTCAATGCGTCTGCGGCTGGAGTCCTAAGCGAGCACCAACTCCAGACGATCCTTACTGCGACTGCTCCAAGGCGAACAACCAGTTGTTGTTTGAAACGGTCGGCGGCAAGCCGGTCCGTATCGAAGTGGCGGACTCGCCGCGCCGGCACGCGGGCGCGCGCTGCCGGTTCCTCATCGATCTGTCATAGGCCCAGCCCTGATCCCGGCTTTGGCGACTCGTCGGAAAGGCGCTTCACACCCTCCTCCTTGACTCTTGACATCATTGTGATATCATTTCGATATGAGGCTATGGTCATGATCAAGGAAATCCCCCGCTCTACCCTCCCCGGAGTCTTCACGCTGATCGCGCTGATCGTTGTCGCGGCGCTCTGCGTCTACGGGATTATCGATACCGCGCGCACCACCCCCAGGGGTGAACAGCCGTGGCTGATCATCCTTTACATCGTTGTTCTGGTCGTGAATTCGCTCTGTTTCGCAGGACTGTTTATGGTCCAGCCGAACCAGGGCGCCGTGCTCCAGCTCTTCGGCAAGTACGTGGGAACCGTCCGGCGCTCGGGCCTTCACTGGGCCAACCCGTTCTTCTCGAAGAAGCACATCTCCGTCCGTGTCCGGAACTTCGAGACCGGCCACCTCAAGGTGAACGACAAGGACGGCAACCCCGTCGAGATTGCGGCTGTCGTGGTCTGGAAAGTCGTCGACACGGCCGAGGCCTGCTTCCAGGTCGACAACTACGAGAACTACGTGCACGTGCAGAGCGAGGCGGCGCTGCGGAATCTCACCACCGCCTACCCCTATGACTCACACGAGGAAACTGAGACCTCCCTACGGGGTCACACACAGGCCGTTGCCGAACACCTGAAGACAGAAATCCAGGAACGCCTCGCGGTCGCCGGCGTCGAGGTCGTCGAGGCCCGTATCAGCCACCTCGCCTACGCCCCGGAAATCGCGGCGGCGATGCTGCAGCGGCAGCAGGCGGGCGCGATCATTGCCGCCCGGCAGCGCATCGTCGAAGGTGCCGTCGGCATGGTGGAGATGGCGCTCGAAATGCTCTCCCGGAACAAGATCATCGAGCTCGACGAGGAGCGCCGCGCCTCCATGGTCAGCAACCTGCTTGTGGTGCTTTGCGGCGAACGCGCCGCCCAACCCGTGATCAACGCCGGGACGATCTACCAGTAGGTGGAGATGGAAGGGCGCAAGACTTTTCTGCTGCGCATCGACGGCAGGACGTTCGATCTGCTCCGCCGCTGGGCGGATGACGAGATGCGAAGCGTCAACGGACAGATCGAATTCCTGCTGCGCGACGCGCTGCGGAGAGCCGGGCGTCTGACGGAATCTGCTGCGTCCGGGTTCACTGGCTTTTCGGAGCAGGACCCGGAGGGCCGGTGACTTCGTGCCCGGAAGTCCAGCTTCGGTGCACCGCGTCCAGTACCCCGTTGATGAAAGCCACTGACTCGTCCGACGAAAACCGCCGGGCCAGTTCCAACGCCTCGTCGATCACGACTGCCGCCGGCGTGTCGGTGCTCGTCATCTCGCACACCGCCAGCCGCAGGATATTGCGGTCCACAGCGGCCATCCTCTCGATCCGCCAGTGCTCGGAATGACCGGAGACCCGCCGGTCGATGTCGCTAAGGCGCTCGACGGTAGACTTGACCAGCCGTTCCATGAAGGGGTCGCGCTCCTCAGATTCGACGGGCGCCTCCTCCGACGTGATCAACGAGCCGTAAAAGCCATCGAGCGCCTCGGCTGCGGATTGCTGCCTGATGTCAATCTGAAACAGCACTTGAAGCGCGCGCTGCCTGGAGCGATGGCGGGACGGCATCGTCCGCTCACGATCCGGCGCGCAACCGCCGCATGAGATTTCCCATCTCGACCGCGGTCATGGCGGCGTCGAATCCCTTGTTGCCGCTCTTCGCTCCAGCCCGGTCCAGGGCCTGCTCGAGCGTATCGCAGGTCAGAACGCCGAAGGCCAACGGAACCCCATTCTCCATCGACGTCTGCGCCAGACCCTTCGAGGCTTCGGCGGCGATGTAGTCGAAGTGCGGCGTGTCGCCGCGAATGACCGCGCTGAGGCAGATGATGGCGTCGTGCCGCTTTAGGAGCGCCAGTTCACGCGCCACCACCGGAAGCTCCCACGAACCGGGTACCCGGACGATCTCTATGTCGTCGGCGCCGCATCCCGTACGCGCCAGCGCGTCCAGGGCGCCGCTGAGCAGCCGCTCGGTGATCAGGCTGTTGAACCGTGTCACAAGAACCGCGAACTTGAGTCCCTTCGCGTCCAGATTGCCTTCAATTATCCGGCTTGCCATAAGTCACTTTCCTCGAAACACCGCCGGCCGTTTCTCGAGAAACGCCCGCATACCCTCCGCGCGATCCTCCGTCGCCGAGGCCAGTCCGAAGGCTGCCGCTTCCGCGCGCAATCCTTCCTCGACACCCGCGTTCAGACCAATGTCCACCGCCTCCATCGCAAGTGCAACCGCCACCGGCGCGTTGGCCAGCATCTTGCGCAGCAGCCCGCGGCAAAACTCCGTCAATTCCGCCCTTGGCGCGACGTGATCGACCAGGCCGATTCGCAACGCCTCTTCGGCGCCGACGGGCTCGCCCGTGAGCAGCATCCCGAGCGCACGGCTCCTGCCCACCAGCCGCGGCAACCGCTGCGTACCGCCGTAACCCGGGATGATGCCGAGCTTCACCTCCGGCAGGCCGAGTTTCGCCTCCGGCGCGGCCACCCGAAACGTGCAGCACATCGCGAGTTCGAGTCCGCCGCCGAGCGCATAGCCATGGATCGCGGCAACCGACGGCTTGCCCATCGTCTCGAGTCTCCGGAACGTCCGCTGGCCGCGCAGCGAGAACTCTCTGCACCCCGCCGCGTCCAGCGCCGCGAGCTCCCGAACGTCAGCCCCCGCGACGAACGCCTTGTCGCCGGCTCCGGCAAGGAGCAGGCCGCGAGTTGATGCATCGGACGCCGCGCGCGACAACGCATCGTCAAGCTCGCCGACAGTCGCCACGTCCAGCGCGTTCAACTTCTCGGGACGCCGAATCGTGATCAGCGCGATGCCGTCGTCCGACAACTCGAACGCAATGGAGCCGTAGGACATATGGGATAATCGATCTTCAGAGCAACATCATACCGCATGGATCCCCGGTACATCCGGAATTTTTCCATCATTGCCCATATCGACCACGGCAAGTCCACGCTTGCGGACCGCCTGCTCGAGCTGACAGGCGCTCTTTCTGAGCGCGAGATGATGGAGCAGGTCCTCGACTCGATGGACCTCGAGCGCGAGCGCGGCATCACCATTAAAGCGCACGCCGTGCGGCTCAACTACATCGCCGATGACGGCAATCATTACCAGTTAAATCTGATCGACACGCCGGGTCATGTCGATTTCACCTACGAGGTTTCGCGCAGCCTTCAATCGTGCGAAGGCGCTTTGCTCGTGGTCGACGCCTCCCAGGGGGTTGAGGCGCAGACCCTCGCCAACACCTACCTGGCACTGCATCACAACCTCGAAATCATCCCGGTTATCAATAAGATCGACCTCCCCTCCGCCGAACCTGAACGAGTCAAGGAAGAGATCGAGCACGTCATCGGCCTCGATACCCGCGACGCCGTGATGGCCAGTGCAAAGAATGGTGTCGGGATCCACGAGACAATCGAGGCCATCGTCCACCTGGTGCCTCCGCCGCGCGGGAATCCCGAGGCCCCGCTCCGCGCCCTGATCTTCGATTCGTGGTTCGACCCGTACCGCGGCGTGATCGCCCTGCTGCGCGTGGTGGACGGGGCGCTTCGCGTCGGCCAGAAGATCCGGCTGTGGTCGAGCGGCAAGATGTTCGAAGTCGAGGGACTCGGGTACCAGACTCCCAAGCGCATTCCGTGCGACGAGTTGACGGCGGGCGAAGTCGGCTTTATGTCCGCCAACGTCAAGACGGTCTCGGACGCGCAGGTGGGCGATACCGTCATCGACGACGCCAACCCCGCTCCGGACCCGCTGCCCGGATTTCAAGAGGCCAAGCCGATGGTTTTCGCCGGCCTCTATCCGGTGGAGTCGCACGCGCATGGTCTCCTTCGCGAAGCGCTCGAGAAGTTGCGACTGAACGACAGCGCCTTCAGCTTCGAGCCCGAGAGTTCGGTCGCGCTCGGCTTCGGCTTCCGCTGTGGCTTCCTTGGGCTGCTCCACCTGGAAATCGTCCAGGAGCGGCTGGAACGCGAGTTCGAAATCGACCTGATCACCACCGCCCCAGGCGTCCGCTACCGGGTCGTCAAGACGGACGGCGGTGTCGTCGAGGTCGACAACCCGACCAGGTTCCCGAACCCGTCGTTGATCGAGACCACCGAAGAACCGATAATCGAAGCGACCGTCATCACCCGCGAAGAGTCCCTCGGCGAGATCCTGAAACTGCTCGAGGAAAAGCGCGGCACGCAGAAAAAGTTCGAGTACATCGGCGTCGGCCGTGTGTTGCTGATGTACGAGTTGCCCCTCAACGAAATCGTCCTCGATTTCTACGACCGCCTGAAGTCCGTCTCCCGTGGCTACGCCTCGCTCGACTACCATCTCGCCGGCTACCGTGAATCTCCGATGGTAAAACTCGACGTGCTGGTGGCCGGGGACCCTGTCGACGCGCTCTCGATGATCGTCCACCGCGACTTCGCCTACGAGCGCGGCAAAGCTCTGATCGAGCGGCTCCGCAAACTGATCCCCCGGCAGATGTTCGAAGTGGCGCTCCAGGCGGCCATCGGCAACAAGATCGTCGCCCGCGAGAACATCCCCGCCATGCGCAAAAACGTCCTCGCCAAATGCTACGGCGGCGACATCACCCGCAAGCGCAAGCTGCTCGAAAAGCAAAAGGAAGGTAAGCGGCGTATGAAACGCGTCGGCAAAGTCGACATCCCCCAGGAAGCCTTCCTCGCCGTCCTCCGCGTCGGTGGCGACTCGGAGTAGTCGTTCATTCCCTCCCGCCTGGGACTCTCTTCACAGGCCTGGCCGGTCGTTCCGTGTTCTTCTTGAGCCAAGCCGAAAACTGGCTCTCTGGCAGAGTTCCCGCGGCGAGTCCCGTAACCGCCGCCGCTGCGTCCGCCTCGCCCGCACGCAGCACTACCCCGTTCCGAGCCAGGAAGACGTAAACGGCCATCAGAGCGACGCGCTTGTTGCCGTCCACGAGAGGGTGATTCCGGCAGATTCCGGCGGCGTACGCAGCGGCCAACTCGTACAGGGACGCCCTCTGGTAGTGGCGAAGGTTTCGCGGCCGTGCCAGGGCCGACTCGAGCAAGCCCTCGTCTCGGACTCCAGCCCGGCCGCCGTGCTCCACGAGCACGCGCCCGTGGATTGCCAGAACCAGCCGGTGGTCGAGCCACACAGGCTCTTTGCTCACCGGGCCAGCTCGCGAAGGGCGTTCCGGTAACGCCGCATGCCCTCCTGGGCGATCTCCATCTGCGCCTCAAACTCGGGATCGTAGGGTGTGAGCAGATAGCCTTCCCGGGTCTCCGTGAGGAAGACGATGTCTCCCTTTTTAAGCTTCATTCGTGTCATGGCCTCTTTGGGGAGGATGAACCCGGCCGACTTTCCCACCGTCGTGACCTTCAAGGGGAGCATATAATCTAGATTATATACCTGGAAGCCGCCTTTTCGACCCGAGTAACCTTCATACAGGAAAACTGTGTCACGATGCGATGCATGAGGCGGGTGAGCATCCGGGAACTCCACCTGAACACCGGCGCCATCGTTAAGGAGGCGTCCGAGGGCGAGGTGATCGTCGTCGAGTGGAGTCCCGATGGCGGAATTGCGTCCCGTCTCTTTGATTCGGCTCGGTAACTCGTTGCCCAGACGCGACACCTACCTGCTCAGGTTCCCCAAGGTGAAGACCGACAGTGGACGAATCCTCGAGGAGGACCGCTCCTGAGCGTGTACCTTGACTCCGCCAGCCGGCCTCCTACAGCGGTATGTTCCCGTGCTTCTTCCGAGGCATCGTGTCGACTTTGTTCTCGAGCATGCGTAGCGCCCGGATCACTTTTGGCCGGGTCTGACGCGGCTCGATGACATCGTCGACAAAACCCCGCTCGGCCGCGATGAACGGATTGGCGAAACGCTCGCGGAATTCGGCGACCTTCTCCCGCCGGACCGCCGCCTCGTCTTCCGCGGCCGCCAGCTCCCGCCGATACACGATGTTCACCGCTCCCTCGGGACCCATCACCGCAATCTCCGCGCTCGGCCACGCAAAATTGATGTCCGTCCGCAGGTGCTTTGACCCCATCACACAGTAGGCTCCGCCGTACGCCTTCCGCGTGATCACCGTGATCTTCGGAACCGTCGCTTCGGCATAGGCATAGAGGAGCTTGGCACCGTGCCGGATGATGCCGCCGAATTCCTGGTCCGTCCCGGGTAGGAATCCCGGCACGTCCTCGAAGGTCAGTATTGGAATGTGGAATGCGTCGCAGAACCGGACGAAGCGCGCCCCTTTCACCGACGAGTTGATGTCCAGACAGCCAGCCAGAAAGGCGGGCTGGTTGGCCACAATGCCCACCGTACGCCCCTCCATCCGCGCGAAGCCGACGACGATGTTCTTCGCGAAGTGCTCGTGGACTTCCAGAAACGCCCCGTCGTCCACCACCCGGTGGATGACGTCCTTGATGTCGTAGGGCACATTCGATTCTGCCGGGACGATGGCGTCCAGCGTCGGATCCTCTCGCTCCGGCGGGTCCTGGGTTGGAACGGCCGGCGGATCGTCATGGTTGTTCTGCGGAAGGTACAAAAGCAGCTCACGGATCATCCGCAGGCATTCGGCGTCATCGGCGGCGATGAAGTGCCCGACGCCGCTGATCGTGTTGTGTGTCACCGAGCCGCCGAGCTTCTCCTTCGTGACGTCCTCGTGCGTGACCGTCTTGATCACGTCCGGACCGGTCACGAACATGTAGCTCGTCTTATCCACCATGAAGACGAAATCGGTGATCGCCGGCGAATAGACGGCGCCTCCGGCGCACGGGCCCATAATGGCTGAGATCTGCGGCACTACGCCGCTTGCCAGCGTGTTCCGCAGAAAGATGTCGGCATAGCCGCCGAGCGAAAGCACACCCTCCTGAATACGCGCCCCGCCCGAATCGTTCAGGCCGATAATTGGTGCGCCGTTCTTCAGCGCCTGGTCCATCACCTTGCAGATCTTCTGTGCGTTAGCCTCTGAAAGTGACCCGCCGAACACGGTGAAGTCCTGCGCGAAAACGTACACCAGCCTGCCATCGATGCGCCCGTACCCGGTTACGAAGCCGTCCCCGTCGATGACCTGCTCGTCCATGCCGAAGTCCCTACCGCGGTGCCGGACGAGTTTGTCCAGTTCCTCGAAACTGCCTTCGTCAACCAGGAGGTCGATGCGCTCCCTCGCCGACAGCTTCCCGGCCTGGTGTTGCCGCTCCCGCCGTTCCTCACCCCCGCCCGCCTCCGCCGCTCCGTGCCTCCGCCGCACTTCCTCCAGCCGATCCATGGACACAAGGTAGCACTACCTGGAGGCGTAGTAGCCCGCCCGTGCCCTCACTTCCGCCCTCGGTAAACGCTTGCGCGCCGCTTCGGTCAGCGCAACCCGGATCCGCCGGAACGAACCCGCCGGCGCCTCGGGCGCACGGTAGTGAATGCTGTACCGCGTGCGGAGGCGTTCCATCATCTCCTGGAAGGCGGCTCCGGCTCGCTCCGCCTTGACTGCCTCTCCCCCGGTCTCCTCCGCGAGCCGGAAGACATCCGAAGGCGTGAAGTCCGGGTTGAGGTACTCGCCCGGCCTCGGCGGCTTCGGACGCTCGCCACCGCGCGCCACAATGGCGTTCAGTACACAATCGGCTTCGTAAAGCGCCCGGACCACCTGCTCGTCCGGCGTCTGGTAGTTGAGGCCGAGGTTGTCGGTCAGGATCAGAATCGCTCGGCGCCCCGGCCGCGCGGGCTGCCGCCCGGCATAGGCCGACGCAGCCAAAAGAGCCTCGTTGATCGCCGTGCCTGCTCCCAACCCCTGCTCTCGCACCGCCGCGCTCATCTCCCGCGCCACCTCCGTGAAATCCGCCGTGAACTCCTCGCTCACCTTGGACCGCCGGCTGAACAGCATCACCGCCACGCGGTCGGCGGCGCGCAACTGACGCAGAGCATCGCGCGCGACCCGCGCCATCTCCTCGACGTAGCGCCGCATGCTGCCGCTCACGTCCAACAGCAGCAAAACGTCGAGTGGCTCCGACTCCCGTCCGAAATAGGCAATCTCCTGCCGCTGCCCCTCGTCAAAGACCTCGAAGTCTTCCCGCCCCAGTCCCGCCACCAGGCGCTTGCCGTCGACCACCTGCGCGTCCACCCGCACCATCGTCACGTCGGAGCGGAACACCGGCGTCTCCTGCTCCTGCGCGAAGGCGGCCAGCGCGAGTAGGATGAGAAGCAACCCCATGAGGAATATTATCGTCGGCACCGCGGGGCACATCGATCACGGCAAGACAGCCCTGGTCCGCGCGCTGACGGGGATCGACACCGATCGCCTCGACGAGGAGAAACGGCGCGGCATCTCGATCGATCTCGGGTTCGCACACATGGATCTCCCGCCGGACCTTCACATCGGCTTCGTCGATGTCCCCGGCCACGAACGTTTCGTCAAGAACATGCTGGCCGGCATCGGCGGAATCGACCTCGTACTGTTCGTGATCGCTGCCGACGAGTCGATCAAACCCCAGACCCGCGAGCACTTTGACATCTGCCGTCTCCTCGGCATCCCGCGCGGCGTCGTCGTCCTCACCAAGTCCGACCTCGTGGATCGCGACATCCTCGACATCGTTCACCTTGAAGTCGAGGAATTTGTCGCCGGCTCCTTCCTGGAGGGCATGCCCATCGTGGCGGTGAGTTCGACGACCGGTGACAGCCTCGATCAACTTCGCGCGCGCCTTGCCGAAATCGCTGCCGCCGCTCCGCCGAAGGATGCCGGCCGCCACTTCCGCCTGCCGGTCGACCGCGCGTTCTCGATGCGTGGCTTCGGGGCCGTTGTGACCGGCACGCTGATCTCGGGTTCGGTTGCCCGCGAGCAGGAGGTCGAACTCTATCCCATAGGGCGTCGCTGTCGAGTTCGCGGCGTTCAGGTTCACGGCGGCCAGGTCGAACGCGCCATCGCCGGACAGCGCACTGCACTCAACCTGTCCGGCGTCGAGCCTTCTGAAGTAACGCGTGGGATGGTTCTCTCCGAACCCAGCCGGTTTCAGCCCGGCGCCGTGATCGACTGCCGGTTCGAGCTGTTGCCCTCGGCCAAGGCCTTGAAACACCGTGCGCCGGTTCACTTCCATGCCGGGACGGCTGAAATCGAGGCCGAGTTCCGCCTGCTGGACGGTTCGACGGCCCTTCAGCCCGGAGGCCGGACGTTCGCCCGCATCGTTCTCCGCGACCCGGTGCTGCTCCTGCCCGGCGACCGTTTCATCGTGCGGATGTTCTCGCCGGTCGTCACCATCGGCGGCGGCGTGGTCGTCGACACCGGTGCTCGGCCCTACCGCCGGCACGAGGATGCCGCGGCGAGATTGCGAGTCCTCGCGGAGGGCACGCCCGCGGAACGGATCGCCTTGCTCGTACGCGAGTCGCGATTCGGCGTGGGCCTGGCCGAATTGATCGCGCGCACCGGTCTGCTCGCCGAAGAGGTTGATGCGGCAGTCCGCTCCGCCAACTTTATCCGCCTCGATCAGCCCGACCCCTGGCTCGTAGACAGCGAATGGTTCCAGCAGGCCACCGCCCGCATCCAGTCCGTGCTCTCGGAACATCACCGCGCGAATCCACTGCTTCCTGGCCTCCCCCGGCACGAGCTGCGCAGCCGGGAACTGCCGGACGCTCCTCTGTTCCTTCTGGAAGCGCTGTTGGCGGCCTCTCCGCTGGTGGTCGCGGAGGGCGAAGTCGTACGCCTGAAATCGCACCGTCTTGTGTTGAAGCAGGACGAGGAACAGGCCGTCAAAGCGATTGAGTCGCTGTTCGCTGAAGCAGGACTGACGGTTCCTCCGGTGAACGAGGTACTGGCCAAGTCAGGCGTCGAAGCGGGACGGGCGCGCTCTCTGCTCCAGATCCTGTTGCGGCAAAAGAGGCTTGTGCGGGTCGGTGACGAGCTCGTTTTCCACGCGGACGCGCTGCGCTCGTTGCGGGAACAGCTTGCCGCCCGGCGCGGTCAGCGCTTCACGGTGCCGGTATTCAAGGAATGGACAGGTATCTCGCGCAAGTACGCAATCCCGCTGCTCGAGTACCTCGATCGGGAGCGCGTCACCCGGCGTGAAGGCGATGAACGAATCGTGCTCTAATTCTGAACCGCGACCGTCACCGAGCGGCCATTCTGGTCCAATTCCCGCCCTCCGGAGGTTTGTCTGATGACGAAAGCTGCCATCCGTTGCCGGATCGCACTCGTTCTGCTTATGATTCACCCGGCATTCGCCGCGGCGCCAACGCGGTCCACCGGCGCCGAATTGCCGGACCGCTATTTCCGTCTTTTGGACGCCGGCGTCGCTCACGTCGAAAAACAACTCTCAGAAGAGCAATCGCTGGACTTCGAGAAACTGGAACGCCGCGGCGACGGCTGGCGCCTCTTCCCGCACGTCATCCTGGCCGCCGCCGTCCTCTATGCCAAACAGGACCCCGCCAACCGCCAGTATCACGACCCTAAGATGCTGGCGCTGGCGATCCGCATCGGCGACCGGATGGCGTCCGACAGCGAGCTCGGAACGTTCGAGAAACGCCTCAACAGCGACCGCGATGCCTACATGTGGCTCGAATCGTACAGGCTGCTGGAACGTGAGCTCGGCGAGGAGCGCCGGAAGCGCTGGAGGCGGGAACTCGAACGCAATCTCGCGGAACTTGCCGCGGATTCGGCGGCCCGCATCGACTTCCCGGGCTACAATTCGCCGTTCAATGGGACCTCGCCCAACCACCTTTCGCTCTGGGCTTCCACCATCCATCTGGCGGGGAAGATGTTTCAGAACAAGGAGTGGGAGAAGATCGGAGCCGCCGTCATGCACCGCTTCGCGGCATTGGAACAGTCACCCGACGGCTTTTGGGGAGAGCATGAAGCAACCCTGCCGACGCCCGGTTACGACTACACCACCTACACCGGCGTAGCGCTCTACGCCGAGCACTCCGACGACCCAGCGGCGCTCGAGGCGCTGCGGCGCGGTCTCGACTTCCACAAGTACTTCACCTATCCGGACGGAGCGCCGGTCGACGTGCTCGACGACCGGAATAGGTACACCATCGTTCCCGGCTGGAACGTGCCTGGGTTTTCCACGTGGCTCGATGGCGCCCCTTCGCCGGGCGGGAACGACGAGTCTGCGTCCAAAGGCCACTTCGGCTTCTCGCGCTTCCCCGACGGGCGCCGTTACGCGGAGTTCCTTACAAGCTTCTTCCGCGAAGGCGAGGTGGGCTATGAAGATTTGGGCCGGCTCGCCCAAAACGCGCTGTACTACCACCGCGGAACTACGGCGCCGATCCCACAGGACCTGTCAAATTACTCGCGCCGGCTCAGTGTTCCCGCCGGCATTCGCAAGACGGGACCGTGGGTGGTGTGTCTTTCGGGAATCATCAGCACGCAAGCCGTCAACAACCAGTTCTATCTCGACCGGCAGGGACACGTCAGCGTCTTTCACGACAAACTCGGGTTGATCATCACGGGCGCGGGCTCCAAGAATCAGCCGGAGTTGGCGACCTTCTTCGAGAAGCTCCTCGGCCGGTTCTTCCACATGCCTGTGAGCAGTCGCCTGCGGATGGAAGAGGCGCGCGACCGTCTGTCGCTCGCCTACAACACCTTTTTTGCCGACCTCTACGTGCCGCCGCCTACCAGGAAAGGTCTCATTCTGCGGTTCGTGATTTCCGGGAAAGGGACGCCCGCGGAGGACCCGCGGCTGACGTTGCAGCTTCGGTTGAAAGCTGGCGAGACACTGGAAACCGGGGCCGGCAAGTCGATCAGGCTCGGTGCGGAAAGGATCGAGCTCTCCCAGGCAGAGATTGGCGGCTGGATCCGCCACCACGGCTGGACGCTGAAGGTGGACCCCGCAGCCCGGCTTGCATGGCCGGTCTATCCCTTCGACCCGTATGCCAACGCACCGGAAAGCAGCGTAGAGCACGCGGTGGGTGCTCTCTCGGTCCCGCTTCGCCTGGTGCCCCAGCGCGGCCGCTACGTCCGCCCCGCCGAACAGGAGATCCTCTTCGAACTTGGGATCGACTAGCACTACACTGATTCACTGTGGCAACCGCTGACCCGCCGCTCGTTGTAGTCGCCGGCCCGACCGGATCTGGCAAGAGTGACTTGGCTCTTCGCATTGCGGAAGACTTCTGCGGCGAGGTCGTCAACTGCGACTCCCTCCAGATCTACCGTTACTTCGATATCGGGACAGCGAAACTGCCGGAGTTCGAACGCCGCGGCATCCCGCACCATCTGATCGACATCGTGGATCCCGGAGAACACTTCTCGGCAGGTGAGTACGCCCGGCGTGCCCGCCGGGTGATTTCGGAGATCGCCGCGCGCAAACGGCTGCCGGTCGTCGCCGGCGGCACTGGCTTCTATGTCCGCGCCCTGCTCGACGGCTTATTCCCGGGACCGGCTCGCGACGATACCGTGCGCGCCCGTCTGGAAGCTCGTGAGGCGCGCCGACCCGGCGGCCTCCACCGCCTCCTGCGCCGGTTCGACCCCGAAGCCGCCCGCCGGATCCACGCACGGGACACCCACAAGCTCGTTCGCGCCGTCGAGGTCTGTCTGTTGTTGCGCCGCCCTCTCACCGATGCGTTCGCCGCCGGGCGCGACCCTCTGACGGGCTTCCACGTGCTCAAGATCGCCCTGGATCCGCCGCGCCAGGCCCTCTACGAACGCCTGGATCGCCGCTGTGAGCGTATGTTCGAGACGGGCCTTGTCGACGAAGTCAACCGCATCCTCGACCTTGGCTTCTCGCCCGAGGTGAAACCGCTGGAATCCCACGGCTACAAACAGGCCCTTCAGCACATTCGCGGAGAACTAAGTCTTCCAGAGGCGGTTCTGCAGGCGCAGCGCAACACCCGCCGTTACGCCAAGCGCCAGTGGACATGGTTCCGGCGCGAACCCGGAATCCAACGGTTCGGCGGATTCGGCGACGATCCGGACGTGCAAGCCGCGGTTCTCGAGCAAATTCGCAAACAAATGTAACATTTCCGCGGAAACCCAGAATGCCAGCACTTTTCCGCTCCCACCTCGTATCTAACAGAGATAGGAAAAGCCACAAGGAGCGAGATCGAATATGAAAAAACTACTGTTGACTTTGGCGGTTGCCGCACTATCCATCGCGAGCGCGGAGACCTTCAAGGTCAACCTGTATCAGGCGTCGTATCTGGGCGACAAGGAGTTGGCAGCCGGCGCCTACAAGCTGGAAGTGACGGAAGGGAAGGTAGTTTTCCACCGCGGCAAAGAGTCCGCGGAAGCGCAGGTGAAAGCGGAATCGGCTGGGAGCAAATTTAAGACGACATTTATCCGGTACTCCAATGGAGACGGCAAGTTCCGCATCCAGGAAATTTGCCTCGGCGGAACCGACACGAAACTCGTGGTCAATTGACGCCGGTCAAGTGGGGCGGTCCGCCTGAGCGCAGCGACCCCCGGTCGATTTTCCGTCGCCCATGCTGCCATAAGCGCGGCTAGGATTTCGTTGGGTTTCTTCCTATCACCTCCCTCCGGCTCTCCCTCCGGATCTGTCTTTCCTCCTGCCTGGCGGCCTTGATCGCATCTTTCACCTTGTCCCGGGAAAGATCCGGCCGGAGCTCGTGGATCGCGTCGCCCAGCGACTTCGCTTCAGGCCCGGTCGTCTTCATTTTCAACTGGTCGAACGGAATGTTCAGGTTTTTCGAAACCTGCACGGCGGATACAAACCGCCCGAAGCTCTTGAAGCCGTCCGCTGCACTGTTCATGTCCGTGCCCGGCGGCAACATTTGCTGCACGCGCGCCGCTTGCTCAGGGTGGCGCTGCAGATGTTCCACTGCGCTCTGGCCGGAGCCATGCGCGCCCTGCCCGCCGGATTTCGCCGGGTTGGCCCCATGGGCCTGCTGTCCCTGACCTCGGGACTGCGGGGCGCCGGACGGCGGGCCGCCCATCCGTCTTCCTTGGCCTCCACCTTTGCCTTGCCCGGCAAGCAACAGGGCAGTACAGCACCCGAGGATCAGAACCGCGGATTGTGCGTTCCGTGTCATTGTTGTTACCTCCTTAGTTACTCACACTAGAGACGTAGTTCACGGCATGGATAGCCGAAAATTCGTGTAAGAATTGCCAATGCAGTTCACGGCATTGCTTGCGAATCCAGAGGCGACGTTATTCCGTTCGCCTCCACTCAGAAGGCAGTGAGCAATTCTTGGGCCAGTCGCGAGACGAGAATCTTTGCGTCCGCCCCGCAGGGTATACTCTCGATACGGGAGGCTCCATGTCCCTTCGACCAATAAGACGGCTTTCCAAGGCCAAGCCGGCGATTGAAGGCGCGGGCGTTCACCTGCGCCGCGCGTTCGGCTTCGGCAACACGTCCGACTTCGACCCGTTTCTCCTCCTCGACGACTTCCGTAATGATGTTCCGGAGGATTATCTGGCGGGCTTCCCGTGGCACCCCCACCGCGGGATTGAGACGATCACGTACGTCCTAGCGGGAACCGTGGAGCACGGCGACAGCATGGGGAACCAGGGCGTCATCGGCGCTGGCGACGTGCAGTGGATGACGGCCGGGCGCGGCATCATCCACCAGGAGATGCCAAAGGGTGATCGGGTGGGAAGGATGCACGGGTTCCAGTTGTGGGCCAACCTTCCGGCGGCTCTCAAAATGACGGCGCCGCGCTATCAGGAGGTGAAAGCCGCCGACATTCCGGAGGTCAAAGACGACGACGGCACGCGTGTGCGGATCGTTTGCGGAAGCTTTTGGGGGACCAAAGGGCCAGTCGACGGGGTCGCCGCCGATCCGCTGTACCTCGATGTTTCCGTGCCTCCGGGCCGGACGAAGACACTGCCGGTTGAGACGACTCGCAACGTCTTCGCGTACGTTTTCTCAGGGGCTGGAAAGTTCTGCAATGCGTCTGGCCCTCTTGCGGTGCCGACTGAAGGGGTCGGATGGGCGGACACCGCGCCTCCCACGGAGGCGGACAACCGCTCGCTCGTACTCTTTGACAATGGTGATCAACTCACGGTACGGGCCGGCGACGACGGGATCCGGTTCCTCTTGGTCTCCGGAAAGCCCATAGCCGAACCAGTTGCGTGGTACGGCCCGATCGTGATGAACACGCAAGAGCAGCTCAGGCAGGCCTTCGAAGAACTCGAGCGGGGAACCTTCCTGTCCGAACACGGCTCGGATTGAACGACCGCAGGATCGGTTGCACACGGGACTTCTTTCGGCGGCTCTCCTAGCCCGCCGCGCGGCGGCGCTTGGGCTTGGCGGTGATTTCCGTAACGGTCTCCACAGCGGGAGGTTTGCGAAGCGCCACAAGCGAATTCTTGAGCGCCTCCATGATGTCGATGACAGGAGCAAGTTCCTGGGCCGGGGGCGCCTTGACGACCTCCTCGCCGCTGATCTTGGCGTCGATCATCGCCCTGAGCGTCTCGCGGTAGCCATCGCTGAACTTGCTGGGATCGAAGGGCACCACCAGGGCCTCAATCAACTGCTGGGCCATGGCCACTTCGGGATCTTTCACGATGGAGCCGTCCGTGCGGAACTCATCGCTCGCGCGAACCTCGTCCTGGTAGTACATCGTGTGGAGCATGAGGCCCCTCTTGCCCGGACGCAGGATCACGACGTGCTCACGGTTGTGCATCGTGACCTTTGCCACGCCGGCCCGGCCCGTGCGCTTGAGGGCCTCGAAGAGCACCGTGTACGCCTTTTCGCCGGCCTCTTCGGGGTGCAAGTAGTAAGAGCTTTCGAGGTAGACCGCATCGACGTCGCGTGCGTCAACGAATTCGAGGATCTCCATGACCTTGGCTGTCTTCGGCTGGATCTTCTTGATGTCCTCTTCGTCGATGACGACGTACTTCCCGTCTTCGTACTCGTAGCCCTTGACGAGCTCATTGCGGGGGACAGGCTTGTCTTCGGCGATGCAAAATAGAACTTGCTTCACGCGGGAGTTGTCCTGCTTGTGAAGCTGGTTGAAGCTGACGGTCTCGCTACGAGCCGCGGCGGTGAGCCGCACGGGCAGAGAGATAAGGCCGAATGTGATGTGGCCCTTCCAAACGCTGGAAGCCATGGTGGCAACCCCTTCCCAGAAACATGTCCGCACAAAAATGTACGGGCTTATACACTGCTTAACATAGAAGAGGCAGGGATTTCAAGGGTTTGCGCACCCCAATGCCAAAACCGCTGGACGAGTACTCGAGAAAACGGAGCTTCGAGAAGACGCCGGAGCCGAAGCCGGATCCGGAGTCCGCACCCGAAGGACGCGTGTACTGTGTCCAAAGACATCATGCTCGCCGGCTGCATTATGACTTGCGCCTCCAGTTAGGAGGAACGCTGAAGTCTTGGGCGGTTCCGCAGGGGCCGTCACTGGATCCCGCGATTAAGAGGCTGGCGGTGATGGTGGAGGACCATCCCTTGCAGTATGCGGTCTTCGAGGGCACAATCCCGAAAGGAAACTACGGCGCGGGCAGCGTGATGCTGTGGGATCGCGGCTGGTGGGAGCCCGCCGAGTCGAAAAGCCCGGAGGAGATGCTGGAGAAAGGTGACTTCAAATTCATCCTGCACGGGGAAAAGTTGCGCGGCGAGTTCGTTCTGGCGCACATGAAAGGGGCGAAAGGCAAGGGCAACGACTGGCTGCTGATCAAGAAGAAGGACGCCGAGGCGAGACCTGGATGGGACGTCGAGCAGTACGCCTACAGCGTGGCAACCGGGCGGACGCAGGAAGAGATCGCGCAAGAGCTCCCGGCGAGGGAGCCGGAGAAGAAGGCGCGGGACGCTCCCGACGGTGCACTGTCTTCGCCAATGCCCCACTCCATCCAGCCGATGTTGGCGGTGTCCGCCGCGGAGCCACCGGGGAGCGGAGAGTGGCTGTACGAAGTGAAGTGGGATGGTGTCCGCGCTTTGTGCTTTCTTAACGAGGGCCATCTGCGGATCGCCGGGCGGAAGGGCACATCCATTGAACGCCAATACCCGGAGCTGGGCGTGTTGCCGCATCATGTGGCGGCGGAATCGGCGATCCTGGACGGCGAGATTGCGGCGGTGGATGAGAACGGCCGTCCGAGTTTCGAACGCATTCAGCCGCGGATCATGGCGCGTGACGCGAACGCGGTGGCTCAACTGGCGCGGTCGCGTCCGGTCGTTTTCTTCGCGTTCGACCTCCTGTACTGGAACGGGTTCGATTTGCGCGGGGTACCCCTAAAAGAGCGCCGGAAACTCCTGGAGGAGGTGGTGCGCCCGGGGACGGCGGTGCGGCTCTCAGAAACTTTTGATGTCGATCCCCGGCAACTGCTGGAAGCCGCGCGGGCGCAGGGACTGGAAGGCATTGTGGCGAAACGCACCGCGAGCCCCTATCAGGAGCGCCGCTCCGCGGATTGGGTGAAAGTGAAAGCTACGCGTGAGCAGGAGTTTGTCCTCTGCGGCTACACGCACGGCGAACGCGATTACTTCGGCGCTCTAGTACTGGGCGTGTACGAGGGTGGGCAACTGGAATTCGTGGGCAGCGTGGGTACGGGTTTTGACCGGAAGCTCATGAAGCAGATCCGGGAGAGGCTGGATGAGCTGCGCACCGAGCGTTCGCCGTTTCGCGAGAAGGTCTCGCTCCCGCAAGAAGTGCAGTGGGTGCGGCCCGAACTGGTATGCACCGTGCGGTTCCTTGAGTGGACCAACGAAGGGCGCGTGCGCGCGCCGGTGTTCGTCGGACTTCGGGACGACATCGATCCGAGCGAATGCACCAGGAGTGAGCCGGCCGCCGAGGAGCCGGCCGGAAAATCCGCTCCGCTGCTTCCAGGGGACAAGGCGGAAGCCACGATCGAGGTGGAAGGTCACCGCTTGCAGATCCGGAATCTGAACAAGGTATTTTTTCCCGGTGAGGGCATCACGAAGCGAGAGGTGTTGGAGTACTACAACGCCGTCGCTGAGCTACTGATCCCCTATTGGAAGGACCGGCCGCTGTCGCTTCGGCGCTATCCGGACGGGATTGCGAAGGAAGGGTTCTTCCAGAAGGATGCATCCGGCAGCGGGTTCCCGGAGTGGCTAAGGAAGGAGCGTGTACTGGCGGAGGACGGGAAAATGCGTCTTCAGGTGATCGGTGACTCGCGCGCCGCGCTGGTGTGGCTGGCGAACCTGGGCTGCATCGACCAGAATCCGTGGATGAGCCGGGTGGGCTCGCTGGACAACCCCGACTTCCTGCTGATCGATCTGGACCCGCAGGAGTGCGGCTACTCGCGTGTGACGGAGGCTGCGCAGTTGATCCGGAGGCTCCTGGAAGAGTCCGGCCTCACCGGGTGCCCGAAGACCACCGGCGGAAAGGGCATGCACATCTACGTGCCGCTGGATCCGGTCTACTCGTACGATCACGTTCGGGCTTTTGCGGAGATCCTGGCGCGGCTGGCGGAGCGCGAGCGTCCGGACCTGTTCACGTTGCCGCGTGCGGTAGCCAAGCGTGAAAAGGGCAAGGTGTATTTCGACTATTTGCAGATCGCTCGCGGCAAAACGATTTCGGCGCCTTACGTGCTTCGGGCGCATCCGGGTGCGCCTGTCGCCACGCCCCTCGACTGGAGCGAAGTAAGGGAGGGGTTGGAGCCGGGGCTGTTCCATATCCGGAATGCGCTGACTCGGTTCGAGCGGGCGGGCGATCTGTTTGAGCCGGTGCTCAAACTGAAACAGCGGCTTGAGCCCGCGCTGGAGCGGCTCGAGAAGCGAACGGAGCGTGGTCGAAAGCCGTAAGAGCCCGTTCCAGCGGTGAACTAACCGGCATGCCCTTGACAAACGCGGAAATTAGATGTATATACATAGATAGGTTGAGGCGAGATGCCGAGCGAGGTAAAGCCCTTGATTGCGTTGCCTTGCGCCTGTGCGAACTTGCGTCGCGCGTCTCGAGTGGTGACGCAAGTCTACGACGAAGAGCTTCGCGCGGCGGGACTCAAGACCACCCAGTTCACTCTCCTGCAAGCGCTCCATCTAATCACGCCAGTCACGCAAGGCCGGCTGGCGGAACTGCTCGGCATCGATAGTACGACTCTCACCCGAACGTTACGTCCCCTGATTCAGAAAGGTTGGATTACGAGCGTCCCTGGCTCGGACAAGCGCGAACACTCCCTGCAGTTGACGTCGCCCGGACGAAGAAAACTGAAACAGGCGGAGCCCCTTTGGCAGCAGGCCCAGGAACGGCTCCGGAAGGGCTTGGGCGACCGCGATTGGGAGAACCTGAGGACGATCACGGTCAGAGCCGCCCAGGCGGCGTCGGCGATGTGATCTTCTTTTTTGGCAAAATAGATGTATCTACATCTATCTAAAGGAGCGTGCACAATGGTTGAGCTTAACGAACACCCAACAGTTCAATGGCTTCGCGAGCGCGGGCAGGAGTCTGCCGCGGCCGCGTCGAACGCCGGTCTGGACTATCAATGGTTGCGACAGCTCTGTTTCCAGGCGGGAGCCGATGACGTCGGCTTCGTCCGGATCGATCACCCCGAGTTGGCTGATCAGCGGCAGGACATCCTGACGCTATTTCCTGGAACTCAGACTCTTGTGAGCCTGGTCTGCCGGATGAACCGCGAGCCCATTCGGAGCGTCGCCCGATCGGTGGCCAACGTCGAGTTTCATCGGGTCACGGACAAGATTAACCACGCGGCGGCCCGGATTGTCTCAACCCTGGAGGAGAAGGGCATCCGCGCATTGAACCCGGCCGCGGGCTTTCCCATGGAGACGAGTCGCTTTCCCGGCGGCAAAATCTGGGTCGTTTCGCATAAGCCGGTCGCGGTGGCGGCCGGGCTGGGGCGGATGGGAATCCATCGCAACGTAATCCATCCGAAGTTTGGAAGCTTCATTCTGCTGGCGACCGTGCTCGTCGATGCCCGGGTCACCGAATACAACAATCCGATCGATTACAACCCGTGCCTGGAATGCAAGCTGTGCGTGGCAGCCTGTCCGACAGGAGCGATCTCCGCCGACGGTAACTTCGATTTCTCGGCGTGCAACACCCACAATTACCGGGAATTTCTCGGCGGCTTTACGGACTGGGTGGAAACAATCGCCGAAAGCGGAAGCGCTCGGGAGTACCGGCAAAAGGTCAGCGGTTCCGAAAGTGCATCAATGTGGCAGAGCCTGTCTTTTGGCGCGAACTACAAAGCCGCCTACTGCCTCTCGGTCTGCCCGGCGGGAGAAGACGTGATTGCTCCGTTCCTCACGGACAGGCCCAGGTTTCTCCGCGAAGTTGTGAAGCCTTTGCAGGACAAGGAAGAAACCGTGCATGTCGTGCCGGGATCGGATGCCGAGGCGTACGTGAAGCGGCGGTTTCCGCACAAGAGAACCAAGCAGGTCGGCAACGGCTTACGAGTCGAGTCGGTCAACGCGTTCCTGAGTGGCCTGCCGCTGGTTTTCCAACGCGGAAAGTCGAAGGGTCTGAACGCTACCTATCACTTCACCTTTACCGGCCGGGAAGAACGGAAAGCGACGGTCGTGATCAGCGGCCAGCGGCTCCGTGTCACCGAGGGGCTCTCAGGTAAATGCAACTTGCACGTGATGGCGGACAGCCTCACGTGGGTTCGGCTGCTGGCCCGGGATGCGAACCCGCTCTGGGCGATCGTGCGGCGAAAGATCCGCATCAAGGGCTCTCCTCGTTTTCTGTTGGCGTTCCGGAGGTGTTTCCCTTCGTAGTTGCGCTCGGATGCCCATCTGCCGGCCCCGCCCGAGCATGGAGCCGGCCCCAATCCCTAGCCCGTATTTCTCACCACGGTCGTGGACGAGGCGCGGGAGAGGGCCGGAAATGCAAGGCACGCGACGGGAGGAGCCCGCAGGCGTACTTGACAGTACGTCGAGGACTCCGACGGAGCGCAACGCCGCAGTTTCGGTCCTATCGCGCGCCGCAGTAGATCGCTGGTGAGAAATACGGGCTAGAACGTCCGCCCGATGGAAATGAATGCCTTGCGGTGGCCGGCGTCACCCACGGCCACCCCGAGCAAAATCGGTCCGATAAAGGTGTCCGCGACCACTCCGGCCGTCACGTCCATACCGGTCCGGTCGGCTGATCGAGCCCGGAACACGCGGCCGGCTTGGAGGAAGCCCAAGACATACAACTTTGCCAGGCTGTTCGCGCTAATCTGGCGGAGGTAACCTGCGCTGGCCAGCGCATAGTCGGATCCGCGCAGTTCGTAGAACCCATAGGAGCTGAGCTGCCGGGGTCCGCCAAGGGCAAATTCCTGGTCCAAGGGAGCAATGCGATTGAATGTCGTTCCACCAGCGGCCGTGGCGAAGACGGAACCTTTCGCGTCGACAGGGTGGAACGCGGACGCCGTGAACTCCGCCTGTGGGAAGTCCCGCGCCGACGTCGCGCTGTTCAGAAACCAGCTCCCGCGGAGCGTGGACTGAATCCCTCTGCGTGGAATTGTCGCGCTGTCCTGCCCGTCATGAAACCAGCGCAACGAGAGGACATTCGCGGTACCGCCGTAGACGGGCAACGCTGGATTGCCGATGACGATGGAAGTGTCGTCATAACGGACTTCATAGCCGAAGCGCACTTCATCGGACCGGGAGAGAACACCGTATCCCAGATCGATCCCGGCTCCCGCGGAGGAACGCCGGTAATTTGCCAGGACATCCTTCGCCTCAGCGACGTTCGTTGTCGCTCTGCTGGCATATGCCCGCGGCGCAACAAAAAACCGGCTCTTGCCGAGCGGACGGTAGTACTCCACTCCGGACGACAGTGTCGTGCCAAGAGTTGCGTCCAAGCGCATCTCTGACCCGTACCCGCCAACGTCGTACACGGTGTCTCGTGCCCGGAGGTTGACCTCGACCTGCTGCGTGTGCGCCCCTTGCAGGCTGAGCCCGACTCGGATAACCGCTGTTCCATTCACGAACGGCTCGGCACGGACCACCAGCTCCGGACCGCGGGACGGGTCGCTTGACTCCCGGAGTTCGTAACTCAGACTGGCGTACCTGCCCCAACCGAGCATCGTCGTCAGGTCGTCCTCGAGCGCATCCACGTTCAGCGTTCTTCCCCGATGCCGCCCCAGGCGCTCACGAATCGCATTTGCCGCTCCGGCCGTTGGCGCCTCAACAACCAGTGACTGCGGGGTCGGGACCTCCCGTCGAACACGGCCGCTCACGCTGGCGGAGTATCTCTCCCACTCTCCACGCCCGATCTCAAACCGTCGCAGTGCCGGCTCCTTGGCGGCGGCCGCTGCGTAGCCCGCCTGGGCAAGGGCTTCCCTGGCGTCGAAGTCCACTGCCGTGTACTTGCCGAGATCCGGCGTGAGAACAACATCCGCGAGAAGCAGATTCTTTCGCACGTTCTGTTCTGCGGCAAGGTTGGTGGTTTGGTCGAGGATGCCGATCAGAGATTGCAGATCCTTGCGGGTGCGAAGAGGAGTGCCGGCGTTCACGGCAATGATCACGTCGGCTCCCATGTCCTTCGCCACATCCGTCGGCACATTGTTAAGGACTCCTCCGTCGATGAGGAGCGCGCTGCCACGATGAACGGGCGTGAATATTCCGGGGATGGCCATGGTCGCACGGAGGGCTTCAGCGACCGGACCGTCGCGTAGAACAACCGCGTTTGCACTGACCAGATCTGCCGCGACGCACCGGAATGGAATCGGCAATTCGTCGAAATCGCGCACCTGCCAGTACGGTAGAGTGGCTCGGCCGAGTATCAAACTCACGAAGTGACCGCCGTTCAAGCCCGCCCCGAATCGGAGTCCCTTGTTCCATCCAAGCTGCAGGCCCGGATAATCGCGGCGATCCTGCTTTCGCCGCAGCAGGAACTGCTCGTAGGATGGTGTCCCCCTGAGCGTCTCCTCCCAATCGATCCCGTTGACCAGATCTCGCAGCTCAGCCGGTTTCATCCCCATCGCATAGAGCCCGCCGATGATCCCGCCCATGCTGGTCCCTGCGATGTAGTCCACCGGGATTCGATGTTCTTCCAGCCACTCGAGTACACCGATGTGCGCGAGCCCCCGCGCCCCGCCTCCCCCCAGGACCAGGCCGATCTTCGGCCGGTTCACCGCGGGATCGCCCTGTCCGGCAAGGGGAGAACTGACACAAAGGAGGAATACGGTCACCATGCGGATGCGAACGTTCATGCCGCTCATCAAATGATTCCACACATTGATTTGAAATCGTGTAGCAGAGACAAAGCCTGGCGTCCACGCTTACGGCGCGCTCCTGGGACGTCGCGCCAGCAGGCCGGCCAGCGCGACCGTCGAAAAGACGGCGCCCGCGAGAAACGTCACGGCGGGTCCATAGTTTGCCCAAAGAAATCCTGCGAGGCCGCTCGCCAGCAGAAGCGCTGCGCCCGTGACGAGATTGAACAGCCCGAAGGCCGTGGCGCGCAGGTCTGCCGGGGCGGTCGCAGCCACGATCGTGGTCAACAGGCCCTGGGTCGCTCCCATGTGCAGTCCCCAAAGCATGGAACCGGCGAGCACTGCCCACGTCGAATTCGCCGCGGCGAGTACCAGATCCGCCGCAATCAGAAATCCGATCCCGACTGCCAGGAGGCTGCCGCGGTTGAGCCGGTCGGAGAGGTGGCCGAACGGGTACGCGCTCGCCGAATAGATCACATTCATGACGATCAGGACGGCCGGAACATAAGTGACCGCAAGGCCCACGTTCGCGGCACGCAGCAGAAGGAACGCTTCGCTGAAGCGCGCCAGGGTGAGCATGGAGGCGAACATGACGACGAGCCAGAACTTGAGACTGAGGCGGCGAATTTCCCGGCGCTGCAACGGAAAGCGCCTATTCCCCACAACGGCGTGCGTCTCCGGCTCCTGCACGCCGAAAACGACACACGCCACGGAGATCACCGCCGGCAACACGGCGATCCAAAAGACGAGCCGAAAGTTGTCGCCGGAGAGCGCCATCAACACCATCGCCAGCGCAGGTCCGGCAAACGCGCCGGCAGTGTCCATGGACTGGCGGACGCCGTAGGCAGCGCCGTGCATCGACTTCGGCGTCAGATCGGCCACCAGGGCGTCACGCGGCGCGCCGCGAATTCCTTTCCCGATGCGATCGAGAAACCGTGCGGTGAGGACGGCGCCCGCCCCGGTGGCTAGCGGAAACAGGGGCTTGGTAAGCGCGGCCAGGCCATATCCCAAAAGCACCAGGGGCTTACGCTTGCCGATCCAGTCGCTAGCCACTCCGGCGAAGATCTTCGTGATCGCCGCCGTGGACTCCGCGATGCCCTCGATGAGCCCTACTGCCAAGGCGTTCAAGCCAAGTACACCCACCAGGAAGACAGGCAGCAGGCTGTGGATCATCTCCGAGGAGACGTCCATGAACATGCTGACGAGTCCCAGCGCAATCACTCCCCGCGGCAATGTTCGGCTGACTGCCTTGGCCATGGCTCTGACTTTCGGTGAACGTCGCCCTACAGGCGGCCTGTACCGCTGGCGCTTTGCCGGCGACGCGCGCGGAGGCGCTTCCGGAGGATCTCGGAACGGCTTAACTTATTGGCCCCGCGTTCCCGATATCCCACATAGCTTCCAGGTCGCGCTGGCTGTACGCCCGGAAAGCGATCAGGGTGTTCGTGGCTTCGATGCCCGGTATCTTCTGGACGCGCCCCGCCACCAGGTCGGCCAGCCCTTCATGGTCGCGCACACGCGCGATGGCGACGAGGTCGTACGACCCGGCGACGGAATAGGCCTCGGTGATTCCCGGCAGGTCGATCAGCGCCTGCGCGACCTCTGGCGTGCGTCCTTGCGCTGTGTTGATTAGAACGATTGCCGTTACCATAATCCTGCACCGATTCTATCCAAGGGCGCGCCGCGAAATCCCGCCGCTCCTTAATCTGAGAGATCCTGGAAGAGGACCTGATGGAGGAGCCTCCCAGCATGGCCGAAACATTGCCCGCCATCTTCTTCGGGCATGGCAACCCCATGAACGCCCTGATGGACAATGGCTACACCCAAGGATGGCGGCGCATCGGCGGACAGACGCCCACCCCCAAAGCCATCCTGGCGATCTCCGCTCACTGGTATGTGCCGGGGACCCGCGTCACCATCGGTACGGCTCCGAGGACCATCCACGATTTCGGGGGCTTCCCGCAGGAGTTGTACGAAGTGCAGTATCCGGCGCCGGGCGACCCGCAGCTTGCCCGCCGCGTCCAGGAACTGCTTGCTCCGTTGCCTGTGGCGCTTGACGACGACTGGGGACTCGATCACGGCACTTGGTCAATACTCCGGCACGTCTATCCGCAAGCGGACGTGCCTGTGGTTCAGCTCAGCATCGATCGGATGCGCCCGGCGTCCTTTCACTATGAGATCGGCCAGCGCCTCGCGGACCTTCGGGAGGAAGGCATCCTGATCGCTGGCAGCGGGAACGTTGTGCACAACTTGGGCGCCTACGCCTGGGGACGGCCGGCGGAGCCATATGAGTGGGCGATGCGCTTCGAGGGCGTGGCAAAGGAGCTGCTGCTTGCCGGAGACGACAAGTCGCTCATTGACTATGAAACGATGGGCCGGGATGCGGGACTCGCCATTCCTACGCCGGATCACTACCTGCCTCTGCTGTACGTAATCGGCGCCCGGCGGCCGGGCGACTCCATCACGTTTCCCGTCGAAGGCATCGAAGGCGGCTCCATCTCCATGCTGGCCGTACAGCTCGGCAAGTCGGGAGCTTAGGTGGGGCGGTTCCCCTCCCTGGGAAGAGTAGCATGGGTAGAGATCTGAACACGCGAGGTAAATCCTATGGGTGTCACCCAGAACGAACGGGCAGCTCGCTTCCGCGCGCTTCACGACGGCCCTGGCGCCTTTGTGATTCCGAATCCATGGGATGTCGGTTCCGCTCGCATTCTCGCCGGGCTTGGCTTCCAGGCATTGGCCACATCGAGCGCTGCCTCAGCCTCTGCCCTTGGTCGAAGAGACGGCGGGCTGACGCGGGATGAGGCGCTGGCGCACGCGCGCATGATTGTCGATGCCACGGATTTGCCCGTCTCTGCCGATCTGGAAAAGGGTTTTGGCGACGCGCCGGAGGTCGTGGCCGAAACGATCCGGCTTGCGGCCGGGGTGGGGCTCGTTGGATGCACGATCGAGGATACTACCGGTAACCCGGACCGTCCCCTTTACGATACTCGCTTGGCTGTCGAAAGAATCGCTGCAGCCGCGGAGGCGGCACATGCACTTCCATTTCCCTTTATCCTGACTGCGCGGGCGCACAATCTCCTCTTCGCGGCCCCAAGCCTGGACGACACCATCAGCCGCCTTCAAGCCTTCGAAAAAGTAGGAGCCGATGTGCTTTTCGCCCCCGGCCTGCCTGATCTTGCCGCCGTACGCGCCGTCTGTGCGGCTGTGTCGAAGCCGGTCAATTTCATGGTGGGAATCAAAGGGAAATCATTTTCAGTGGCCGAGCTCGCCGCGGCCGGAGTCAGGCGCATCAGCCTTGCGACCTCACTCTATCGCGCGGCCATGACCGGTTTTCTCGACGCGGCCCGCCAGGTGAAAGATACGGGCCAGTTCAGTTTCCTCGACCGCTGCGTGACAACGCTGGAGCTGAACAAACTCATGGGGATCTGACCACCTCTGTGTAGGGCGGAGCGGTGGCGAGAAAACCCGGGACTGACTCCAATTTCGCTGCTTTTGCGAAATTGGTGTCTGTACCG
>DATIFQ010000542.1:0-24229 GCA_035455185.1 Bryobacteraceae bacterium | reverse complement strand
AGATCGTTGGCTGGAAATCCTGCTGTTGGCTCTCTCCATCGGAATCTCCGCCCCGTTAACCCGATAGCCTGCACTCACCCGCTCTATTTCTTTTTTCCGCCCGCGAGCATCGCGTCGATCAATGCAAATAGTGCCTTCCCCTCGAAGATCGCCTGGTTCGCCGGGCTGTATCCGTAGTCGTCGCGGATCGCACCTTCCCCGTCGATAAGGAACAGGTGTGGGACGTTAATCGCCGGATTTTGAGGAGTCACCTTCAGGTAGGACACCGCCATCTGGCCGCAGTCGAAAAGGATCGGCATCGTGGTCTTTGTCGCTGCCGTGTATGCCGCGACGGTCCGCTGTGTATCCGGCGGATTTACCACCGAGAGGACCGCCACCCGGTTTCCGTACTTGGCCTTCACTTCTTCGAGAACACGCGAGAAATCGCGGCAGTGCGGGCAGTTCGTCTGCATGATCTCGATCAGCACGATCCTCCCGCGGTAATCCGCTAAGTCGTGGTATCCGAGCTTCGGATCGGCGATATTCGGCAACGCAAAACCCGGTGCGCGCCGGCCGGAGAGCTCGCCGGCCCCGTGCAGCGCAGCCGAAAGCATCACGCAGGCGGCGAAGAGAACAAACTTACGCATAGATTCAAGCTAGCATGAGACGCCCGAGCGATTCGGTGTATGGCGGCTGTGCGATGCCCCGTTCCGTAATGATCGCGGAGACGTAACGGTTCGGCGTAACGTCGAACGCAGGGTTTTCGACCCGTATGCCCTCCGGAGCCACGGCCACGCCGAACACGTGGGTCACCTCCGCCGGGGGCCGTTGCTCGATCGGGATCTGATCGCCGCAGCCGAGGCTCAGATCGAGCGTCGAGACCGGCGCTGCTACATAAAACGGCACACCGTTCTCTTTCGCCAGGACCGCCAGCGGGTAGGTGCCCACTTTGTTCGCCACGTCGCCGTTGGCGGCGATCCGGTCCGCGCCGACAACCACGCACCCAACCCGGCCCGATCGCAGAAAGTGCCCGGCCATATTGTCAGTAATGATCGTGGTCGGGATGCCGTCCTGCTGGAGTTCCCATGCCGTCAGGCGGGCGCCTTGCAGGAACGGTCTGGTCTCATCGGCAAACACGTCGATCTTCTTGCCCTCGGCTACGGCAGCCCGGATTACGCCCAACGCGGTGCCGTAACCAGCAGTTGCCAAAGCGCCGGCGTTGCAGTGCGTCAGCACCGTTTTGCCATCCGGTACCAATGTCGCGCCGTTGCGGCCGATCGCCTCGTTGATGGCGATGTCCTCGATGCGGATCTGCTGGGCCTCTGTCACCAGCCGCGCCCGCACCTCCTCCACGGGCCGGCTGCGCACCCCCTCATAGACCCGCTTCATCCGGTCGATCGCCCAGAACAGGTTGACCGCCGTGGGCCGCGTCCCCGCAAGGGTGTCGCAGATCGTCTTGAACTCCTCGTCCAGCTTGCCGGGATCAGCCCGCAGCACACCCAGCGCTACGCCCATAGCGGCTGCCACGCCGATTGCAGGCGCCCCTCGGATAACCATCGAGCGGATCGCCCCGGCCACCTCGCGGTAGTCGCGGCACGTCATGTAGGTTACTTCCTTCGGCAGGCGGGTCTGGTCGATCATCACGACCCCCGCGTCAGTCCAGACAATCGTTTCAATCATTTCACAGGCAAGTTTTTCGATTGGAAGAGGAAGGCAATGAAAAACGTCAGGTTGTACGCAGCGTGCATGACGGTCGCGGCGGCCGTGGAACCCGTGCGCAGCCGCAGCAGACCGAACGAAGCGCCGGCCAGTACGATGAACAGCAGATGGCGCCATGACCAGGCGTACTGCGGGCCGTGCAGCAACGCGAACGGCAAGGTGGTGAGGAGAATCCCGAGCACGACGCCCATGGAACGCACGAGCAGCGGCAGAATGAAGCCACGGAACGCCAATTCTTCGCATATCGGACCCAGCGTGGCCGCCGCCAGTCCGACGAGTATCAGCGACGTTCGGTCCGAGAGGAGCCGCATCATCGGCATTTCAATATCGGGCGCTTTGAGGAAGAGGCCAGCAATCGCTACCGCGAATGCCAACAACACACCCAACAAGGCGTACCGTCCAAACCTCTCCAACGGCCGGACCCAACCGAGAGATTCCCAGAATGGCCGCCCGTACTTGACGTGGAGAATCATGTACAGAACGACGTACCAGAGTGCATACGCGAGGAACTGTGCTGACAGCAACTCGGGCGCCTGGCCCTGCCCGCTCAGCGAAAACCCATAGAACAGCGCCTTGACGATGAGCGCGCCGGCCAGCAGCGCCGGGATACCGGACGTCAGGAACAGCGCCAGGTCCTGATAGTTCCAGAAAGGGTTCTCTTCGGCCCGACTCGGCGCTTCCGGGATCGCGCTTTGGCCTATGCTCTCGTGCTCGTTCATGCGTCTAACTCGATCAGGATGGCCGCCAGCAGAGGCAGCATCAGCTCGTGGTGGCCGGTGATCGCGAACCCTTGCCCCCCGGCGCCGGAGTGCGGCCTCTCGACGACATTCACCTTCGGTCGGTAATGCTGTAAGAAATCGAAGTTTACCGTGTTAAAGGTGGCCAGTGGGCGGCCGAGGTTGCGCACCACCGACACCGCCTTCAGGAAAACCTCGGGCAGAACCACGGCCGAGCCAACGTTGAGATACACTCCGCCGCCGTTCAGCTCAGCCACCATCGAGCAAAAGAGCCGGAAATCGCGATGGGTCGCCCGTCCGATCGCGGCCGCGTCGACAGCCGGATGCGTGTGCGGCGTGTCAGTACCGATGGCGACATGCACGGTGACAGGCACCCCGCGCGCCCATGCTTCGTAGAGCAGGCTGGAACTCTGGTATGCGGGGTCCGCCAGCACCTCGATGCGCCGTCCGAGCGCCTCCCCGATGCCGATAGAGTTTCGGTCACCCTCCGCGATCGCCGTATTCATCTCGCGGCCGGTCTCCTCGGCGGAGCCGAAGCTGCCGTCGGGCAGGACCGCCTCGACGTCCTCGCTCGTCCGGCCGGCAATGGCAATCTCGAAGTCATGAATCGAAGCGGACCCGTTCAGAGCGAATCCGGTGGCATATCCCCGGCGCATCAGGTCGATCAACACCGGGCCGAGGCCGCACTTGATTACATGCCCCCCCATGCCCCAGATCACCGGTTTAGCCGCCGCCCTCGCCGCCTGCAACGCGCTCACCACCGCGCGGAGCGAATCGGCGGCGAGGACCTTCGGCAACGAATCGAGCCACCCGCCGAAGCCGGTCCCAGGCACGTGCGGACCGGCGAAATCCTCGGCTCCCACCTTGCCTCCCCGCTCCCGGATGGGGATTGTCTTCAGGCCCGAAAAATCGAGCGGATGAATTGCGTACTTGCTCACCCGTTCCGTCCGTTCCGCAGCACTTTGACAAGAGCCTGCCCGGTATAGCTCTTGCGGCTGCGAACCACTTGCTCCGGCGTGCCCGCCACCACGACCTGCCCGCCCTCTTCACCGCCCTCGGGGCCGAGATCGATGATCCAGTCCGCCGTTTTCACCACATCCAGATTGTGTTCGATCACTACCACAGTGTTTCCGAGATCGACAAGCCGCTGCAACACATCCAGCAATTTTTTGACGTCGTCGAAGTGCAGCCCGGTCGTCGGCTCGTCCAGGATGTAGAACGTGCGGCCTGTCTGGCGCCGGCTCAACTCTTTGGCCAGCTTGATCCGCTGGGCCTCGCCGCCGGATAGCGTGGTCGCCGGCTGTCCGAGGTGGATGTAGCCAAGCCCCACGTCACGAAGCGTTTCCAGCTTCGTGCGGATCTGCGGGATGTTCTCCAGCACGCCTGACGCCTCCTCGACGGTGGCCTCGAGCAGATCGGCGATGGAATAGTTTCGATACTTTACCTGGAGCGTCTCCAGATTGTACCGCCTCGCCCGGCAGATGTCGCATGTCACATAGACGTCTGGCAGGAAGTTCATCTCGATGCGCTTCAGCCCGTCTCCCTGGCAGGCCTCACATCGCCCTCCCTTTACATTGAAGCTGAACCGGCCCGGCTTGTAGCCTCGCTCACGGGATTCGGGAAGCATGGCGTACAGGTCGCGGATCGGGGTAAAGACGCCGGTGTACGTCGCCGGGTTCGACCGCGGCGTCCGGCCGATGGGCGACTGATCAATCCGGATCACCTTGTCTATGTGCTCGAGGCCGCTTAGTTTGCCGTACGCCCCCGCCTCTTCGCGCGAATTGTACAACTCCCGGGCCAGCGCCCGATAGACGATGTCGTTCACCAGCGTCGACTTGCCGCTCCCCGAGACTCCGGTAACCACCGTGAAAACGCCCAGTGGGAATTCGACGTCGATCTCCTTCAGGTTGTGCTCCCGGGCGCCGTGGACCACGAGCCGCTTGCCATTGCCGCGGCGCCGCAACACTGGTGGGTTGATACTCCGAACACCCGACAGATACTGTCCCGTCAGCGATCGGGGATCGTTTGCGATCTGGTCCGGAGTTCCCGCCGCCACCAGATCGCCGCCCAAACGGCCCGCGCCGGGTCCGAGATCGACCACGTAGTCCGCACGCTCGATGGTCTCCGCATCGTGCTCCACCACCAGCACAGTGTTGCCGAGGTCGCGCAGCCGGCTCAGGGTGTCGAGCAGCCGGCTGTTGTCGCGGTGATGAAGTCCGATGGAGGGCTCGTCGAGAACGTAAAGCACTCCGCGCAGCTTCGATCCGATCTGTGTCGCCAGACGGATGCGCTGCGCTTCGCCCCCCGAGAGCGTCGCCGCGGAGCGATCCAAGCTCAGGTAGTCGAGACCGACGGAGTTCAGGAATTCCAGCCGGTTGCGGATCTCTTCGACGATGCGGCCGGCGATGATCCGCTCGCGCTCAGTCAGTGTCCAAGCGAACACGACCGGCAACGCCCGCGCCACCGGCATACCGGTGAACTCTGCGATAGAGAGGCCCTTCACCCGGACGGCGAGACTGCCGGGGCGCAATCGCTTACCGTGGCAGGCAGGGCACGCCGTGGCGGACATGTAGTCCATCAGCCACTCGCGGTAACCTTCGGACGCCTCTTCGTATGTCTGTTCGAGCGCCGTCAGGATGCCGGGGAACCCGTTGCCGCCCTGAAGCAAAAGCGACTGGGTCTTCTTGGGCAGTTGCTCGAACGGTTGGGAGAGATCGATGCCGGACCGACGCGCCGCGTCCGAGAGCATGTGCGTCATGTAGGCGGAACCCGCTCCGGGTCCCAGCCCGCCCTCGAGCAGCGGCTTCGAGAAGTCAACGATTACCTTCGCGGGATCGAATGTCCACTTGCTACCCAGGCCGGTGCAGCTTTCGCATGCCCCATACGGGCTGTTGAACGAAAACGAACGCGGCTCGAGTTGTGGAACGCTCGCGCCGCAATCCGGGCAGGCCAGCTTCTGGGAGTAGATGCGCTCGTCACCGTCCACGACGGCCACCAGGACGAGGCCGTTCGCCAGCTTGGTCGCCGTCTGGATGGATGCTTCGACGCGCTTCTCCAGGCCGGCCTTGACCAAGAGCCGGTCCACAACGACTTCGATGGTGTGATTCTTCCGGCGGTCCAGCTTGACGGGCTCTTCAAGAGACCGCAGTTCGCCGTCGATCCGCGCCCGCAGAAATCCCTGGCGCGCCAGTTTCTCGAGGTCCTTACGGTACTCGCCTTTCCGCCCCCGGACGACCGGAGCCAAGATCATCACACGCTCATCCATCCGCAGCGACATGATCTGCTGGAGGATCTGCTCGGTCGACTGGCGCGAGATTTCATGGCCGCAGTCCGGGCAGTGCGGCACGCCGATGGAGGAATAAAGCAGCCGGAGGTAGTCGTAGATTTCGGTAATCGTGCCCACCGTGGAGCGCGGGCTCCGGCTTGTCGTCTTCTGCTCGATGGAGATCGCCGGACTGAGGCCGTCGATCGAATCCACCTCCGGCCTCTCCATCTGGTCGAGGAACTGGCGGGCGTAGGGGGACAGCGTCTCGACGTAGCGCCGCTGTCCTTCGGCATAGATCGTGTCGAAGGCCAGCGACGACTTGCCCGATCCGCTCAGCCCCGTCACTACGGTAAACGTGTTTCGCGGAATCTCAACGTCGATGTTCTTCAGATTGTGTTCGCGCGCCCCGTGAACACTAATGCGGTCCAGCATGGTGAGCTTCGCCGTTCCCAGGCCAATCTCTTATTGTCCTTCGAACCGTTACGGGGCGGCAACGAGGGGGCGCCGCTCGGTAACTGTGCGCGCGCTCAAACAGGATTGAGTGACCGCGGTCACTGCGCGCCGGCGTTTCCAGGCTTATTCTGGAACCGGACACCAAGGAGGAAAGACATGCGTTTCTATGATTTCGCCCGGGCTGCTGCTTCACTCGTTGGCCTGCTGGCTCTCCTGGCCATCACTCCGACGACCGCTCAGGCGCACTGCGACGGTGTCGACGGTCCGGTGGTTGCCGCCGCACGACAGGCGCTCGACGCCGGGAACGTCAATCTCGTGTTGCAGTGGGTCCAGCCGGAAGGCGAACCCGAAGTCCGCGCCGCCTTCGCCCACGCCCTCGCCGTAAGAAAACTCGGCTCCGGTGCGAAGGAACTCGCGGACCGCTACTTCTTCGAAACGGTCGTCCGCGTCCACCGCGCCGGAGAAGGGGCGCCCTACACAGGTTTGAAGCCAGCCGGGCGCGATCTCGGACCCGCGATCCCAGCGGCAGACCACGCGATCGAGCACGGCTCCGCCACCCAGTTGCGGGAGTTGCTGATGGGATCGCTGGATGCCGGCCTACAGGAGCGGTTCCGGCGCGTGACGGCGGCGAAGGATTTCCGCGCCGACGATGTCGACGCCGGCCGCCGGTTCGTCAAGGCGTACGTCGAGTTTGTCCACTACGTGGAGGGGGTTTCTCAGGCGGCCACGGGTCCGGCTTCCCCTCACGAGCACAACGCCCCGGAACCCGCTCACGCTCACAACTAAGCGGACCCTGGCTACGCTCTTTTGGCGTACTTCTCCAGAATCGGGACCAGATTGGCCCGTGCCGCGGCGAGCCGCTCGTCGATCACCGCAGGGTCCATCTTCGCCGCGTTGTCCTTGCCGTCCGCACGCTCGACGGCAATCGGCCCGTTGAAGCCGGCACCGAAGAGGATCTTGAACATCAGGTCGTGATCGATCTGCCCCTCTCCGGGAACGGGGAAGTTCGCTTCCGCGCGGCCGCCAAGATGGTCCTTGATGCAGACCGACTTGACGTGCGGCGCCAGGTCCGGCAGGTCCGGGTCCGGATAGATGCCTTCATAGAACGAGACGTTCCCGGCATCCCAACTGATCTTCAGCCGTTCGGACGGGATGCGCTTGACCACTTCAAGACACGCCTTCGCATTGGCGGTGATGCCCGTGTGCGGTTTCAGCGTGATCGTCATTCCGATCGTTTCGGCATGGCGCACGCCTTTCTCCAGCAATGCGTAGTAGGCGTCTGTCTCCCGCTCCCAGTCACGCGCACGCTTCGGAACAGTCGGAAACTTCGTGTAGTACCACGGCCCGATACCGACTACCGTCCGGATGCCGAATTCGGCGCACAGGTCGAGTTCCTGGAGGTACTTCGTGAGGCCCTCCTCGTTGCTGAGGCCGCTGCCAAGGCCTACGAAACTCATGAACGGCGTTAGCCCCGCATCCGAGATCTGCCGGCGGAGACTGGCCCGTTCCGCGGCGGTAAGGGCGGTTGTGAACACGGGTTTGCCCGCGTGGGTCGGCGTCGGCATGACGTACTTGTAACCAGCTTTGCGGATTCCCTCGAGCGCCCGCTCGAAAGTCTGAGCCCGGTACGGCAGCGTCTCGCAGCCAAACTGATACGGTTCCTGCTGCGCAACGGCCCGGCTGGCGGCGCCCGCCAGCGCCGCGGCGCCTGCCGCATTTCTGAGAAACGTTCGTCGTGTCGTTGTCATATGGAATCTCAACCTGCCTGAACCTTTCGTTTCAGCGGATCGTAAACCATGCGCGTGCCCCGCACCCAGGCCTCGTCAGCCATCAGACAGGCGACAGCGTGTTGATAGCCGGCGTCGATCGGGGCATTTGGCTGCTTCCGTGTCCGCAGGCACTCCAGGAAGTTCTTCATGTGCGGTGTGGACTCGACTTCAGGGATCTGAGTGCCCGGTGCGATGGCGTCCGGCTCTCCGCGCTGGCCGATGAGCGCCCAAGGTTTGTCCCAATTCGTCGCATCCATCACCCCGCGCGTCCCGAAGAACTTCAGGAAATTGTTGTTGTCCGTACCGAAGGTCGTGTTGTACCGGACGAGGAATCCCTCCGGGTACTCGAGAAGTGCCTCGAACGTGTCAGGCGCGGTCCGCTGATCCTTCCAGCGGTAGATTCCGCCCGTTGCCGTCACGCGGGATGGGAATTTCGCGCCGGTGACGTAGTGAACCAGGTCCACGAAGTGACTCATGAATCCAGTTTGCGGGCCCAGTGAGAAATCCCGGTATCCGTACCATCCGGCGTACTGATCTGCGTTCCAGGGGCGGGGCTTATGTTGCATGAGGAACGCTTTCCAGTCGACATCGGATTCGGCGACCGGCCGCTCTGCGTAGCTGTGCCAGTACGGGCGGTAGGAGTTCCGCGACTGCTCGATCTTGAAGATCCGGCCCATGCCACCCGCGGCGACGAACGCTCGCGCGGCGACGGAACTGGCGAAGCTCCGCACCTGCGTGCCCACCTGCACCACGCGGTCGGACTTCTTCACCGTGTCCACCGCTTCGATGAGTTCCTTCATGTTCATCGCCAGCGGCTTTTCGATGTAGACGTCCTTCCCGGCGCGGATGGCGTCACCGAGCATGGTGCAGTGCTGGTGGTCCGGCGTGGCAATAATCGCCGCGTCGATGTCTTTCAGCGCCAGCACGTCCTGATAATGCACGAGCATTTTCGGTTCGCTGCCGAGCGCCTCTTTTGTCATGGCAGCGGCCTTTTCGCGATGCTGGCGCCAGGTGTCGCAGACCACCGCCAGCTCGACATTGGTTTCACGTGCGAACTCCAGGACCTCACCGACCAGTCCGCGTCCGCCACAACCGATCACGGCCACTCGCAGCCGGTCGTTTGCACCAAGAACCCTCTCCGGCCGCAGCACCGCCAGCGAAGCGGCCGCGGCGAAGGTCCGCCGGCTCATACCCGATTCAGACACATTGCCCTCCTTCCTATCGCAGCTATCATACCCGCCTGGACGGTGCGCCGGTGGAGGGAACGGGGGTATGATGACCCGGTTATTCGAGACACCGTGCCTCTACGGCTTTCCTACAGGAGAACACAATGAAGAAACGAGGGATCGGGTTGATCGGCTGCGGGACCTGGGGGTCGGTTCATGCGAGGACGTACGCAGCCTCCCCGTTCGTGCGGCTGATTGCCATCAGTGATCAGGATGCTGACAGGGCTGCAAAGGCCGCGCGTAACTATGGCGCGGAGAGAAGCATTCGGCGGACTGGCGCGAACTGCTCGCCGATGCCGAGATCAATGCGGTCGCGATCGCCACGCCGGACTTTGCGCATGGAGAAATCGTACAAGCGGCCATCGATGCCGGAAAGGACATCCTCGTCGAAAAACCTTTGGCAACCACCATCGAGGAGTGCGAGCGGATCCTTGATGCCCGCCGCGCCAAAGGCGTCAAGCTGATGGTGGACTTCCACAATCGCTGGAACCTGCCGTTCGTGAACATCCGCCGGATGCTCCAATCCGGAGAAATGGGTGACCTGCTTGCGATCAACATCCGCCTGAATGACACGCTCTTTGTGCCGACGAAGATGCTCGGCTGGGCCTCTTGTTCCTCCCCGGCTCACTTTCTAGGCAGTCATGTGGTGGATATCATCCGCTGGCTGAGCGGCGCAGAAGTTACGCGAGTCTATTCCGTCAGCCGCTCGCTGGTGCTGAAGAACGCCGGCATCGATACTCCAGATTTTTTCCAATCCATCCTCGAACTATCGAGCGGGGCCACGGCCGTGGTGGAAAACTGCTGGGTCGTGAATGAATCGTCGCCCAGCGTGTTCGACTTCCAGTGCGAGTTCATCGGCAGTGCGGCGAGCGCATACGTCAACGCCAGCCATCACGCCATGCTGAAGACGTACACCACAGGCGGCGTTGCTTATCCGGACGTCGCCTGCGCCGCTGATCTGCACGGCAAGCCGGTTGGATTCGGCGTGGCCGCCATCGAGCATTTCATAGACTGTCTGACCAGCGGGCGCGAGCCGATGGTGACAGGCGAGGACGGTCTCGCAGCCGCGCGCGTCGTCGCAGCGATGGTGAAATCGGCGGGAACGGGACAACCGGTCGAGCTTCGCCAGTGAACTCTCATTTCTCTTTCTTCGATTGGGTGTTGGTTCTAGGGTTCCTCGCGTTCTACGCGTACCTGGGTATCAGGGCGCGGGCGCACTCCTCATCCGTGGACGAATTCCTGGTGATGGGGCGGCGTCTCGGTCCGGTCTGGGGTGTGGCCACGCTCGCCGCGACAGAAACCGGGCTGATTACGCTCATTTATTTCGCTGAAGAGGCGTATTTGAGCGGATTTGTGGCCCTTATCGTCGCTCTCCTCGCCGCCGTAACAATGTTCTTCGTCGGTTGGACCGGCCTGATTGTCAGAAAGCTCCGCGAACTCGAGATACGAACCGTGCCGGAGTACATGGAGAGCCGCTTCAACACGCGCGTCCGCACCATCGCGGGCCTGGCCACCTTCATCGTCGGCGTGCTCAACATGGGTATTTTTCTCCAAGCCGAGAGCAACTTCATGGCGATTATCATGGGCATCCCGGAGTCGAGAATCCTGCTCGTGATGGCCGTGATGCTCGTTGTGGTGGTGGCATACACCATGCTCGGCGGGATGTATTCGGTTGTACTCACCGACGTGGTGCAGTTCATCGCGATCGTTGCCGGAGTCGGCATCACTACCTTGCTAATCTTCTCGAACGCCGGTGGATGGGGAGGTATGGCGGAGGCGGTAGATCGGCGGTACGGCGATGCCGGCTTCTATATCTGGAAGGCGCCCCGCTACGGCCCGCTGTTCCTCTCGTGGACTCTGCTCTACTACCTGAGTGGCTGGAGTTCGTGGCAGCCGGTGGTGGCACGCATCCTGAGCATGCGCGATATAGCCACCGCGCTGAAGCTGTACCGGATCAGCAGCCTCTTTATGTTCATGCGGGCGGCGTTCCCGATGGTCTGGGGCATCGGTGCACTCGCCATCCTTGGGCGGACGGGCGAGTCGAGCATGGCCCTGCCTCAGATGCTGGCGCGCATCGTCCCCGCGGGACTGATCGGCATCGTTACGATCGGGTTTCTCTCAGCCTCGATGTCTACCTACTCGAGCTATTTTCTAGCGTTCAGCTCGATCCTGTTTCAAGATGTGATCGGGCCGCACACAAAGCGGCTTCCCGGGGGCAAGGGGCGAGTGAAGGCAGTACAGGCGGGTGTGCTTGTCATCGGTGCTTTCATTTACATTTGGGGATCGTTCTACCATTTCCCGGAGTCGGTATTCCGGTACATCACACTAAGCGGGTCTCTGTCTTTTGCCGCCACCCTGACCGTGTTGATCGGCGGCATCTATTGGAAACGAGCGAATGTCTGGGGCGCCTATTGTGCTTTTCTAGGGAGCGCCATCCCGCCGATCACTTGCCTCGCCATACCGTCTATAGATCCCACCTACGCCGGCTTGCTTAGCTTCACTCTGGCGCCTGCGGGTCTCATCCTCGGCTCACTCGCTTTTGGCCGAACCTCTACCAGGCTTTTATCGTCTTCTGGTGGTGATAGCATGGCTCGGGGGTAAAACAGCCGTGGGGACATTGGGGCGTACCTGGAAGCTGTATAAACAAAGTTTCGCCGTGCTCGGCGCGGATACGGAGATCCTGCTGTTTCCGGTGATGAGCGCGATATCTACTGTCCTGGTGGCGGCCGCGTTTTTCTTCCCGCTTTACTTCGCCGGCACGCTGCTCGCCATCAAGGACGGCGCTGGCGGCTGGGCCGACTACGCGGTTCTGTTTGTCTGGTATTACCTGAACTATTTCGTGGTCATCTTCTTCAACAGCGCTCTGGTCGCATGCGCCAACATCCGGCTTTCGGGCGGCAACCCCACCGTTGCCGAGGGCCTGCGGGTGGCGATGAGCCGCATCACGCGCATCGCAGCCTGGGCATTTGTGGCGGCAACCGTTGGAATCGTTCTGAGCTGGTTGCGGGACCGGGGCAACAGGCTTGTCCGGCTTCTCAGCTCAGGTCTAGCGGTCGGATGGGCGCTGATCACCTATCTGATCATCCCGGTGATTATCATCGAAAACCGGAACGTCTCCGACGGCATGCTCCGCTCGTCGGAGCTATTCCGGAAACACTGGGGCGAGCAGGTGGCGGGCAGTTTCGGTTTCGGCCTGCTGAACTTGCTGCTGTTGGTCCCCGGGCTGCTGCTCGGGTGGCTCGTTTATCCGTATGATCTCGGCGCCGCCATCATCCTAACCATGGTCTACATACTGCTCCTCGCGGCCGTCTCCTCGGCGGTGAAAGGAATCTTTACTGTGGCGCTGTACCGTTTCGCCACCGACGGAGTGGCGCCGTACGGCTTCGATGCGGACTCTATCGACCCGAACTGGCGCTACCACCGCCGTTTGAACGACCCCGGCCGTTCGTCCTGATGGCGCCCTCCGGCGCTAACCAAGGTGAGTACGGTCCCGCTTACCTTTTCGAATCTTGCAAGCGTCCTGCATTGGACGTACAATTCCGCTAGTTGCGATGGTCAACGGCAAGGCAGCCTCGAAGGACTCGGCGGGAGCGTCCGTGGCGCTCCTCGGACGCTCCCGCGTTTTTTTCCCATCGCCCTTCCGGTTCGGGCACCTCACGGAAGACGCTCTCTGCCTGTACGGAATCAACCGTCTGCCCGATGCCGACGTGCCCTCGGTCCTGAAACATCTGCTCGAGTGCGAATGCTGTTTCGACCGGATGCTGGGGATTGTTACTCTGGCATTTGTCCGGATGCTCCACCGGACCACCGGGGCGCTCTACGGGACGAACGGCTGATCTCCTCCTGGTATGAATCGCGCATATGCGCGAGATCTCCTCACCGGTAGAACTGCACGCATTCTACTCGCGTCTTCGGCCGGGCTCCCGAATACCGATTTTCTGCAGGCGATCAGCGGGAAGGCCGGCAGGCGCTTGTCGTGCTCCGCGCGCACAGTATTCGCACTCCTCACATTTGGCTTATAATTCCCGCTGTGACCGTCGAGCGCGCGGCCAGGCCCTTCCAGATCTGCAGGTCTTGCAGACACGAATGGTCAACGTGGGACCGTTTCGTCCTGGATCCGGACCTGCGCCTGCTGGGCCTACAAGCCGTGATCACCCATCCGGACGTCAACCTGCTGGTCTTCGAGCACGGTTGCGGCAGCTCCGTCTCGATACTCTCCAGGAGACTGCGCCACCTGCTCCCCGAACCGGAACCGGACGCCTCGCGTGTCAGGCTGTTGGGCTCGGAGCAATGCCGGGGGCACTGCCTCCGCTTGGGAGACCTGGAGGCGTGCGATGCGCCCTGCAGCAACGCGCGGGACCGTGAGCTGATCCTGCTTGTGCAGCGCATGAGAAGAGAGGCACGGGAGTCCTGCCCCCAGTAATGGCGTAGAACCGATTGCAAGCTCTTGATTTGATTAGTAGGCCCCGCTGGACTCGAACCAGCGGCCGACGGATTGTGAATCCCTCGGAGTGCCGTCTATGGCGGCTAACGCTGTGCTTTGTGTTTGCCGCACGACCGACGTGGTTTCGGGCTTAGAATGGCATCAGTGAACACAGTCCCTGAAGGCGAATCAGCAAAGGCGAGGAACGCGGCCAACGCCCTGCTCGTGGCACTGCTGCTGATCGCCGTGCTGTGTGTGTTGGTGTGGTGGTGGCATCAGAGCACGCCTCCGGGCTTAAGTGACGTGAGGGAGACGGTCCAGCCGCCGCGCACCGCCAAGCCGCCAGAGGTAGCAGCGCCCGCCACCCGACCGATGCGGAAGGAAGAGCCGCAGCGTGCCGAGAAGCCCAAGCAGCCCGCTTTTCCCACAGCCGAGAGCGTTCCGGTCGGTATGGAGAAGTCGGAATTATTGGCGCGGTTTGGAAAACCCAATATGGTCACCACTTCAGTGGAGCAGGGGCAAGAAATGGAAACCCTCGTCTATCTGCGTCGCGGGCCTCCGAAAAAAGAGACTGTCTTGGTACTCAGGAATGGCTCCGTCGTGTCGGTCAACTCCGTCAACCCCTAAGGGCCTCAAAAGTCAGGAGTTCCGGTCGATTATGTATCAGGGATGAAGCGTATAATCACGTCATGAAGTACATAGCCATTGCTCTCATTACGGGCGTTACCCTTTTGTGGTGTGCCTCTCCCATGCGGGCCGACGAGGCCAGCAAGTTTGCAAAGGCCGAAGAACTGTTGAACCTGACGCAGACCGGCCAGATGATGAAGTCATTTCTCGAACCGATGAAGGGCGTACTGACGGCGGAGATGAACAAGACGGAGATGCCTGCTGAGAAGCGTGCGAAAGCCAGCGAAATGCAGGGGAAGATCATGGCGCTGATCGCCGACCGTCTCAGTAAAGCCAAGCCTGAGCTCGTGAAGATCTACACCGACACTTACACGGAAGAGGAGATCGACGGCATTTTGGCATTTTACAAATCGCCAGCCGGGAAAGCCTTGCTTCAGAAAATGCCGCAGGTGATGCAACGCTCGATGCCCGTGATGATGCAGTTGATGGGCGATCTGCAACCGGAAATAAAGAAGATGACGGAAGAACTGAAGTAGAAGGGTTTTGGAAAGCCTGTGGCGGGCCATTGAGCGCCCGATAGGCGCTGACTACGGTTCCGACTCCTGCCCCCGCTACGACATCGTCGCACGCCGCGATCTAGTTGACGCGGCTACCCGAATGGAACGGTATCTGGAAACGATCAAAAGGTGGTCGGGTGGGCGCACTCTTGGATTGGCTGGTGGGCCCTGTAGGACTTGAACCTACGACCAACGGATTATGAGTCCGCTGCTCTAACCGACTGAGCTAAGGGCCCGCATTCGCCGGCGAATGGGATGCTACCACACCCAGTCTAGCCCATCTCGGCTCTCTTGGAGCCCCGGCTGCTGCCAGGTTCGACCTCCGGTGTGGACGGGCGGGCTGACACTGACGTTTCTGCTACTGTGCCGGGAAACTTTTACCACCCCCGCAGGCCGCGGTCTGTCGACGGCCGGCCGCAACCAGTTCGGACTAAAGCGGCTTTCGGGATTGGCCTCAATGTTGCTCAAGTTTATCTAGAACCATAAAGTGAAGCGCGGCGGCCGCAGATTCTGGGTTCTCTGTCCGGGCCGGCGTCAGCTTCATACCAGAGGAGGTTACAAACAGCGATGAGAGTACTCTCTACACTCGCGCTTCTGCTGGCCCTCACCGCCGGACTTGCCCTGGCGGACCAGTGGGTCGGCTGGGTTACCGACGAAAAATGCGCTCAGACCGGAACGTTCACCGGAGAGAAACACAAAAACTGCATCAACTCCGGCGGCACGGTCGTGTTCGTGAACGAAGCCGACAAGAAGATCTACCACCTCAGCGACGCGGAGAAAGCGAAGAAATTTGTCGGCCAGAAAGTGACGATGCAGGGCAGTGCGAAGGACGACACCATCGAGGTGGAGTCCGTCACCCCCGCGACCTGACGGCGTAGTCTCGATACGGCGGACAGGCAGGACCGGCGGTGCGGAGGCTGCTCCGGCACTCTCCGCCCGCCTTTCCAGAGGAGTGAAGGTTTTTCTAGGAGGCTTGAACGATGAAACCGCTTGGAGTAATTGTTCTGCCGATTCTTCTGATCGCCCAGGAGCCCAATCCCACGCAACAAGTGAATGTGAATCCGGCTCAGCCACCGGCTCCTGGATCGGCGCCCATCTACCGAGTGAACGTTCTATCCCGCACCACGAAGGCGATCAGTTACCGTCCTGACGGCGACTCGACGAAGATCGGTTTCCAGGGCACCGTGTTATTGCCGCGCGCCGAAGGACAAGCGCGCGTCAAGGGCCACAAAGGAGCTTTCGGGATCGAGGCGGAGTTCCGGGGGCTGGAACCACCCCACAGGTTTGGGCCGAACTACCTGACGTACGTGTTGTGGGCCATCACTCCGGAAGGACGCTCCACCAATCTGGGGGAAGTCATTACCGATCACGACAATCGCGGGAAACTGCGCACTTCCACCGAGCTACAGTCATTTGCGCTGATCCTCACCGCGGAACCGTACTTCGCCGCAACTCACCCAAGTGACGTCGTGGTACTTGAAAATACAGTCCTGCCGGGGACGCGGGGCAACGTGCAGCAGGTGGAAGCAAAGTACGAACTGCTGAAACGGGGTGAATACACGCTCGATCTTCAGGACGCCCGCTCGCGTGTGGCGGCCGCGGACGGACCAAAGCTGTCGCTCGACCGGTATGAGGCTCTGCTCGAGGTCTACCAGGCGCGTAACGCGGTGCAACTTGCCGCGGCGCAGGGCGCGGAGGAGCACGCTCCGGGGGCGCTCCGGAAAGCGCAAGTGCAACTTGCCGAGGCGGAACGGCTCTTCTCGCAGAAGGCCGGACGATCCGTCATCGTGGAGGCGGCGCGTGGAGCCACGCAAACTGCCGAGGACGCCCGGCTGATCGCACTTCGCCGGCAGCGAACCGATACGCCTCCGCCGAATGCGAAGCTCGGAACGGGCTCGCTACAGTAAGATTCAGTTCGTAGCGGCGCCGGTGGCTTTGAGCTGTTTCAGCAGGCGGAGCGCGGTGTCCACCAGCATCTCGCCGGAACCGGCTGCGCATCTGGCGCTGACTACCTCGTAAGCGCCTTGCGAGTATGACTCTTGGTTCGGCACGTAGCCGATTGAGCCGTTCGCAAGTTCAGCCACCATCGTGTACGGGAACGGCGAGGCACGCTTGATCGCCATCCCGAGCTCGGTGAAGATCTCGCCAGGCAACCCGACCCAGGCGACTTGGTCCCCGAGAGCGATGACCTGCACCTCGGCGTCGATCGGCTTGCCCTTCCGAGCCTCGACGTCGAGCACGCGGAACGCCTTCACGAGGTCTAGAAACGGGGCGGCGCCGGGCTTGCCGAACTTCGGCGCCACGCCGCGTGCCCATTCGACGTCGGAGGGCTCATGCTCCGCCAGGGGAAGGCGCACGATCTCGCTCCGGCTGCGCACGGAGGTTGCCGCGATATCCTCCAGCCGGGTGTAGGTCTTCAATACTTCGCCGGCGAGCACGCCGCCGATGCGTTCCGCTTCCCCATGTCCGTTCTGCCGCGCGGCGGTTCTTACGTTGATGTGGTTGAGATTTCCGGCGGCGCCGATCGTGAACACGGTCAGCATGTCCGCGCCGTTCAGTCGGCCGAGGAGTTTTGAGAGCGTATACGGATAGTCCGCCGAAATCTCCACGCCGCCCACAGTATCCAGATGGAGAGCGAAGTTCACGTAGGTAGCCAGCGAGTCACCATCCTCGGCCTGGAAGCGGACAACACCGACATCCGGGTCGATGGGTCCCACCGGCCTCACGATGTTCGGGTTCAATTTCCCGGGGTTCCAGCCGACCGTGCCGTCCTTCATGAAGAAACGCCGGTTGAAGCTGATCGACTCCTCGTGCCCAACGCCGGCGGCGGCTTTTGCCGGTTGAAGCCGCGAATCCGCTAGTTTGATGCTCTCTGCGATCTTCGCCGGAAGCGCGGCGATGTATTCCCTGGCGATTCGCAACATGTCGCCCTCAAGGTTGTATCGCGAACCCTCTTCGTAGAGGACGGGGCCGGTGTGGGCGTGGGTTCCGGAGATCATGATCCGGGCGCCCGGGATGCCGGTCTCTTTCTCAGCCAGCCGCCGCGCTTCCTCCGCCACACCGCGCGGCATGCCGATGATGTCACAGGCGACGAGAGCCGTTTTCTCGCCATCCTTTTCGAGCACCAGCGTTTTCGCGAAAAGGTCGTCATGGACGCCTGAGGCGGCACGGTTGTGGTAGTAGCCGGCCATCGGAGCGCCTGCGGGCGGGGTGATCTTCACCGCGGCTTGGCCGAGGCGAAAATCACCCGCGGCGAGCGGCAGCACGAAGAGCAAAAGCAGCAAGGTCCGTTTCATGATTTCTCCACTCCCTGGTTCTAGAATGAAAGTATGCCAGACAATCTAGTGATCGCCGGGCGGGAGTTCCGCTCGCGCCTGATCGTCGGCACGGGCAAATACCGCAGCTTTCAGGAAATGGCCCGCTGCCATGCCGCTTCGGGCGCCGAGATGGTCACCGTCGCCGTGCGCCGGGTGAATCTCACGGACAAGTCGAAGGAATCTTTGCTGGATTATATCGACCGTTCCAAGATTTTCATCCTGCCGAACACGGCCGGCTGCTACTCGGCCGACGAAGCGGTCCGCACGGCGCGCCTCGCCCGCGAGGTCGGGCTGTCGAATTGGATCAAGCTAGAGGTCATCGGCGACGAGAAGACGCTGTTTCCGGACAACGAGGGGCTGCTCGAAGCCACGCGGATTCTAGTCAAGGAGGGGTTCGTCGTGATGCCGTACACCAACGACGACCTGATCTACGCGAAGAAGCTGATCGACGCCGGCGCCGCGGCGGTGATGCCGCTGGCCGCGCCGATCGGGTCCGGCATGGGAATTCAGAACCCCGCGAACTTGCGCATTCTTCGGGAGATGATCACAGCAGTGCCGATGATCGTGGACGCCGGGGTTGGAACCGCGTCGGACGCGGCCGTGGCCATGGAGCTGGGCGCCGACGGCGTGCTCATGAATACCGCCATCGCCGGAGCGCAGGACGCCGAGAAAATGGCCGTTGCGATGAAACTCGCGGTGGAAGCGGGCCGCCTGGCCTGGCTCGCCGGCCGGATCCCGAAGAAACTGTACGCCAGCGCCAGCAGCCCGCTCGAGGGTGTCGTCCGATAGAGTCTAAGAGACCGTTACCATATCCGGGGCCAGCGTCGCCTTCCGGCCTTGCTGGAACGCGATGTTGGCTAGGTGTGGTCCGGCGACGGCCTTCGCGGCCGATTCCACGTCGCAGGTGGGCTGCTCCCGGGTTTTGATGCAGTCCAGGAAGTTCTGGACGTGCGCTTCGATGGGCACCGCCACCTTTGCATAGAAGATGGGCTCGCGGTTCTTCGGCAAGGCCCACGGCTCCTGATAGACACGGTAGCCGTCCTCGTCGAGAATCATCGTCCCCTCGTCGCCCATGAACGTGATGGACCAGCCGTTCTCGTACGAGTTGCAGTAGTTCAGCGTCCAGGTGACGAGGAAACTCGGGAACTCGAAGACGGCGCAAAAGACCTCGGGGTGTTCCGCCCCCTTCATCTTGTTGACCTGCCCGTTGCAGATGGCCGAGACCGGCGGTCCGGAGTTGGTAAACCACAGGACGACGTCCATCAGGTGCGTTCCCTGGTCGGTCATGTTGCCGCCCGCGTAATCCCAGAAGTACCGCCAGCGGCGAAAGCGCATCGGCTCCAGCTCGCGCTGGGGAGCGTCTCCGAGGAACCTTTGCCAGTCGAGCTTACCGGGAAGGGGGGAGTTGTCGATTGGGCCGGAGACGTTCCAGTTCCACATTGGCTTGACCATGGCGAGCTTGCCGAGGACGCCGTCGTCAATCAGGCGTTTGGCCGAACGGATCACCGGGGCGCTGCGCCGCTGCATGCCGATCTGAACAACCTTCTGGCTCTGCTTGACCGCCTGGATCATCTTCTGGCTCTCTTCGAGCGTGCGCGAGAGCGGCTTCTCGGCGTACACGTCCTTACCGGCGGCTAGCGAAGCGAGCAGCATCGGGCAATGATGATGGTCGGGTCCGGCGAGGATGACGAAGTCAGCACTCTTCTCCTTTTCAAGCAGCTCTTTGTAGTCGACGTAGGCACGCGCGTCGGGAGAATCTTCGAGCGCCATCTCGACGTACGGCTCATAGACATCGCAGACGGCCACACACTGTGCGCCGAGCTTCTTGAAAACCTTGTTCAGGTAACGGCCCCGGCCGCCGGCGGCGATCAGGGCATAGGCGGGCTTGTCGTTTGCGCCCCAAGCACGGCGCGGGACGATCATCGGGGCGGCGGAGACGGCCGCCGACACGCCCAGGGAATTCTTTAAAAACTGCCTGCGGTCGGATTGCATGAGGAGAACCTCCGAAAATACTTTACATCAGATGCCGGCTGCGGCCTACTTTCTGGCGAGAAGCACACGCGACGGGTACAGGCTCTGGCGAACGTGTTCCTCACTGAGGAGACGGAAGTCAGCGGTCTCAATGAGTTCAATCAGCCGCCCATCGATCTGGCGTCCCCAAAACGCGGGCGCGATCTTGCCGAGTACGCGGTAGACGCGGTTGAAGAACTCCGTGTTCTGTCCAATCGCGACCAGCGCCAATCTCCCACCAGGGCGCAAGACGCGGTGGATTTCGCTGAGCGCGAGCAGGATGTCCTCCGATGAGAGCAACTCCAGTAGGTAGCAGCAGACGACGAGATCGAAGCTCTCACCGCAGAACGGTAGGTAGCGGGCATCCACCGCCTGGCAGAGGGTTGTTGCAGCGGGGAACTCCCGGCGGACCCTGCGGTGCGTCCGAGCCGCCATGTTGGGAGAGAGGTCGAAGCCGACCGTTTCACCGCCGCGGTTGGCGCGCACGAGCCGCCGGAACATTTCGCCGGAACCGGTAGCCGCTTCGAGTACGCGCATGCCGTCGACAAGGCCGGCTACCGCCAGCGCGCGCTTGTGCGCCGTCGAATGGAAGAACAACGTTGACACCGGATAGACGGCCGCCAGGCGGTCGTAGACCCTGCGGGTCCGGCCGGCGATCGTCCGGTGCGCGCCGTTCGTCTCGGGTATGAGTACAGGGGTTTGGAGGTTTGTCAATCAGTGCTCCGCAGTAAGAAGTCAGGAGACACCCGTTCCGGGGAGCTGGAGTTCCGGAATCTGGATCTCGATGCGTGTGCCGGTACCGGGCTTGCTGTCGATGAACATCCGGTAGTCGTTTCCGAACAAAACCTTGAGGCGCTCGTTGACATTGCTGACGCCGATGCCCTGTTCAAGCAGGGTAGCCAATTTTACTTCGGGAATGCCCACGCCGTCATCTTCCACAGAGAGGTGCAACCGGCCGTCCGCCAGTTGGCTGCTGACTCGGATCGTGCCGCCCTCCACTTTTCCGCTCAGGCCATGCCGGATGCAGTTCTCCACCAGCGGCTGGAGCAGCATGCTCGGAACCGGCCGGTCCAGGGTGTTCGGAGCGATGTCCTTCTCGAAGTGGAGCTTGTCTCCGAACCGCACCATCTCGATCGCGAGGTAATCGTTGATGAAATTGAGTTCGTCGCGCAGCGGGTTGAAGTTGTCGTGCTTCCGCAACAGGCGGCGCAGGATGTTGGAGAGCTTGTAGACGACGTTTCGCGCCTCGCCCGGGTCCGTACGGATCAGCGAGGAGACAGAATTCAGCGTGTTGAACAGAAAATGCGGGTTGATCTGGCTGGAGAGCGCCTCGAGCCGCGCCCGCAACAGCACCTGCTGCTGCTCGGCCAGCTTGCTTTCGTTCCGGGTGTTGTTCCAGATCTTGAGGGGCAGCGTTACTGCGAACAGCGTCGTGATGTAGACAATGACAATCGTCAACGGGTGCGGCGAGACCCACTCGGGATAGAGATAGAAGACTGAGTCCTTGAAGATGTGGCCGAGCGTGATCCTTAGGAACTCGGCGAAGAGGATCGCCAGCAAGAAGAACAGGTGGAACGCCGAGCGGCGGTGATCGTGGCCCCGCCGGAAGAGCCGGTAAATGCTGAGGTCGAAAAACGGCGAGAAGTGCCAGATGTCTTCGGTGTCCGGCGCGCAATCGCGCAGCAGCCCGCCGAGTACGCCGACCCCCGCGAGGAGAGGCATGCTGAGGTACTCGCCGTTGAACATGGCGGGCACTGAAATCAGTATTCCCGACACAAGCCCGGTTACATAGCCGCCGAGGATGCCCGATAGCAGGCTCCCCTCCAGCCCGAGGTCCACCGCCTGATAGGACCGCGTGACGACTCGGGTGGCGACGCCTGTGGCAAAGATGCTCGAGAAGGATAAAGCAAGCAGCAGCCGCTGGTTCAGGGTGCGTTGTTCCCGGAGGAGCATGCGCTTGAAAGCGTCCGACCGGACCAAAATGCTCGCCAGGGAAGCCACGATCCCGAGCTTCACCAGGAGTCTGATCAGGTGCTGGTCCAGCATGTAGCGTTGCCGTTCATTATAATTAAGAGAACGCGGAACCTCCAGGTTCCTTCGTTTCTGTCTGATGGAAAACCCAGCGGTAGCAGCCCGGTTACGTAAAGTAGCCGAGGCGGACCTCCCCACCAGCTTCGGACTGTTCCGGATATTCGGTTTTAAGGGCGAATACGGCGGCCGTCTCGAAGAGGCGGTCGTTCTGCGCATGGGCGAAGTCTCCGGCGATCCGCCGCCGCTCGTCCGCATCCACTCGCAATGCCTGACCGGAGACGTGTTTCACAGCCTGCGGTGCGACTGCCGCGCTCAGCTCGAGCTGTCCCTGGCCCGGATCGCCGGCGAAGGCCGTGGGTTGCTTGTCTACGAACACAAGGAAGGGCGCGGCATCGGGCTGCTCAACAAGCTGCGCGCCTACGAATTACAGGACCACGGCGCCGACACCGTCGAGGCCAACGAGCAACTCGGGTTCGAGGCCGACCTCAGGAACTATGAGCTGCCGGCGGAAATCCTGCGGCACTTCGGGCTGACGAGCGTCCGCCTGCTGTCGAACAATCCCGACAAGATCCAGGCGCTCGAACGCGCGGGTGTCGAGGTCTCCGAGCGGATTCCCTGCATCATCGCACCCAGCGATACCACCGAGATCTACCTTCGCACGAAGAAAGAAAAGCTCGGCCATCTGCTCGAAGGATTCTGATCAGGGCGCCGGACGTGCGTGGGCCGGTCCTCGGAACACGGCATTCAAGAACAGGACGTTGAGGCCGTCCACGTAGGCGCGGAAGTTCGGGTCGGCGGTGAAACCGATGACCACGCCGCGGCCGTCCGGCTGGGCCACCGCCAGCGGCTTGTAAGCGAACTGCTTACGGTTTTCTTCCCACAGGTAACCACTCTGGAGCAACTGGTCCGGACCGAGGAACGTCGCGACGTTCACGCCTTTGTCGAGCTTGATCGGGGTGAAGATCTCCCGTCCCACGACCACCGCGTTGACGGTCCCGGAAAGGCCGGCGCCGAGCCAGTGATCGGAATCCACCCGTGCCTTTAGAATGACTCCGGCGACCGAATCCGGCGGTTCCGCCTCGGGTTGAAGCGCTTTTTCGTACTCCGTTTCCGACGTGAGCAGTTTCCCAGGCACCCTTGCCGGGGCTTGCGCGTCCGGTTTGGCCGGGGCGGTCTCCTTCTGCTCCGGTGGCTTTCCGGGCTCGACGGGCTTCGCCAGGTTTTCGCGAGAGGTTGACAGCAGACCCACCTTCGAGTCCGCCAGAAACGCAACCGAGCCGCCGAGGGCGACGAGCGTACCCCCGTCCGTCACCCAATCTTTGAGCCGCTTGACGCCGGCGGCTCCGAGCGTGTCCATGTAGCTGCCGGAAGGCTCGGGCAGGATGACCACGTCGAAGCGGTGCAGCCCCGAGGAGGCGAGCTGCCGGGTGCGGACCGGCGTCACAGGATAGTCGTACTGGCGCTCCAGCACGTAGCGGGTCCATCCGGCGGAGAGAGGCGAAGCCGGGGTGTCCCAGGCGAGAGCGATGGCGGGCTTCCGCATCGGCACCACGTGATTGCTGCCGAGACTGATACCGCCGTCCACCCAACTGCTGTTGATACCGACGATTTCGGCTCCGGTGGAGGCAGCCAGTTTCGCGAGCGCCTCCGCAAGCGAAGCGGCGTTCTCCTTCACTTTGAAAATCAAGGTCCCGGACGGATACTTCCGCCCGCCCAGCGTGAAGGGCTTGTCCGCACTCCAGACACGGAGGCCGGACCGGAGCGAGGCCGCGAGCAGGCGGCCGGACGCCAGCGTGCCCCATGGTGCCAGATAGGCGACAGTCGCGTTATCACCGGCTACCGCCCCTGGCGGGGTTCGGTCACCGGCTGGGGTGAAACTGCCCTGCGACGCCTCGGACGCCGGGATGCATTCCACGTTGAACATCAGTGCCAGGTTCCAGGCAGTGACGTCGTAGATCTCGTCGGGAAGGTTCTTTTTGCGGCGCCGCTCCTGCTCCTTGACGAAGTGTTCCTCCATCGGGATGTTTGGGTCGAGCAGGGTTCGTACCAGCCGCTTGGCCGGCTGCGCGAGGGGAATCACGTAGCTGCCCGAAGGAAATTCCTTGTCGCCGTTCCG
>DATIFQ010000541.1:0-30383 GCA_035455185.1 Bryobacteraceae bacterium | reverse complement strand
CAGGGCCTGTATTTCGGACTCAGTTAGCGAGCCGTGACCCCAGGGAGCGGTCCATAAACAACGCCTGTGAGGGAGCGGCGCCCGACCGCGTCCTCGCCTATACGCACCGAGTCCGCCGATGTACGATCAAGCCATGGATGGTGACCTCTCGAACGGGCTGCCGTTCTTGACAACCGAGGGCAACCGAATCGTCAGAGCCGGCACGAGGGAGACTGTTCTTTTGCGCGGCCTGAACCGGTCCGGACTGGAATACTCTGAACCGGACGAGCAAGGCTTCCTCTCCGCCGCGGAAATTTCCCGCAATGAAATCCGAACGATCGTCCAAGAGTGGGGCGCAAACGTAATCCGTCTGCCCTTTAACCAGGACTGGGTTTTGCGCGGGCGGGGCGGTTGGACGGCTGACGCATATTGCCAGGCGTTGGATCAAATGATCCGCTGGGCGTCCGGATTCGGCGCTTATACTCTTCTGGACTTGCAGTGGCTGGATGCGGATCGTGCCTATGGCGGCGACAGGAACTTCGTCGCCCCATTGCCGAATATGCAGTCCATCGAACTCTGGGATTTGCTCGCCACTCGTTACCGGGGCGAGCCGGCCGTACTTTACGACATCTTCAATGAGCCGCACGATCGGCTTCCCGACGACCCGTACCCCCTCAACCGGGAAGACGGGACAACCTACCCGCCCGGCCTGTACCGCGTCACGATGGCGGAGTGGCAGCCGTGGGCGCGCAAACTGATCGCCGCGATTCGCGATGTCAACCCCGATTCTCTGATTTTTGTCGGTGGCACCAACTGGGCATATGACCTTAGGGGTATGCCGATGGACATTCCGCGCCTGGTCTATTCCACCCATGTCTATCCGATCAAGGGCCGGAACTGGCACGAGGCCTTCGGCCATCTTGCGGCGACAGTGCCCGTGTTCGCCGGGGAATGGGGTGGCGCCGAAAGTGATCTCAAATGGGGCCGGAAGCTCCTCGACTATTTCGACAGCCTGCAGATGGGCTGGGCGGCCTGGAGCTGGCACAACGCCCCCCTCATCGTCGAAAGATACACCGCCACCTCGTTTGGACGAATCGTCCGCGCCCGCCTCTCCGCCGAAACGTAGTGTAATGTAACTTCGGAGGCTATCTGACCCTCCTTTCAATACCTTGACGGCTCATCCAGCCCGTCGCGACACCCTGTTCCAGTTTTGAGAACGGCATCGCCGGGCCGAAACCTCCGCGGAAAAGAAGTCGGGGAGGGCGTATCGGGACATGTCGAGTTCTGCAGTGGAGGAGCGTCAAAGAAACGGCGACAATGAGTATGTGCTTTTTTCGGCGTGTGCTAGGAAATCACGCGTCTCCAGATTCGTGCTTGGGTTCTACCGCAGCGAAGAGCACGGTGAGGAGGCGCTTCGCGAGGTCCGCACGAATGGGTTCAGGCGCTCGGCTGTAATCCATCGCGCGTCAGACGGCGGTCTGAAACATTTCCATGACGGACTCGGGCCCCGTAACCGGGCCGCCTTCGGCGTAGGCTTGGCGCTCGCCGTCGCCATGCTAGCCACGATCGCGGGCATTCCTCCCTTGATGGCAGTTTTAGCGGCGTTGTGCGGCTTTCTGATCACGTGGTTTGGCACGCTCTGGTTGGGACTGGGGATGAGCGACAGAGTCCTTCGTGGCTATCGCGGCTTTGTCCTTCCCGGAGAGAGCCTCGTGGTAGTCGAAGCAACTGAAGATGAGGCGGCCGATGTCGTAGCGGTCCTCCGTCGCATCGGTCATCCATCCGTCTTGGTGATTCGTCCAGGGCCTGGCTTCACTGCCTCGACGGAGACGGCCGGACAACGGCGCGAACCGGCCACCATGGCGGAGTTGCCGGATTGCGCGGCGGAGTTGGCGGCTTCACACGAACTCGAGGCGTCGACCCGGTCGCGGCCGCTGTTGCCGATTTTGCGGGAGTGCGAGGTCGTCATCGAACGCGCTCGGGCCGATCTGGCCGAAGCCGCGCGGCTGGAATATGGCATCACGCATGCAGCCGAGTGGCTACTGGATAACGCATACCTCATTCGCTCAAACATTGCTGACATCCGGCACAACCTTCCTGACAATCACAACAAGATCTTACCGGTGCTAACCGACCGGAGCTGTCCGGTCCGGCTGCGCGTCTATCATCTCGCCGCTGAATTGATCGATCGCACCGGCCACCGGCTCGCGACGGAGACCATCATTAGCTTTCTCGACGCCTATCAACATCAGTCTCCGTTGACTGTCGCCGAACTGTGGGTGTTCCCGCTGATGTTACGGCTGGTGCTTCTTGAGCGGCTGCGGCGTCTGGCCGAGTTGGCGATCTTACGCCAACATATGAAGGAACTGGCCGACTTCTGGGCCGACCGCCTTCTGAACGCGGCCCATCGCACTCCCGAGCAGTTCGAGGAAATGGTTGGTGAACTCGATCGCCATGGCAACGAGCTAACGCCCCATTTCATTGCGCGCCTCGGCGAGCAACTGCACCGGGATGAGTCCGCGCTTGCTCCGATCCAGAAATGGATTCAGGAGAAGACGGAACATCGCTTGGCCGACATCATCCGGGGCGAGCACGCCGAAGAAGCGAACGATCTGATGTTGATCTCCAGCGCGATTGGGAGCCTGCGCCAGTTGTCCGAACTGCAGTACCCAAAGATTGTCGAGGCGGTGAGCCGGATGGAGGAGATTCTGCGCCAGGACCCGGCAGGCGTTCATGCCCGCAGCGATTTCGCCACGCGCGACCGTTGCCGGCGGGTTGTCGAAGCGGCAGCGCGCCAGTCGAAGTTTTCCGAATGTGACGTTGCTCGCCTGGCGGTGGACCTCGCGCAACCCGCCCCCCCCGGCAGCCGTGAGCGGTGCGTAGCTTACTACCTTCTTGACGAAGGATTGCCGGAACTTGAAAAGCGCCTGCGCCGTCGCATTCGCTGGAGCGAAGCGTGGCGGCGCTTTCTGCACCGATATCCGGCCTTTTTCTATCTGAGTAGTCTCGCCGCGCTAACGGCCGGACTTTCGGGTGCTTTTCGGTTCGCGGCGTACAGCGCGGGGGTAACTTCGCAAGGTATTCTCCTGTTTCTGGGAATATTGGCACTCTTCCCAGCCAGCGAGCTCGTCACTTACCTGCTGCAGATGTTCCTTACTTCGATTCTTCCCCCGCGTGTGCTACCGAAGATGTCGTTTGAGGAGGGGATACCGGAAGACTGCCGCACTCTTGTCGTTGTACCGATGATGCTGCTTACACCGGAGTCGGTCCGGGGCGAGATCGAGAAGCTGGAAGTACGCTACCTCGCGAACCCGGACTCGAATCTGTGGTTCTCGCTTCTGTCGGACTTCACTGACGCTGAAGAGCGCGAGATGCCGGAGGACGACGGTCTGCTTGGATTGGCGATGAAGAGCATAGAGGAGCTCAATTCACGTCACGGCCATGGGCGCTTCCTGCTCTTCCAGAGACCGCGGATGTGGTGCGAAACCGAGGGCCGCTGGATCGGTTGGGAACGGAAACGGGGGAAACTCGAGGAACTCAACAGTTTTCTGAATGGCGGGAAGAACACTGAGTTACTGTGCGTCGGGTCGCTGCCGGAGGGGATCCGATACGTGATCACGCTCGATGCCGACACGGAACTCCCTCACGGCAGTGCGCAAAAGCTCGTCGAAACCATCGCCCATCCTTTAAACCGTGTGGAGCTAACCGCGGACGAGCGCAACCACGCTCGCGGTTACACCATCATTCAGCCGCGTGTGAGTATCACGCTCCCGTCGGCGACGGCCACACGTTTCACGAGACTCTTTACGGACGCGCGCGGGACGGACCCGTATTGTCAGGCGGTCTCCGACGTCTATCAAGACCTCTTCGGCGAAGCCATCTACCATGGAAAAGCCGTTTACGATGTTCGTGCCTTTCACAAAGTGCTCAACGGGCGCTTCCCGGAGCAGAGGTTGCTGAGTCACGACCTGATCGAAGGAGCGTATGTAGGCGTCGGATTGGCCACGGATGTGGAACTCTTCGAACAGTTCCCATACGATTACACGAGCTACAGTAAACGGCAGCATCGATGGATTCGCGGAGACTGGCAGATCGCCTCATGGATTTTGCCGCGAGTTCCGGCCGCAACTCGGCCGGAGGACGCGCGGAATCCCCTGACGCTGATCAACCGCTGGAAGATTCTCGACAACCTGCGCCGCAGCTTGGTGCCGGTGGCGTCGTTGCTGCTGTTAGTGTTCAGTTGGACCTTCCACGCCGCTCCCGCCGCCGCCAGCGCACTAGTGGCGTTGACCCTCGTTGTTCCTCTTCTCTTTCAGTTTCTCGACCGCCTGGTCGCGCGATGGCGGGGAGACGCGTGGGCCTGGCGCGAAGCCAACAGTGATTTGAATCTCGCCATCGTCAAGGCTGCCTTCCTGCCGCATCAGGCCTACCTCTCCGCCGATGCCATTGTTCGCGTCTTGTATCGGCTCGGGATCAGCAAACGCCGTCTGCTGGAGTGGCAGACTGCGGAAATGTCGTACCATGCCGCCCGTCTGCACCTGGATCCCTTCCGTATACATTTCTTCCTGATCTGCGCCGTCACCGCGGGTTTCATGCTGTCCCTGGCGCTCCGTGGGCGTCTTTGGGAACCGGCTTGGGCTCCGTTTCTGGTGCTCTGGGTTGCCGCTCCGGCGGTCCAGCATTGGATCAGGTCGCAACGACGCGCGCTCAGGAAAGCGGAACAGATCGAACTCAACGACCAGCGGTTTCTGCGCCGCATCGCCCGTGAAACTTGGCGCTATTTCGATGACTTGGTAGGACCGGAGCACAACTGGCTTCCACCGGATAATTCCCAGGAGGCATTGCGCGTCGAGGTCGCTGATCGCACTTCGCCGACAAATATCGGAATGTGGCTGGTATCGGCGGTTTCGGCGCACGACCTCGGCTTTCTGACTCCGGAGCCAATGATCGACCGGTGTACGGCGACGATCGAAACGCTGGCAAAGCTGGAATCCTGCGAGGGCCACCTTCTCAACTGGTACAACACCCGGACTCTGGAACCGCTGCCGCCAAAGTACGTATCGACTGCGGATAGCGGAAACCTCATCGCGAGCCTGTGGGTTCTGCAGCAGGCCTCTCAGGAGCTGGATGCGGAATCGCAATTGGACGGGCGCGCACTGCGCGGCTTGGCTGACACGTTAGCAGTTATTACGGAGCGGTTTCAGCCGGACCACAGCAACCGTGTTTCCCTGGCTGCGTTGCGCGGGCTGTTCGAGGAAGAGTCTTCGGGCATCGAAATTCTGGAGCGAATCCGCCTCGCTGCCGAACCCGCACGCAAGCTGACCGATTCCCTGAGGTGGAGCGTCTCGACGACCGGGGAGCCCGCTTACTGGTTTACGCGGCTGGAGCGGCAAATAGAGAGCTGGATTCAACACGCCGACCTTTATTTGCGCTGGCTCGACGTTCTGGCCGCTCCACCTGACGAGTTCCTTCAGCCTCTCGGAGATAGCGCGATTGCGGCGCGCCGTAGGCTGCTGCGCGAGTTGCCTTCCTGGGGCGCGGTGGCTCGCGGAGAAACCGGCCTGCTGAGCGAGATCTTGAAGAGCGCCGGGAACAAAGACGGGCTCTCGGCGAACCTCACCGCCTGGATTGCGGACGTCGGAGCTGAGTACGAGAAGGCTCGTAAAGCGTCGGCGGATCTCCTCGACCGAGCCAGACATCTCGGAGAAACAAGCGGCGCCCTCGCTGACGGCATGGATATGCAGTTTTTGTACGACGCTCATCGGCGTCTGTTTGCTATCGGATACCAGGTAGGCGGCCCACTAAACCTCTCCGCTCACTACGATTTGCTGGCGAGCGAAGCGCGTCTTGCCAGTCTGGTGGCGATTGCCAAGGGCGATGTGCCGGTGGAGCACTGGCTCGCGCTCGGACGGCCCTACACCTCGGCGGACGGCCAGGTTCTGCTTTCCTGGAGCGGCACGATGTTTGAGTTCTTGATGCCGCTCCTGTTCACGCGCAGTTTCCGAAACTCCTTGCTGGAGAATGCTTGCGCCGTGGCGGTCAAACGCCAGATTGAGTACACAAAGGATCGGGGCGTGCCTTGGGGAATGTCGGAATCTGCCTACAGCGCGCTCGATTCGCACAAGATCTACCAGTATCGAGCTTTCGGCGTTCCATCGCTCGGCCTGAAGCGGGGGCTGGAGGAAGACTTGGTGATAGCGCCCTATGCCACCGCGCTCGCTCTGCTGGTGAACCCGGCGGAATCGATCAAGAACCTCAAGCGGCTGGTGAAGGCCGGAATGTACGGCCGCATGGGTTTCTATGAGTCGCTGGACTACACCCGTCAGGAGGAACGGAGAGGCGGGAAGGGCGTAATCGTTTACGCATACATGGCTCACCACCAGGGAATGAGCCTCGTGGCTCTGAACAACGTGCTCAACCGCGGCATCATGCGGCAGCGCTTCCATGCCGATCGCCGAATCAAAGCCGTGGAGCCGTTGTTGTTCGAGCGCATACCGCCGGTGCCCTCGATGCTCGTTCACCGCCCATCGGATCAGGTCGCAATGCGGCTGATCTCCGGTCCATCGGCGCCTGAATACCGGGTGTTCGATGAAGACACTCCGATCCCCCAAGTCCAACTGCTCGGCAACGGCCGATATGCGCTGATGATCACGAACACGGGCGCTGGCTACAGCCGTTGGGGCGAGTTCGACATCACGCGCTGGCGTTCGGACACCACCCGTGACAATTGGGGAACTTTTTTTTATCTTCGCGAAGAAGAAAGCAACACGCTTTGGTCCGTGACGCACCAGCCCTTAAACGTGAAAGACCCCCGCTACACGGCGACCTTCAGCGCCGACCGGGCCGAGTTCCGTCGCCGCAGGCTGGGTATCGAGAGTCATCTGGAAGTGACGGTATCGCCGGAAGATGATGCGGAGATTCGCCGCATCACACTCGTCAATCACGGTTCGCGAGCCAGGACGCTCGAGTTGACCAGCGTCGCTGAATTGAGCCTTGCGCCCCATGGCGCGGACCGTGCCCATCCGGCTTTTAACAAGCTGTTTATCCAGACCGAGGCGCGGCCCGATCTGCACGCGCTACTTGCATGGCGCCGGCTACGGTCTCCCGATGAATCGCCGATCTGGGTTGCACAGTTGATGATGGAAAGCCCCAAGGATCAGAGCTCGTTCCAGTACGAAACGGACCGCGCGCGGTTCCTTGGGCGGGGACGCACCTGGAGCGACCCGGCAATGTCGCTGAAACAGACCGATGGCTACGTGCTTGATCCTGTGTTCGTCATGAGACAGCGCGTTTCGCTTGAACCGAGGCAGCAGGCGCAGATCACGCTGGTTACGGTCGCCGCGGGGTCGCGCGAGGACCTGATGCGTCTGGTGGTCAAGTACCGCGATTCCGATGTCTGCAGCCGCGCGTTCGAGCTGGCCTGGTCACACGCGCAACTCGAATACCGCTATCTCGGTATTCAGAGCGATGCGGCGATGCGTTTTGCCGAACTCGCCGGTCACCTCCTGTATCCGAACGTCCGGTTGCGAGCGCCGGCCGAACGCCTGCGCCGGAATGTGCAAACTCAGTCGAAGCTCTGGTCTCACGGTATCTCCGGCGACTTGCCGCTTGCGGCGGTTTGGGTCGGCGATTCGCAAGGCCTTACTCTGGTGCGCGAGCTGCTGGTTGCACATACGTACTGGCGGCTGCGCGGCTTGAAAGCCGATCTCTTAGTTCTCAACCGCGAGCCGGCTAGCTATGAGCAGCCTCTCCATCAGCAGTTGCTCCGCCTGGTGGAAGCGCACTCATTGCACACCGGGGTGCAGCAGCCAGGCGGCGTGTTCCTTCGTAAGGCGGATCAGATATCCGAGGAGGATCTCAATTTGATCCTCACCGTGGCGCAGGCGACAGTGGGCACGGTGCGCGGAACGCTGTCCAAGCAGCTTAGCAGTCCTCCGGAGGGAATTTCTCTGCCGCCGCCGTTGCGGATCAGGCGACGTGAGGAACAACCCTCTGCGCCTTTGCCCTTCCTGGAGCTTGCCTATTTCAACGGTCTTGGCGGATTTACCGCGGATGGGCGCGAATATGCGATCTACCTCGGGCCAAATGCGTTCACGCCGCTGCCCTGGATCAATGTGATGGCGAATTCGGTGTTCGGAGCCCTCGTGAGCGAAGCCGGTTCAGGGTGCTGCTGGTACGGCAACAGCCAGTCGAACCGTTTGACGCCTTGGAGCAACGATCCGGTTTCAGACCCTTCTGCCGAGGCCATCTATATCCGCGATGAAGACAGCGGAGTGTTTTGGACACCTACACCGCTGCCGGTCCGCGAACTCGATGCGTATCGTGCCCGGCACGGGCAGGGATACACAGAACACGAACACACCAGTCATGCGTTGGAACAAACGCTGGTGACTTTTGTGCCGGTACACGCCGAGAGAGCCGATCCGGTTCGCATACAGCGTCTGCGGGTCAGGAACAATTCTTCGCAGAGGCGCCGTCTGTCCGTGACCTCATATTCGGAGCTCGTGCTCGGCACGGATCGTGAGGCTACGCAGATGCATGTGGCGTCCTCCTGGGATGAGAGTGCGAAAGCGTTGTTTTCGCGCAATCCCTATCATTTGGATTATGGAGGGCGGGTCGCATTCGCGGCCATGACACCGGAGGCCTCTTCATACACCGGTGATCGCACTGCATTCCTTGGGCGCAACGGCTCGGTGGAAGCCCCAGCGGCTTTGCGGCTGGAGTCGCTTTCCAAGCGCACGGGTCCCGGGCTCGATCCGTGCGGGGCACTGCAAACGAAATTCGACCTCGGTCCCGGGGAAGAAAAGACAGTGACTTATGTACTTGGGCAGGCGGATGATGCCGAACACGCCGGGCGTTTGATTGCGCGGTACCGTGACGCGGAAAACGTTGAACGGTCGCTCAACGAGACGCGGGAGTGGTGGGATGATCTCCTGACCACGATTCAGGTCAAAACGCCGATTCTATCGGTTGATTTCATGTTGAATCGCTGGCTGCTCTATCAGTCGCTGAGTTGCCGCATTTGGGGACGTTCCGCTCTGTATCAATCGAGCGGCGCGTATGGCTTTCGAGACCAGTTGCAGGATGCGCTGGCTCTTGTTTACTCCGCGGCGCCGATTGCGCGCGAGCTGATCTTGCGCGCCGCTTCGCGGCAGTTCACCGAAGGAGACGTGCAGCATTGGTGGCATCTCCCGTCGGGAGCGGGCGTTCGCACCCGGTGTTCGGACGATCTTTTGTGGCTCCCGTTCGCAGTGTGTCAATACATGGATGTCACCGGCGACGCTGGCATTCTCAATGCCGCTACAACGTTTCTCGAGGGACCGCTGCTAAAAGAGGAGGAGCGCGAGGTCTATTTTCAGCCGTCGGTCTCGATCGATCAGGTGACCATATTCGAGCACTGCCGCCGGGCTATTGAGAAGGGCGTCACCTCCGGGCCGCATGGGTTGCCCCTGATAGGCATGTGCGACTGGAATGATGGCCTGAGCAGCGTCGGCGATGAGGGGAAAGGCGAGAGCGTCTGGCTGGCGTGGTTCCTCGTGGACGTCTTGAAGAAGTTCGCCGAGGTATGCGCAGGCCGCGGCGAACAGGAGTTGGCCTCCCGTTACCGCGGCCGCGCGGACCGCTTGAGTGCGACGGTGGAACGCACAAGTTGGGATGGTGAATGGTATCTGCGAGCCTTCTTCGACGACGGGACGCCGCTGGGCTCGCGGCGGAATGAGGAAGCCCGCATCGATTCGCTATCGCAGTCGTGGTCCGTGATCAGTGGCGCCGGCAGGCCGGATCGGGCGGCGGAGGCGATGCGCTCGGTCGAAGAACATCTCATCCGTGAGAAAGAGAAACTCGTGCTGCTTTGCACGCCGCCCTTCGACAAATCCAGCCCCCACCCCGGCTACATCATGGGGTATCCGCCGGGTGTGCGCGAGAATGGCGGCCAATACACACATGCCGCTTTATGGGTTGCAATGGCGTTTGCGCGCATGAGAGACGGCGATCGTGCCGTCAAAGTTCTGCAGATGCTGAATCCCATCGAGCATTCACGCACACCGGAGGATTATGCGGCCTATCGAACGGAGCCTTACGTCGTGGCCGCGGATGTTTACTCCTTGCAGAGTCAGACTGGGCGTGGAGGTTGGACGTGGTACACGGGCTCGGCGGGCTGGATGTATCGGGTGTGGCTGGAGGAAGTCCTCGGGTTCAAGCTGCGAGCCGGACGTCTGTCAATCGATCCCGTGATTCCTGAGGACTGGCCAGGTTACGTCCTGACCTTCCGCTACGGACGAACTGAGTATCGGATCGAGGTGGAAAACGGCGGTGAACGGTCTGAACAGGAGATCCAGTTGGTCGACGACGGTGAGAGCCATGCGATTCATATTTGCGTGGGCGCGCCTGTTTCGCGGACTCTGGTGGAGGCCGCCGACCCGCCAACGGCGTAATCGGCCCACATTACAAAAGACCTCCGTTCAGGTTTCGAACGCGTGTAGATATTGGTCGGATAAAGACAGTTCCGGCTCGCGCCGCAGAATGCGGAATTGGCCGCCGACTTGAGCGCCCGTGTAAGTTCGGCGGGTCCTGTCATAGGCGACGGTAGCTTCAGAAACGTCCACTAACTTCTTCATCGGATCGAGCGGAGAGAGCAGTGTCAGTGATCGGTCCGCAACGGCTGCCGCTACCTGTGGAAGGTCAAGCCGCTTCAGAACCCCCGGAATGAAGACATCCGCGCCATAGAGATACCGGTCGCTCTGGGCAAGGGACTTATACGACAGCAGGCCGCGGTCGCAAACGGTAGCCTGGATGCGCGGGTCCAGCGCCGCCGCGAATAGCAGCCAGGTCGCGCCTCTTCCCGTCCCGATCGCGCGCAGGCCACGCTTGTCCACATCGTTGCGTGTGAGCGCATAATCTACGCTCCGTATCACGTCGAACACACGCATCCCAAGCAGCGACTCATCCATGAACCACGCCATGTACGCCGCGGCGGTTTCGGTGTCGAATAACTGCCGGAATTCCGGGGCTTCCGAAACTCCCTCGGAATGCTCTGGCGCGGTCAGCCCGGTTCCGCGTGGCTCCACCGCCACGACGAGATGGCCCTTCCTCGCCAGCTCTTCCAGTACGCCGAATTCCATCCCTTCCAAACCCTCTCCGGCGATGCCGGCGTCGTTCAGGTACAAAATCGCCCGCGTCTCGGCATTTCGGGTTTGCGGCAGGAAAACCCAGGTGGGGATGTAGATGTCAGGCTCCGAGAGGAACTCCAGTTTCTCGACCCGGTACCCTTTGCGCGCCGTTGTCACGAGTGGGCGGACGCCCAGCGGTCCCGTGACTGGCTTGTAGCGCAGCAGTTCCTTGAGTGTGGGCAGGAACCTTCCCCGCCACTCCTCCCATTCCCGGCGCGACGAAGGCGGCTTGGATTCCTCCGGTAGCGATGCCTGCCTCTTGAGAATCAGGGAGAAGATTGTGTCGCCTTGCTGCGAGTAACGGACCGATCCGTTTGGCGTGCAATACAGGTTGCGGCGCGGTTCGGCGTCGAAATCGGGTTCGGCCTCAGGGCCTTTGCGGCCATAAAACCAGTGCGAGAACCAGTCGGTGGTGGCTTGGCGCAGCCTTACCGTGTAGGCGTGAGGGTCGGTGGCCTCCTCTGTCGCGAACTTCTCCGCAACACCAAACTGCCGGTAGCGATCGCGGATGTGGCCGGCCGCGAGGTTGAACCACGGTGAGTATTCTTCGGTCAGCGTAAGCAGTGGACGAGGAGCGATGGCAACGTGCAGATCGCAAAGGTCCGCTCCGTAGAGCGCGGACGGGAACAGGTTCTGCTCCACGTCGGACGGCCCAAACGGCCCCCCAGGGGCGATGTGCACCGGCCAGCGGTGACCGGTGCCGCCCTCGTTCACCACGGCGCAGCGAACGCGCTCGTCGAGCGCGCTGATGAACAGGGTGAGGGTGCCACCTCCGGAGTGGCCGGCGCAGCCGATCTTCTCCTTGTCGACCTCCGGCCGCGTGAGCAGGTAATCGATTCCTCGCATGCCGTCCCAGATTCGATACGCCGAGAGGTTTTCGCCGAGGAGCAGCAGCAGTTGGCCCGGCATGCTGTGCTCGTAGACCGGACCCAGCGCAGACTCCGTTTCATCGGTTCGCGGGTCCCAGTAATACCGCCGCTCACCCTGCCCGATGGGGTCATATCCCAGCACGACGAAGCCGGCCTTCACCAGGTTCAGGTAGACGAACTGGTAGTCGGGCTGCATGCGCGCCAGCGGATAGTGCCCGCACGGCGAAAGGATGGCTGGGAAAGGGCCGGGTCCCGACGTCGGGGCGTACAGGTTCCCGGTCACGAAGAAGTTCGGCCGGCTCTCGAACATGATGTTTTCCACCCGGTAGCCGTCGCGCTCGAGGACCTTGACGACCACCGGGCGGAGCGGGTTCCTTTCGGGATACCCGTGGATCATCTCGACGAACTTGCCCCTGACGAATCGGTTACGCTCCGCGACCGCCTCCGCGGTGCGGATGGCGGCCCGTTCCCGGTCCCATCGCTCCGATAGCGCGTTGAGCCTTGCCGAAAGATACCGGAGCAGCATGTCCGGATATTGTTCAGCGTAGGAAGCCGCCGTAACCGCTTGCTGGGCTGGCAACACAGCCCGTCCCAGCGCCGCTCCGCTGGTCATCAAAAATGCCCGTCGATTCAGATTCGTCATCTCGCGATAGCTCCGGAACGTTATAGTCTACCCCGTGGGTCTGACGCGCCATGAGATCGGATCTGGAAGCACGACGCGATGCAGGACTCAGCGTTACGCCAGCGGATTTGTCCACCGCAACCCGGGAAACCGGGCGAAGTCGCGGTCGGTTGTGTGGAGTACGCCGCCGTACTCAATGGTCAATGCCGCGAGTTGAGCGTCGGTCACCAGAGGACCACGCGCTTGGCCGTCGATCATGACTCGCCGGAGGATCGCCCAGTGGCCCTCTCCCGGCGCCAGCAGTCGCACGTTTGGCTGTTCGTACCACTGATCGACGATCCGCGCCGCCCTGTCAAGCGTGAACCGGTCGCCGGGCAGCCTCGGATTCGTGACGATTCGCAGAAAAGCCGTAGCAGTCTGCCATGGAACCCCTACCGGTGTTCCACCCGACAAAACACGCTCGATCCAGCGCCTGGCTCTCGTGTGATGGGTTGAGGTCGAATCGTATGCGTAGAGGAGGATATTCGCGTCAATGACGATCACTTGTGAGCGGCCCCCTCCACCGCCTCGATCAACTCCTCCACGTTGTCGTAACTCATGCCCGGTGGGAGTCCCAATGAACGGGGAGTGACAACGAACCGCTTCCGGTTCTGCTGCTTGGGTGCCATCAATCCGAGACGAAGAAAGTGATTGACAGCTTTCTTGAATGAGGCGCCCGAACGCTGAATCTCCTTGTTGAGGAGGTTGGCCACGTCATCATCGAGGGTCAAGGTCGTTCGCACACCTTGATGATCCCAATCGAGACATCATGATGTCAAGCTTGACTGCCATCGCTGTGCAGTACTTCCGCCACCCAACCGTTTCACTTCTCTTGATCTGCCAAGATGAAGTGAATATCGACTGTGGTCGCGGCATAGCGGAAGCCGGCTTCTGATCCCTTGGGCGAGCCAAGATTCGGGCGAAATCTCCCCTTTTCGACGTAACTAATTGCCGCATCGACAAGGGATTCGTCGGCCCTGGGTTCAGTCGGCTTGTAGATGGGACATGTCTTGACGACGCGACCACTCATATCGACCAACACTCGGACATGGACTGTTCCACTTAGGCGCTTGGCACGCGCCACCGGAGGGCATACCGGGGTAACAGCCCAATGCGTTCGCCGGTCGTGGAACGTGTTCTCGTCCATGATTGACTCACGTGGGACTTCGAGGGGATTGAACCGAGAGAACCCGCAATCGCCAGTCTTCACAGATTGGGCGCAGCCCGTCAAGGACAGCCCAAGCGCGAACACCATTACGACCATGACTGGCATGATTCCGGTCTAGCATTGGTAAGTTCTGCACGAAAGCGATCCCGATTAGTCTGACTCCCGCAATCCTCTTTGCCTGTATACTCATTCCTTACTCTCATGCGCAGACGCGACCTCTTCAAGACCGCTGGCGCGGTGGCGACCCTCTTCGCTCGACGCGCCTCCGCTGATATCCCCACGCACCGTTGGGACGGCTACGACTTCGGCCCCGGACCGAAAGTCCACGACCGCCTCAATCAAGGGCCCTTCGGGATCGAACAGGACGAAGGTTGGTACACCGTCCTCGCCACCACCGCCTCCGACCGGCCGGTGAAGAACTTCGGGCTCGGCCTCGTCGGTTACACATGGGAGGAGGGCGGCCCCTCCCTCGCCGCCCGTCGCGGCGAGGAAGCTCTTGAGCGGCACGTCGAGAAGCTCGCGAGCCTCCCCTTCGTCGACGTCCTCTACATCCGCTGCGACTGGCGGCACGTCCAGTCCCGCCCCGGGCGCCTCGACCTCGCCCCCATCTGGCCGCTCACCCTCGACGCCGCCAAACGCCGCGGCCTCCGCGTCGCGTTCCGCGTCCAGCTTTCGAGCCCTGGCATCCAGCCCAAACAGATCTCCATGCCGGACTTCCTCCGCGAGAAGATCCCGCTCGCCAACATCGGCCGCGTTGCGCGGCGCTACGAACACGATCTCTTAGAGCCCCGCTACGATCACCCTGAGTTCCGGAAAGCCTTCCGCGAGTTGAATGAATTGCTCGCCGCGGAGTTCGACAATAACCCGCTCGTAGAGTTCGTCGACCTCATGCAGTACGGCTTCTGGGGCGAGGGTCACACGTCCGACCTCCCGAGCCCGTTCCCCGATTACCTCACCGCCGAGAAAGTCTTCACCGGCATGACGCGCCTTCAGCTCGACGCATGGAAGCGCACCACGCTCGCGGTCAACACACAGCCCGACATCAGCAAGACCGGGAACCGCGAAGTGATCGACATGGCCGTGCGCGCCGGCTGCTGGCTGCGTTCCGACAGCGTCATCGTCGACGAGCCGGAACAGATCGAAGCGCTCTCCAACCGCCCGCCGTGGCTCGCCGTCATCATGGAGGACGGCGGCAAACGCCAGTACAGTCTCGATCCAAAAGCGCTCGATTCCGACGCCGCCGGCATCAGCCGCCTCGAAAACACGATGCTCCACGTCCTCGACCTCGGCGGCAATTATTGGTCGCTCTGGACTGAGGCGGACAACATCCGCCGTTTCTATGAGCGCTACCCGAAAGCTCTCGAAACGATGCAGCGCCGCATCGGATACCGCGTGCGTCCGTCTTGGGTGTGGCAGCGGAAACGATACGGCACGACTGAGCTCGTCGTTGCCTTCGCCAACGACGGCGTTGCCGGCGTCCCTGGCGTGCTGTGCGTCTCGGTCGAAACGCCCGATGGCAAAGTCAAAGTCGGCGGCGGTCTCGATGCCGGCCACCCGCACGGCGGCCGGCTCCGGCAGGCCTCATTCGTTCTACCGAAAGGCCTCGAGGGAACCCGGGTCGTCCTGAAGGCGGAACTCGAAACCAAGGGCGGAGTGCGCCGCCCGGTCCGTTGGGCGTGCGCCCAGCCGCTCAACCCCGACGGATCTCTCACCGTGCAGTTGATGTCCGCCACGGATCCCCGCTGGCGGAAAGGAGTCTAGGAAAAATGGTCTCTGACCGTCCCAAATTGGTCATTTTGAGCGCATTTTTGTCGCTTTTTTGCACACTTTTTGCCGCTTTTGGGCAGACCGACACGGTCGTCGTGCGGCCCAAGGAGGTCGACACCGTCCTCGTGAACCCCGGCATGGGCATCCAGACCTTCCAGCGTTTCCGGAATCAGGAAATCTACCCCGGCATGCGCTGGTCCGAGGTCGGACCGACCGCCGCCGTCCCCGACGCCTCGGGCAAGGTCGATTTTCCGGAATCGTCGATGGCCTATGTCCGCTGGTTCTGGTCGCAGCTTGAACCGGAGCAGGGCAAGTACCGCTGGGACATCATCGACAACGCGCTCGAAGAAGCACGCAAGCATGGGCAAACGTTGATGTTCCGCCTGATGCCGTACGATCAGCGCAATCCGCTGCCTGAGTGGTACCGCAACTCCGGCGCGCGCCGCGCCAACAAGCCCACCGACAAGGACGGCGAGATTTGGTCGCCCGACGCCGACGATCCGCTCTATGCGAAGCACTGGAACGCGCTAGTAACGGAGGCTGGCCAGCGTTACGACGGCCATCCGTACCTCGACAGCGTCGATGTCTCGACGGTCGGCTACTGGGGCGAGGGATGGGGGCCGTACCTGCCGTCGATGGCCGTGCAGAAGGCCCTGATCGACGCGAATTTCGAGGCCTTCAAGCGCACGCCGCTGCTGATGAACTTCGACGAACCGACAGCGCTTGCTTACGGCACCGGGAAAGGCGCCGGCTGGCGTCTGGACTGCTGGGGCGATCTCGGCGGGCGGGGCAGGGGCATGATGCACATGCTCGACATGTACCCGCAGCAAGTGGTCCGCACGGGCATTCAAGACGTGTGGGAACGCAGTCCGGTGTCGCTCGAAACCTGCGGCACGGCGATGTCCTGGAAGCAGTGGGGGTATAGCGACAAGGACATCGACTACATCCTCGCCCAGGCGCTGCGGTGGCATGCCTCGACGATCAACCTGAAGTCTGTTACCATCCCGCCGGAGTGGCGCACGAAGTTTACAGAGTTTGAGAAGAAGATCGGCTATCGTTTCGTGCTGCGAAAGCTTCAGTACCCGAAGCGGGCGCGCATCGGTCACATGATGCCGGTCTCGATGTGGTGGCTGAACGCCGGCGTGTCACCGATCTATCACGAGCACCATCTCGCCGTGCAGTTCCATTCGGCCTCGGGTGCCGCGGCCGCCCGCGTTCCGGTGGACATCCGCAAGTGGATGCCGGGCGACGCCGTCTACGACGGCAGCCTGTACGTGGATCACTCGCTGAAACCGGGCACGTACCGCGTGCGCGTGGCGGTCCTCGACCCGCGGACGAATGAGCCGGCTGTCCGCCTCGCCATTGAAGGCCTTCAGCCCGACGGCTGGTACGACCTCGGCGAAATCACGCTGGGACCGTAAGGGGCAAGGCGCGACGGGAGAACGACCGGTAGAACTGCCATACCGGGGCCGCCGGGCTCGCTCCGCTGCGGTTTCTGCCGCGCAGGGGACACGAAGCATCTATGGGCACACCCGAATTTCCACAGCGTAAGCCGTTGAACGGAGTCGTCGTCCCTCGCTGGTTGTCCTTTCTCTTATCGCTCGTCATCTTCTTAGTGCTGATTCCGATCGCACACGGTGTCGTGCCGTGGGCCATCTCATCGCTCATGCCCCGCAACGGATGGACTGACGGGCACCCGGGCCTCTGGAACCTGCTCGGGCTCACTCCGGTCGTGTTCGGCGGCGCAATGTTGATCTGGGTCCTGGTCGTTGCCATCGCTGAAACCCCGGAACGAGTGGAACTGGCGCTTGAAGTAAATCATTCAATACCCATAGCGACCCCGTCATTCCTGATGATGCGCGGCCCATACGCGTTCACGCGCAATCCGATGTACGTTGCAGAGCTGGGACTCTGGCTCGGCTGGGCAATATTCTTCGGAAGCGTCGGTGTATTGTTCGGATTTGTACTCGGTTTCGTATTGGTGAATTTCCTCGTTCTGCCACGAGAGGAACGAGGTCTAGAACGGCGCTTTGGCGCGCTGTACCTTCAGTACAAAAACGAGGTGCCGCGTTGGTTGGGAAAGAGAAATAGTATAAGCCAGCATCCTGCCCGGTCTTGAGTACCCGATGTTCGATCGTCCAGGGTCTGCTCAGAAGCTGAAAACCTGCTGAACCTCAGCTGGTGCGTGCTTGGGAGTGGTTGGACATGAGGCAGTAGCCGATAGGCGAGAGTTGAACGAGTCGACACTGGTCACCGAGCAGCCCGAGATAGGTGCGTCGGTCGGCGTCACAGGGGAAAACATCATGACGAGCAAGCCAAAACGGACCGCCAAAACGGACCAGCCTGAACGCAGCGATTTTCTGGGGAGTTTAGGTTGGAGTTGCGGCGACAGGATGCTGTCATTTTGCTCGTGTTCTCTTCTGGTAGTCAATAATCCCACTCCTCGCTTCGAGATGATCGATCGCGCCAGGATCTGTCGAAGACCATGGTTACGGTTTGTAATTGCGGTGACACGGCTCAGGCTGAGGAGAGCAGGCTCAGCGCCGGTCGTCGCATGGGTTGTCGCAGGGCGCCGTGACGCGGTGACAGTGGGCGGGGACGCCGCGCATTTCGGCGCTCACGGTAGAATGGAAGCGTTACCCTCTCACGACACTGGAGATCCATGCGAATGATGCGACTTACGCGCGGCGCAGCGCTGGTGCTGGTGGTTTGCCCGCTGCTTGTCTCCGCCCAAAACCTTCAGGACCTGGAGAAGCGGGTTACTGAATTCACGCTCCCGAACGGACTGCATTTCATCGTGCTCGAACGCCACGAGGCGCCGGTGGTGTCCTTCCACACCTACGTGAATGCCGGGTCTGTGAACGATCCCGGCGGCAGGACCGGCCTCGCTCACATGTTCGAACACATGGCCTTCAAAGGGACCGACACGATCGGCACCAAGAACTACGCCGGGGAACGCAAGGCCCTCGACGCCGTTGAGCAGGTTTACGACCGCCTTGAAGCCGAGCGCAACAAGGGCTTCCGTTCCGACCCGGAGGCGGTCAAGAAGCTTGAAGCCGAACTGAAGGCCGCCATCGAGAAAGCCAACTCCTTCGTCGAGCCGAACGTGTATCCGCAGATCATCGAGGAAAACGGCGGCGTCGGGCTGAACGCCGGCACGGGGATGGATTCGACGAACTACTTCTATAACCTGCCGGCCAACCGCATCGAACTGTGGTTCCTGCTCGAATCCGAGCGGTTCCTCAAGCCGGTCTTCCGCGAATTCTACAAGGAGCGCGACGTGGTGCGCGAAGAGCGGCGCATGCGCATCGAATCCAGCCCGCAGGGCAGGCTGATGGAGACAATGCTCGCCACCGCGTTCGCGGCGCATCCGTACCGGAACACTCCCGGCGGCTGGGCGAGCGACATCGAAAGCCTCCGCGTGGGCGACGCCCGCCGCTTCTATGAGACATATTACGTTCCGGTCAACCTGACGATCGGCATCGCGGGCGACGTCGATCCGGCTCAGGCGCGCCGCCTGGCGGACAAGTACTTCTCGCGACTCCCGGTGGCCCCACCCCCGCCGCGCGTCAACACCGAGGAGCCTGCCCAGAGCGGCCGCAAGCGCGCGGCCGTCGAGTCGCCGGCGCAGCCGTTCCTCATGATCGGCTACAAACGGCCGGACCAGCTTAACGCCGACGACGTGGTCTTTGACGTCATCTCCTCCATCCTCTCGAGCGGCCGCACGGGAATGCTCTACAAAGAACTGGTGCGGGACAAGAAGCTCGCGCTCGGAGCGATGGCGATCGCCACATTCCCCGGCGGGAAGTATCCGGGAATGTTCCTGGTCTACAGCGTGCCGAACGCCGGCCGCACCGTCGAGGAGAACGAGGAGGCAATCTACGGGATTCTCGAGAAGCTGAAGAAGGAGAAGGTCGACGAAGCCACGCTCGCCCGCGTGAAGACGAAGATCCGGGCGTCGCTCATCCGGCAGCTCGACAGCAACTCCGGCATGGCTTCGCAGTTGACGCACTATTACGTGAATTACGGTAACTGGCGCAAGCTGTTTACCGGCATCGAGGAGATCAACAAAGTCACCGCGGACGACGTGCAACGGGTGGCCCGCAAGTACTTCTTCGAGGACAACCGGACGGTTGCATTCACTGTGAAGCCGAAGGCCGGGGAGGCAGGGAAATGACCAGACTGATCATCGCAACGCTCGCCGCCGCAGCAGTTCTTGGCGCGCAGACCGCGCCGGCCAAAGCTCCCGCGAAACAGGCGCCCCTGCCGTCGTATCAGACCCTGAAGTACCCGCCGCTCAAGGAGGTTCGCATCCCGGAGGTGGCAACGTACACGCTGGCCAACGGGATGAAGCTGTACCTCGTAGAAAACCACGAGCTGCCGCTGATCAGCGGTTTCGCGCTCGTCCGGACAGGCAACCTCTTCGACCCGCCGGACAAGATCGGGCTGGCCGACGTGACCGGCACGGTGATGCGGACGGGCGGCACGAAGAGAAAGACCGGCGATGAACTGGACGAGCAGCTCGAGAACATCGCCGCGTCGGTCGAAAGCGACATCGGCGAGACCAGCGGCCGGGTTTCATTCTCCGCGTTGAAGGAAAACACGGACGAAGTGCTGGCTGTGTTCAAGGACGTGCTGACCGAGCCGGAGTTCCGCCAGGACAAGCTCGATCTCGTCAAGACACAACTACGCAGCGCAATCTCCCGCCGCAACGACAGCCCCGGCGGCATCGCGGCGCGCGAATTCTCCGAGGCCGTCTACGGCCGGGACAATTCCTACGGCTGGCGGATGGAGTACGAGCACGTCGACCGCATCCAGCGGGACGACCTGATCGCGTTTTACCGACGTTATTTCTTTCCCGCGAACATCATGCTCTCCGTCTATGGCGACTTTTCGGCGCCGGAGATGAAGGCGCGGATCGAGAAGCTCTTCGCGGACTGGAACTACACGCAGCCGGCTGTTCCGCCGTTCCCGCCGGTGCAGCAGAAGGCAGTTCCGGGGGTCTTCCTGGCTACGAAGGAGGACGTCAATCAGACGTTTTTCTACGCCGGACATCTGGGCGGATTATTGAACGACAAAAACTACCCCGCGCTCGAGGTGATGGCCGATATTCTCGGCGGCGGGTTCAAGAGCCGTCTGTTTAAACGCATCCGTACCGAGCTCGGCTACGCTTACAGCATCGGTGCGGATTGGGGCGCCAATTACAATCATCCCGGTGTATTCACGATCTCCGGCAGCACCAAATCCGCCTCTACCGCGGAGACGCTGAAGGTCGTCCGCGAGGAGATCGAGAAGATCCGCAACTCGGAAGTGACCGACGCCGAGCTCGCGAGCGCGAAGGACACTGTGCTCAACAGCTTCGTTTTCAATTTCGACACGCCTGGCAAGACGCTCACGCGGCTGGTGACTTACGAGTACTTCGGGTATCCGAAAGACTTCATCTTCCAGTACCAAAAGGGCGTCGCGGCCGTTACCAGGGCGGACGTTCTTCGCGTGGCTCGCGAGTATTTGAAACCGGAGAACGTAACGATTGTGGCGGTCGGGAAGCCGGCCGAATTCGGGGAGCCGCTGACGGCGCTCGGGATGCCGGTGAAGGCGATCGACCTGACGATTCCGGAGCCGAAGCAGGCAGCCGCGAAGGTGGACGCGGCCTCGATGGAGCGCGGGCGGCAGCTTCTCCAGCGCCTGCAGGCAGCCGCCGGCGGCGCGAAGAAAATCGCCGAGGTCAAGGACTTCACGGCCGTTTCGACGGCGGAAATCCAGGCCGGGCCGATGCCGATGAAGGCGTCGCGCACGCTGCGCTGGCTTTCGCCGGGTCACCTCAGGCAGGAACAGGAGCTTCCGTTTGGCAAAATCACTGCGTACTTCGATGGAACGGCAGGCTGGCTGGCGACGCCGCAGGGCACAATGGACCTCCAGGGGCCGTTCCTGAAGCAGACGCGAGAAGAGGTATTCCGTTTCCCGATGGGGCTGTGGCTGAGCGACCGGGTTCCCGGGCGGACGGTGAACGCCACCGCCGAGGATGTCATCGAGGTCTCAGACCAGCAGGGCAACTCGGTTCGAGTGCAACTGGAGCCGAAAACCGGACTGCCGCTCAAGCAGTTCTACCGGACGGTGACGATGCAGGGGCCGCCGTCGGAGGTGGAGGAGAGTTACTCGGACTGGCGCGAGGTGGACGGTTTGCGACTGCCGTTCGCGATCACGCTGCAGCAATCGGGGCGCAAGATCATGGACGTTTCGATCACGGACTACAAGCTGAACAGCGGTCTGAAAGCGGAGGAGCTGAGCCAGAAGCCATGAGAACCTTCCTGTTGATCCTCATCAGCGTTTCTCTGCTCGGCGAGGAAACGAAGCAGGAGCGGGGCAAGCGCATCGTGGACGAGGCGCTCGCCGCGCTCGGCGGGGACAAGTTTCTCGCGATGAAGGACCGCGTCGAGGCCGGCCGCGCGTACTCGTTCTACCGCGAGGAGCTTTCCGGCCTTTCGATCGCGAAGATTTACACGCAGTACTTGACGGCGGCGAACTCCGCGCCCACGGATTTCATCGGCGTGCGCGAGCGGCAGGCATTTGGCAAGGATGAGTACAGTGCAGTCCTGTTCACGGGGGACACCGGATATCAGATCACCTTTCGGGGGGCGCGGCCGTTGCCGGACTCAATGCTCGAACGGTACCGCCAGAGCGCGATCCACAACATCTTCAATATTCTGCGGCTGCGGCTGGGCGAGAAGGGGTTGATCTTCGAGTCGCGGGGTACGGACGTGTGGCTGAACCAGCCGGTGGAGATTGTGGACATTACGGATTCGGAGAACCGCGTGGTGACGGTGTATTTCCACCTTTCCGAGAAGGTGCCGCTGCGGCAGGAATTCGACCGGCGCGATCCGAAGACGCGAGAGAGGATCGTGGAGGAGACCGAGTACGGAAAGTACCGCGAGGTAGGCGACGGCGTGAAGTGGCCGTTCACGATGCTGCGCAAGCGGGACGGCGAGAAGGTGTACGAGATCTTCTCCGAGACGGTGACGATCAACCAGGGACTCTCCGACGGGTTGTTTGTGCTGCCCTCGAACCTGAAGATCCTGAAGAAGCCGGTGGAGTGAGGTAGTAAGCCGCGAATGAACGCGGATACACGCGAATAGTGAAGTGAACCCCTGGGGCGTTCTGTACACGGACGGCTCGGTGTAGGCTGAATCAAACGGGGAGCCGCAATGGCAATTTCAGGTGCAACTCCTCTCGCGACTGGGCCCCAGGCGCTTTCGCGTCATCGGCTTGCGGTCGCCACAGCGGTTGTCTTCGTCATATCCTCGGCCTTCCCCGTTGTCGCGGGCCTCGCAAAAGACCCGGCGTCCTTCCCAAAATGGTGGGGCGTGGCCGATGTCGCCATCGCGTTTGTCCTTGCGTTTCTGGCGATCGTGATCAGTGCGCTCGTTGGCCATGACGTAAACAGGCAGGCTGAGGAAGCCAGTTACCGCGCCTACCGCTTCCTGACGCACGGGATACTGGCGATGGTGGTGGCATTCCTCCTCTTTGGGGACCGGATCACTTGGAGCATTTGGCTAGTTGGACTTGGCTGGCGCACCTGGCTGCTCTTTTACAGCCTGCCTGCATGGTTCACCGCGTTACGATCTTACCAACCCGGTTGCGAATCGCATCCAGACCGGCGTTCCCGCCAGCATCATGGGCAAGGGAGTGATGTCAAAAGCCGCGAATTGAACGCGAATGAACGCGGATGAAAGAAGTTTCCCGCAATGCGCGAAGCACGCAAAAAGTCCACTGCAAAGCGTGTGTCTGAGGTGCCTGCGTGCTTCACCGCGTTACGATCTCACTAACCAGGTTGCGATCTGCATCCAGGCCGGTGTTTTCGCCAGCATCTGCTATATACTGGTCCCCCGATGACGCTCGTCTGGCTGCCGCTGATCTTGTTTGTTGTCCTTTGCCTGATTTTGGGCAGGAATTTCATTCGTTTTCGCGGTGTCCTGAAGGCTCAGCTTGCGGCCTACAGACGTGGCGACTACCAGGGCCAGCTAAAGATCATTGAGGGCTTCAGAACCAACCGATCCGAACCTGAACACTACTTGTTCTTCCGCGGCACAGCGTGCTACGAACTGGGGCGCCTGGAAGAAGCCGAACAGTTGCTACGCCGAAGCTTGTCCATGGCAAACGACCCTGCGCGACGGACCGTCTGCCGGGACCAACTCGGGCTGGTACTCATGGAGCAGGCGCGCTACGACGAGGCGGCTGCCTGCTTTCGGGTCTGCATCGAGGAATCTCCAAAGCGCGGGGGAGGCCATCGCGGGATGGCCGAAACCCTGTTGCGGCAAGGTGGAGAGAATGTGCCGGCCCTGGACGCTGCGCGACTGGCCGTCGAGGCCGATCGTGCTGAAAAGGTGCTTGGCGGAAAACTGGGCCGCGAGGCCCATGTCCTCAACCTGAGCGAGTCGCTCGCGGTTTTCGCTTGGGCCCTTACCAAGAACTCGGTTGATCCCGCCGAAGTCGAAGGCGCACTTACCGAGGCGTTCGCGCTGTGCGGCGAGACCACGAAGCCCATACGCGCCAGACTCCACTACTGTGCGAGCCAGGCGTTCTCCGCCCTCGGAAATACCGCCGAAAGTACACGCCATATCCAATTCGCAGCCGAGATTGATCCCCTCGGCAACTACGGCCGCCTCGCTCGGGCTGCGGCAGGAACCGCTATTCCCCCTGCGTAACCTCTAACCTTCCGCTTGCCGCACGTGCCGACCGCGTCTGGTAGGTCACGGGCGCGAAACTTGGCCATCCTGCCGCGTGCCGGACTCGGACTTCTTACTGCCGTCGAACCTGAAGATCCTGAAGAAGCCGGTGGAGTGAGGTAGTAAGCCGCGAATGAACGCGGATGGACGCGGGTGAAAAACGTTTCCCGCCAAGCGGGTGAAGCACGCAAAGAATCCGCTGCAAAGCATGTGCCTGGGGTGGTGGTGAGGTAAAGCCACCAACGGCAAGCCAAAGCGTAATCTTGACAACTTCTCAAATTAAACATAATCTAACTATTTGGTAGACCCGGAGGCGGTTAAACGGTCCTTGGAATCCTGCGGGTTGCGGTGTACTCCGCAGCGCTACGCCTTAATGGCATTCCTGGTGGAACACAACGGGCATCCTACGGCCGCGGAGATCTTCGAGGGCGTGAATTGCGTGGATCCGCGCTCTTCCAGGGCAACGACTTATAACAATCTGCGGGACCTGGTACAGGCGGGTCTGGTGCGTGAGGTGGCCGTCGAGGGCCGCGCCGCGAGATTCGATGGGAAAGGCACGCGGCATCACCACTTCATCTGCGACCACTGCGGCAGTGTTGAGGACATGGAGTGGTACGAGGTGCCCAAGCCTGCCTCGGGCTCCCTCGGCAAACGGGTCCTTCGAGAGTGCGAACTCATTCTCCGGGGGCTCTGCACGAAGTGCTCTCCGCGGCACGCTTCCCGTTAACGGTGAGAGGCGTGGAGATGGGTTTGTAGTTCATCGCGGTCTTTTAGATTCATTCCAGGAAGGAGTAGAACATGTCAACCGAAACCAAGTGCCCGGTAACAGCGGCTAGCAGACACACGGCGGCTGGGGCCCCGATGAATGCGACCTGGTGGCCGAATCAACTGAACCTGAAGATCCTGCACCAGAACTCTCCTCTGTCCGATCCGATGGGCAAGGAATTCAACTATGCCGAAGAATTCAAGAGCCTCGACCTGCATGCGGTGATCAAGGACCTCGAGGTTTTGATGAAGACGTCGCAGTCCTGGTGGCCGGCCGACTATGGCCACTATGGGCCCCTTTTCATTCGCATGGCGTGGCACAGCGCAGGCACGTACCGCATCGGCGACGGCCGCGGCGGGGCAGGCTCCGGCACACAGCGTTTTGCGCCCCTCAATAGCTGGCCGGACAATGCTAGCCTCGACAAGGCGCGCCGGTTGCTCTGGCCGATCAAGCAGAAGTATGGCCGGAAGATCTCCTGGGCCGACCTCATGATTCTGGCCGGCAACGTCGCCTTGGAGTCGATGGGATTCAAGACCTTCGGTTTTGGCGGCGGGCGCGAGGACGTCTGGGAGCCCGAAGAGGACATCTTCTGGGGGCCAGAGGGCAAGTGGCTGGGGGACGAGCGCTACACCGGCGATCGTCAGCTCGACAATCCTCTCGCTGCGGTGCAGATGGGCCTCATTTACGTGAATCCAGAAGGGCCCAATCGAAATCCGGACCCGGTCGCCGCGGCACGGGATATCCGGGAGACGTTCGCCCGCATGGCGATGAACGACGAGGAGACCGTAGCGCTGATCGCCGGCGGACACACGTTCGGAAAGACCCACGGCGCCGCCGATCCGAACAAGTATGTCGGTCCCGAACCCGAGGGCGCACTGATCGAGGAGCAAGGCCTGGGCTGGAAGAACACCTTCGGCAGCGGTTGTGGCGCCGACACGATCACCAGCGGGCTGGAGGGCGCATGGACCACCACCCCGACCAAGTGGAGCAACAACTTCTTCTGGAACCTGTTCGGCTACGAGTGGGAACTCACCAAAAGCCCGGCCGGTGCGCACCAGTGGCGGCCCAAGCAAGGCGCTGGATCCGGCACCGTTCCCGATGCCCACGATCCCTCCAAGAAGCACGCCCCGTTCATGCTCACCACCGACCTCTCCCTGAGAATGGATCCGGCTTACGAGAAGATCTCACGGCGCTTCCTCGAGAATCCCGATGAGTTTGCAGACGCGTTCGCCAGGGCCTGGTTCAAGCTCACGCACCGCGACATGGGGCCGGTCTCGCGATACTTGGGCCCACTGGTCCCCAAAGAGCAGTTGCTGTGGCAGGACCCTGTGCCGGCGGTCGATCATCCACTGATCGGGGAACAGGACATTGCCGCTCTGAAGGCGAAGATTCTCAAATCCGGACTGACGATCTCCCAACTGGTCACGATGGCCTGGGCGTCGGCGGCGACGTTCCGCGGCTCCGATAAACGCGGTGGGTCGAACGGGGCCCGCATTCGCCTGGCACCGCAAAAGGATTGGGAAGTCAACCAGCCGGCGCAACTGGCGAAGGTGCTCGAGAAGCTCCAGGCGATCCAGGAGGAGTTCAACTCTGCTCAGTCCGGCGGCAAGAAGGTCTCGCTCGCCGACCTGATCGTCCTGGGCGGCTGCGCGGCTGTCGAGGCGGCGGCGAAGAAGGCCGGACACGACGTGAACGTACCTTTCACGCCGGGCCGCACGGACGCTTCGCAAGACCAGACCGATGCACGCTCCTTTGCCCCGCTCGAACCGGCCGCTGACGGGTTCCGGAACTATCTCCGGGCAGGACAGACCCTATCCGCCGAAGAGCTGCTGCTGGATCGGGCGCAGTTGCTGACGCTGACTGCCCCCGAGATGACGGTTCTCGTCGGCGGCATGCGCGCCCTGAATGCCAACTGCGGGCAGTCCAAGCACGGCGTCTTCACCAACCGGACCGGGACGCTGACGAACGATTTCTTCGTCAACCTGCTCGACATGAGGACGGCGTGGCAGGCCTCCTCAACATCGGAAGGCGTGTTTGAAGGGCGCGATCGCGCGACCGGCGAACTCAAGTGGACCGGCACCCGTGTCGACCTTATCTTCGGTTCGAACTCCCAGCTCCGAGCCATCGCGGAAGTCTATGCCTGCGAGGACGCGACGGAGAAGTTTGTGAAGGACTTCGTGGCAGCTTGGAACAAGGTGATGAACCTGGATCGCTACGATCTTGCCTAAGCGCGGCGAGAAGGACAGCCGCCGACTTGGTACGAATTTCCGTTCCTGCTGCTTGGATCGGCAAAACTGAAGTTCGTCGCTTCTTCCTGGGCGCGCGATCCGGCCCGCGCGCCCGCTCATTCCGCCAGAGCCTGAATCGCTGAAGTCATGGAGCGGCGTGGAAGCGGCAACGCGCCATCCGGGAGTCAGGTCTGCCGCTATTTGAGGCGTAACGCCGATCCCATCGCCCTTGAACCTGAAGATCCTGAAGAGGCCGCTGGAGTGAGGGAGTAAGCCAGACAGATGGCCGTGATTGCTTACTGCTTCACGCTGATGAGCACGGGCGGGGACGGGGTGGCCGCCGCATTGAGTATCATGGGCACGGCGTCGAGTTCAATTCCGGATGGTAGCTCGGCGGGCAGTTGCACGTTGATCTGGGTCACGCCGGCGATCAACCCCGGCGCCGCACCGCTCCACAGAGTGACGCCGGCCACGCCGGCAAAGGTCACCTGAGGGTATGCGAGCTCGGTCAGAATGTACGGAGGCGGGATGGGGGTCACCTGTCCATCGGCGAGGGGATTCCGGGTAGACCGCGAATCATTCACCAGTGTGCCCAGGCCGGTGGCGTAGATCGAAACGATGGATCCAAGGCGGGCGGGGTTGGCGGGAGTGTTGACGGTGCCGTCCTGGTTGATGATGGCGCCTTGTCCATTGGCACTGAAAATGCCCGGGTCGACGGTGGAGGAGGAAATATCGAGCGGCGGCGCGCTTTGGGCGCCATACTGCACCTCGATGACCGGGAAGTCCGGGAAAGCAAACGGGGCCACGGCATGAATCTCATTGGCCTGTACGAACAGAAGGGGCGCGGGCTTGGAGTTGAACAGTGCCTGGACGCCACCGAGAGATGTGGGGTATTGGCCGGCGGCATTGGGTACTGCCGCGATACCTTGCGCGGGACCGAGGTCGTAACCGGTGAGGACGAAGACCTCGCCCGGGGCGAGTCCCTGGGCGGCGGTATTGGACGCCAAGTTTTTCGGACACCCGAAGTTGGCTGGGGGCTGGATGGTCAGATCCAGCGGCACGGTAGTAGAGGACCTGGTGCGGTAGAGCAGGAGGTGGCCGGGAGACGTGAGGGAGAGCGCAGTGTCATCCCCCTGCCGGAAGTACGTGGCGGCGACGATGCTCCCGGCGGGATTGGATTGGAGCACAAAGGCGCCGCCGTCCGGGGAGCAGGGCAAAGCCAGCATCTGAGGGGCAGTGGCGGGAATCGCGCCGGTTCCGCGGCCGAAGGCGTAGGCATTGCCGGAAGCATCGAGCAGAAGGGAATCGAGCCGGGTCTGGCTGATATCGGTCTCAGCCAGGATGCGGCCATCCGAGGATAACTCGAGGAAGTAACCGGCGCCCAGCGGGCGGAAAGGCGGCAGGTTCGAGCGCGGGTCGGCGGGCAGGGGAGCGGGGCTCACAGCCAGGAAGAGGTTTTGTTCGGCATTGACGGCGATGGCCAGGCCGGCGCCGGCAATTTCCGGGGCGATCGCCGGAAGGTACGTAGAGTTCAGTACGGTGCCTCGCTGCGTATCGACGATGGTGACGTAGGGTCCGCTGGTGACGGAAGAAGACGGCGGCGCGAAGTCTCCCGTGAGATAGGCTCGGCCCTGGTTATCGACATCGAATGCCAGGATGGAGGGAGCGGAGTAAGTGGAGTAAGTAAGTGTCGTACCGTTTGCGTTCAGGCGTAGGAAGAAGGAGGTGGTGGCCTGACGGGTTATCGCCCCGGCGGTGAGAGGGAAATCGGTGGAAGCGGTGGCTCCGGAGACGTACACGGAGCCAGAGGAGTCCGCGGCGATCAGAGAGGGGACGTCGGAACCGGAGCCGCCGACTAGCGTGGAAAACAGCAGGGCTCCGTCGGAGGCGAACTTAGCCACGAAGACGTCCCCGCCGGCAGCGACGTATGTAGGGCCGTACGGGAATTGGGTCCCCATAACCACCGCGGGAGTGAGCGGGCCGGCGTTTGTGGACTGCACGACGCCGGTGGTGACGGGGAAGTCGGCGGAGTAGGTGTAGCCGGTGACGTAGACATTACCCAGCGCATCGGTGGTGATGGCGGTGGCGCCATCCTGGCTGCTGCCTCCCAGGTAAGTGGCATAAAGGACATTGCCGGAAGGGTCCTGCTTGATCAAGTAAGCGTGCTGGCAGTAGACGGGGATGGGTCCCTGAAAGGGCGAAGGATTCTCCGTGGCGCAGACTGAGGAGACGGCGGTCTTCTGAAACGCGGTTGCGGTGGTCTCGATGAGGTTCGCCTGGCCGGTTCGCCAGACATTGCCGGCGCTGTCGATGACGGTCGCGCCACCACCTGCAGCCGCGAACAAGGGGGTGACGAGGAGCAGAGCGGAGAAAACGGGGAGGAAACTCGCAGGCCACGGAAAGCGATGGCCTGCGCCACAAAGCAACCTCACAGATAAGTCGCATTTCTTGTGACGCATTGCACTAGCGGTGGTCCACTTTCAATGGACAACTCCGCGACGAGGCCGGCAGGCTGAACGCAAAACAGGCTCCCCAACCGGGTGGAGATTCCAGCCACATCTCGCCGCCATGGTCAATGACGACCTGGCGTGCGTGCGCAAGCCCCAGGCCCCAACCATTCGGTTTGCGGGCGGTGACGAAAGGTTGGAACAAGCGCTCGCGAATCTCCGGGGCAATTCCAGGTCCGGTGTCGAGAACCCTGATCACCACCGAACTCGCCGCAACCATCGCGGTGATATGGATCGATCCGCCCGTTGGCATGGCCTCAAGGGCGTTCGTCAGAAGATTGGCCAGAACAGAGCCGATTCGACGGCGGTTGAGGGTGACGACCAGATCCGCGGGTACGTCGTGTACCACTACCACCGACTGCGATTCGGCCACGGGCGCGATCCTGTCCACGGCGTTGGCAACCAGGCCGCGAAGATTGGATGGATGAGGTTGGCTCTCCCTCGTCCGGCATAGATCGACATAATCCTGGAGCAGTTCCTGGATGCGAACCGAGGCGTTGTACATGTTGCGCGTGAGGCGCCGGACCTGCTGCTCGGGGAGTTGCGA
>DATIFQ010000540.1:0-3738 GCA_035455185.1 Bryobacteraceae bacterium | reverse complement strand
AACTGACCTCGGAACCCGAGCGCTACGCCGCTTACACGCGTGAATACCTGGGCTGGGGTGTGTTCGCGCTGATGCCGCGGTGATGCGTTGGCGCATCCGGCGGATCGTCAACGGCTGTGCCGCGCAACAGCTGGTGGCTCGCCGAGATGTGATTGCGCCTGAATTCATTTCTTATGGTCTAGTTATCCGTGCAATCAACAGAAAGGTCTGTCTCAAGCAGGCCTAACAATTCATTCAAGCCGACGCCGCTTCGCGGCGCGGCTTAATTCAGGCGTTAGGCACCAAGTCGTCGGACGGCGAGTGCTGGAGTAATTGACAACAGGCCTCGGTGTTGGTACTCTCTCCAACATGAAGGCTACCGCTGTGCTCCGCCGCCGAGTGATCGTTGCTGCGGACGCCTTCGTCGAGGTCGCGGTGTGGAAGGTGCCAGAGCCGGTATCGTCATCGACGCATGCATTCAGGTACCGGCTTGCGTACGTCGTGGGGGGCCACTGCGTGCTGCGGTATGACAACGAGCGGGGCAAGGGCGACCACCGGCACACCGAAACAACGGAAGCGCCCTGCCCCTTCTCTACGCCTGATCAACTGCTGGCGGACTTCGCCGCCGACGTCGCGAGGTGGAATCATGACCACGGTCGTTCTTGACGTGCGGTCGCTCCAGGACACGCTGGCCGAGGCCTCGCGCGTAATGAAGACGGGCCGTGCCAAGCCCGAGGCGCGGATCAGCTTTGCGACCCCAGAGCTCCTCTGGGCAGTCCTGACCGCCAAGCGCTGGGAGCTGCTCAAGGCCCTGTGCGGGGCCGGCCCCGTATCGATCCGCGAGGCTTCGCGTCGAGTGGAGCGCGACGTGAAAGCTGTCCACGGTGACGTCAAGGCGCTCCTGGAAGCGGGGCTACTGAACCGCACGCCCAATGGGCGCATTGAGTTTCCGTTCGACGCCGTGAAAGTTGAGTTCCTCCTGGGCGCCGCGTGAGCCGGAGGGGGCCGGTGCCAAACCCTGGCGTGCAGCCGGATGGACCTTCGGCCCACCGCTGACGCCCAGCGTTCGGCGTACGTGAGTAGAGCTCTCGCCCTGATCATGGCAGCGCTCGCGGCGGGTGTGGCCGTAGCCGGGGGTGACTATGTGAAGGGCCGAGTAAGCGGCTTTTCAGGGGCCGACGGCGTTTACACGTTCCATTTCGAGCAGAGCGACGCGCGGCCTGCGCTCGAAGACGGCTGTCCCCGTTTTACCGTGTTGGTCCAGTACGGCCGCGTCCCATGGTACTCCTGGGTCCCCCTCGTGAAGACATCTCATCCAACCCGCGGTGAGACCGACGCCGCGGCAGCCATTCTCGCCGTTGCCGAACGCGAGCGCCGTCTCGTAAGCTTCGGATACACGGGCAATGGTCTCATTCCCAGCGGAGGGCAATGCACGTCCGCGACCAAAGGGCTTCGCATTATCAAGGATGATTCCGGCGATGTGCTTATGGCCTTTTATGACCCGACATGACGCCGAACAGCCGCCTGAACCCGCCGCACGGTCCGTCACGGCCCTTGCACAATGCCGCAAGTGCCGCGCAGGTCTCTCACGCGGATTAGGCGTACGTTCGGCGACAGTGAATGGGGGTCTCGGGTGCCGTTGCCACCGTTCACAGGTGTAGGGGACTTGCCACCCGGTGTGCATCGGGCATCATTGCGCGAGGTGCTCGATCGTTTTGGCAGGGGCTCTCGACAGCGAATGGTGGTCGCGGAACGGCTCGAGCGCGTGTATCGCTTGGCACAGACCACCGGGCATCTGGCCCGGTTCGTCGTGTTCGGGTCGTTCGTGACGGACAAACTGGAGCCCCGCGATGTGGACGTATTCCTCATGATGAACGACCCGTTCGATGCCGACACACTACCCAGCGAAACGGCGCTGGTGTTCGACCATGCCGCCGCCGACGCACACTTCGGTGCCAGCGTGTTCTGGGTGCGTCGTCTGGCCGCTTTCGGCGGCGAGCAAGCCGCTGTAGAATACTGGCAAGTGAAGCGGGAGGGGGGCCAGCGCGGCATTGTGGAGATCACCGAGGAGAGGCCATGATCAGGAACGACCAAGAGTTAGAGGCGATGCTGGCGCGCATTCGGCACTTCCAGGTCCAGTTGACGCATCTTCGAAAGGTCGAAACGAACCCGGCGAATTACCGATTGTCGGCATCGGGATTCCTGGCGGAAATCGATCGGATGCAGTTGGAGGTCCGCGAATACCTCAGCCTGCCCGCCGTCGAGGCGGCGTGACCTTCCGAGGGCCGGGGGATCGCGCTCGATCGGCGAACCAGGCGATTCACCGGAGCCGCGGTCCGGTCACTTGCCAAAGTATGATTGCTTGCCTGCGGCCCGGTGACCGCCGCCGTTGCTCTTGCCGAGTTCGAATTGTCTGGAGAGTGTGATTGGATGAAAGTCAGCGAGGTTCTCCGAAGGCTCCAGGATGATGGCTGGTACCTTGTCGCCACACGAGGCAGCCATCGACAGTACAAACACCCGTCGAAGCCTGGCCGGGTGACCGTCCCCGGGAAGCCGAATGATGATCTGGCCCCTGGTAGGTTGAACAGCATCCCAAGCAGGCCGGGCTCAGGAAGTGAGGTTCCCATGCGATACGCGGTTGTGATCGAGAGGGCGGAGAACAATGACTCCGCATACGTGCCAGACCTCCCCGGCTGCGTTGCCACGGGTGCGACAGTCGAGGAGACCGAGGCTCAGATCCGTGAAGCCATTGAGTTCCACATCGCAGGTCTTCGCGAAGATGGCGTTTCCATTCCTCAGCCGTCGAGCCGCGTAGACTACGTAGACGTTCCGGTATAGCAACAGGGTCAACCGGGCGCCCGCTGAACACGGTGTCTCGCAGGTGTCAGCTGGGGGGCGCCGGTTACCCTGGAACGTTACGCCGCACAAGGTCGAGCGCGCGGCAAGCGAGGAAGCGGTTCGTGAAACACACGCGCATCATCGTCACTCACTACGGCGGGCCCGACGCACTTCGGGTGGTTGAAGAAGAATGCCCCGAGCCGAAGAATGGCGAAGTGCGGGTGCGAGTGCTGGCCGCAGGCGTCTCCCTCCCCGACCTACTGATGCGCGAGGGCGTTCATCCCGAAACGCCCCGGCTGCCCTTCACGCCGGGCTGGGATCTGATTGGCGTGGTGGATCGGCTCGGCGCTGGTGTCTCCGGAATCGAACCAGGCCAGATAGTCGCCGCGCTGCCGATCAGCGGTGCGTACGCGGAGTTCGTCTGCCTGCCGCACCGTGAACTGGTTCCGGTGCCATCTGGGTTGGACCCCGCAGAGGCTGTCAGCCTGATCCTGAACTACGTCACGGCGTACCAGATGCTGCATCGCTCCGTCAAGGTCAGACCGGGCCATCGCCTGTTGATTCACGGCGCGGCAGGTGGGGTCGGCACGGCATTATTGCAGCTTGGGCGCCTCGCCGGGCTGGAGATGTACGGTACCTGTTCATCACAAGGGGCGTCGGCCGTTTCCGACCTGGGCGGTATCCCCATTGATTACCGACAGCTCGACTTCGTGAAAGAAATTCACCGCCTCACGGGTGAGGGCGTGGACGTCTTCTTTGACGGCATCGGTGGCACCCATATCTGGCGGTCCCGCAAGGCTCTCCGTCCGGGCGGGAGGGTAGTGGCCTATGGTCTTACTGCCTCGCTAAGTGGGGGCCGATTGGCTTCAGGTCGTTCAGGTCGTCGTCATCGCTTTCGTGGAATCGCTATCTTCGGGGTGT
>DATIFQ010000539.1:0-4794 GCA_035455185.1 Bryobacteraceae bacterium | reverse complement strand
GCCGGGTCTGGGACGAGCGCGACACGAATCCTGCGGCCGTTGAACGGGAGTTGCGCGGCGAAAAGGGCCGCGGCTGGCTGATGCGCTGGCTGCCGAGCCGCGCGCACGACAACGGCATGTTTCTCATCTTCAGCAACGGCGTCGGCGTGGACGACGATGAGATCCGCACGGGGAACTCGATGATCCTCGACCCTTACGGCCGTGTCCTGGCAGAGACGAACAAAGCCGGCGAGGACATGGTGATCGCCGATCTGGACGCCTCTCTGCTGCCCCAGAGCACCGGCCGGATGTGGATCTGCGCCCGCCGCCCGGAGTTGTACGGTCCACTCACCGTCCCCACCGGCCGCGAGCGCACCGCGCGAGAGCTGAAATTCAAGGAATAGCCACCGGCAGGCAGTCTTATTCCAGAAGGACTGAACGATGTCCGCAGCGCAATACGCACCTCCGGGTTCGCGGAGAGTGTTTCCGGCAGCCGGAAGTTGATCTGATAGAGCCCGCCGAAGCCGGGCGCGACACCGGCGTAGTCGATCCGGGACGAATCCACAGCCTGGCCGTCGACCAGCACTTGAAACTCATTCCTACGCGCGAGCGGGGCGGCCGACAGGGGCAATTCATCGTACGAGCCGACATAGGGGACGGTCTCGCCCAGGCCGGTTGCCCAGAGGATGACGTATTCGCCGGCTGCGGCGGGTGAGTCCGGTGTGATCACGCTGAAATCCGGGCGCGTGGCGACCGGCGTGTGTTCGTCCAAAAGAAACAGAGCCGGTGCGGCGTCGGAGAGGCGTATCCGCGCCGCCGGGCCCGCCCACCCGTCCCTCACCACGCGGATTACGTGCTCGCCCGGCCGAAGATTGGCGGGGATCAGCACGTTGACCTGGTTGGGCGAAACGTAATACAGAGGTGCCTGGTAGGCGCCGACGTGGACCGTGACGCCTCCCAAACGGACCGGAAGCCGCCCGCCGAGAATGTCTTCGGCCGCGAGCGGCCGGGGCGTCCATGCGAGATCGGAGCCGTAAATGCTGGCAAGGGTATTGGGAGCGAGGGAGCCGGCGACGAAGCTCGCGCCGTTCACGATGCCGGCTTCGGTGTAGCAAGGCGCCTGCGGCGGGCAGTCCGCGCTCGCGAGCACGGCGAGCGTAAGAAGAAGAACCGCCGGCCACCACTTCCCCATCACTGGTTCCAATGAGGATAGTGGCGCCGGCGGCGGTGGATTCTCTACCGTTTCACCGGCTTGCTCTCCACAATTCTCCGGGTCATTTCTGTACGGTGATTCGAACGTCTTGATCAGTGCGGACGCCGCCGATTTCAAGCTCGACGGGCAGGTCGCCGTCCGGAGCATTGTCCGGAATCTTCACGTTGAACTGGCATTCGCCGGCGAAAATCAGAAAACCGGTGTTGTTGAAGACCTCGGCCGGCGTGCCGTTGACGCGAACGGTGACCGGGCTGGTCAGCGTTGGGGTCGGCTGGCCCACGACCTCGCCAGCCGGTACGGCGGGGTTCGTCGGGCCACAGCCGGTCGCAAACAGCAGCACGAACTCGCCCGGTTTGGCAGGGCGCGTTTCGATGCCGACCGGCTGGAGCAGGCCCAATTTGCCGGCGTACTTGAAGTCGGGGAATAGCGCGCCCACGTATGTTCCACCGCCGGGCACGACTCCTGCCCACGTGAACAGGGCCGGGCCGACGGCTTGCTTATTCACCAGCTGCGCTTCGCTCACACCGTCCGGGTTGATGACTTGTACGGACATCGTGCCCGCCGCGCCATCACTCGGGATCTGGACGTTGATCTGTCCGGGGCTGACGAAGTAGACGAACGCGTCCTGGTTGTTGATCTTCACTCCGACGCCGTCGAGTTGAGTTGGGAATTTGCCGTTGACGATCTCCTCGCTCTTCCATGTGCGGGTATTTGTCGTGAAGTTGCTGCCGTAGATCGAGATCCACGCGGAGTCCGAGACGAGCGGCTTCGAACTCCAGGCGTTCACGACGCCCCCCTGGCTGATGGTCGGTTTCGGCTTTGCAACCGCCGGCGTGAGGGTGAAGCTCCTGGTGTGTATGCGGTCACCGGTAGGTAGGAAGTTCCCGTTGGCCGCGTTCATTGCAAGATAGACCTTGATGTTCCCGACGTCCGTGGCAGGCGGCGTCCACTCGAAGGTGAACGGCATGGCGGCTGGCGGTTTCGGACCCGTATGCTCGATGTACTGGATGCCGGCCGCGCTCTGAATCACGCGGACCGAGGTGTCCCCCGAGGGCACGCCGAGCGTGCCCGCCTGCCCGTTGTCGCTCTCCTTGCGGACCGACAACTGGAAGCCGAAGATAACGGCCAGCGAGTCGGAAGAGTTGACGTGCCAAACTTGCTTCGGACCGCCAGGCGTATACGTCGCCGAAGCGCCGAAATCGACATTGATGTTTCCCGAGCTTTGGAGAAACGTCCCGCTGTGGCACTCTGAGGCAAAGCAGGTCTGTTCGCCTGGTGCGCCCGTGCGTTCTGCCGGCGGACCGCTGGAGTATCCGTAGAACAACGCCGGAACGACCGAAAGAATGGCCGCGAACTTGCCAAATAGAATTATCCTTGGATGTTTCATAGCCCTCTGATCTTTCTACTCAGTGTAAGCGGGAACGGATGGGAATCCGAGCGTGGAAGGCACGTGTTTACAAGGTTTTACACCTCTGAACGAGCGAGGGCTTTGCGGGCCGTTGTACTCAAGGGAATTTCGTTCAAGAGGGCTCGTTTGATCCATGAAAAGCCTTCCGGATTACCGCGGACACGAACCGAGACGACTGTAAAGACGTAGCTGTGGTTCGTGATGGAATGGCGGAATTCGTGGAGTGTCTCGAGATGCCGTGCTTCGGGTAACTGGCCCGCCTCCGGGAGTTCCCAGAAGCCGTTCATGCGCCCACCGCAGGACCTCTGCCACAGCAGAACGCGGCCGTTTCTTTCCGCGAGCAGAAGGGTTTTGTGCACCCGCACCTGTTTTACGCGGCCGAGTTTGACCGGAAGCTGGTTCTCGACGCCGAGCCTGCGGGCTTCACAGAGTTCCGCGATCGGACAAAGCAGGCACTGTGGTGCTCTTGGCAGGCAGATGATAGCGCCAAGCTCCATCAGCGCCTGGTTGAATTCGCCCGGGCGCCCGGGGTCGAGCAAAGCCTGCGCCTTCTCGTGCAAGCGCCGTCGAACGACCGTTGACGCGATGTCGCCCGCGTCGTTCGTGAGCCGGCTGAGGACGCGCAAGACGTTGCCGTCGAGCACAGCGTACGGCAGTCCGAAAGCGATACTGCCGATTGCGGCGGCGGTGTAATCCCCCACCCCGGGGAGCCGCCGGATCTGATCGTAGTCGCGCGGAAAGCTGCCGAGCTCGACGATCTTTCTTGCCGCCGATTGCATGTTTCTCGCGCGTGAGTAGTAGCCGAGGCCGCTCCACAGAGCCAGCAATTCGCTTTCGGGAGCCGCGGCGAGACTGGCGGCGTCCGGGAAGCGCGCCAGGAATCGCTCGTAGTAGGGCAGGACTGCGGCGACGCGCGTCTGCTGCAGCATGATCTCCGAGACCCAGATTCGGTATGGTCCCGCGTTCGTGCGCCACGGCAGCGGCCGGGCGGCACGGTCATACCAGCGGAGAAGGAGCCGGCGGAACAGTTTCATGGATAGAGCGCTGAGGCGCGGCGAACTCGGAGAATACAATAAATTGTAGTGGAAGATTTCATCCTGATTCGCGGGGCGCGGGTCCACAACCTGAAAAACGTCTCGCTCGCGATTCCGCACAACCTGCTCACGGTAGTGACCGGCGTGTCCGGCTCGGGAAAATCCTCCCTTGTCTTCGACACGATCTATGCCGAGGGTCAGCGACGTTATGTCGAATCGCTGTCGGCTTATGCGCGGCAATTTCTCGAACGGATGGAGAAGCCCGACGTGGATGAGATCGCGGGCCTGGCGCCGCCGATCGCGATCCGGCAGAAGAATACCACCCGCAACCCTCGATCGACGGTAGCGACGGCGACTGAGTTGTACGACTTCCTGCGCCTGCTCTACGCCCGAGCCGGTCGCACATACTGCCCGAATTGCGGGCGGCAGGTTGAGAAGGACACGGTGGATCAGGTCGCCGGGAGGATGCAGGCGGAGCCGTCTGGCTCGCGGTGGTACGCCCTGTTCCCTATCCGCCAGGAGCCGGCGGGCGACACGAGGGCGCTGCGCGATCACCTCTTCGAGTTGCGGAAAAAAGGCTTCAACCGCCTGTTCCAGCACGGCCGGATGTTCGAGTTCTCAACCCCGGAGTCGCTGCTGGAGATCGATTTCGCCGAGCCGCTGTTCGCGCTCGTCGACCGCATTGTGATGGCGCCGGACCTTCACCAACGGCTAGTGGACACCACGGAAACGTGTTACCGCGAGGCGGGAGAGATCATCTTCGAGCGCGCCGGCGTGGAGCCCCCCGAGCGCCTGCGCTTCAGCGAGAAGTTCGCCTGCAAGACGTGCGGCATCGAGTTCGCCGAGCCCGAGCCGCGGCTGTTCAGCTTCAACAGCCCGACCGGCGCGTGTCCCCGCTGCCAGGGATTCGGCAACACGATCGACTACGACATGGACCGGGTCATTCCGGACAGATCTCTGTCTCTCGAAGAAGGCGCGGTGGAGCCGTGGACGAAGCCGCAGCATCGCTGGGGCATGTGGGAGCTGAAGCGCCACGGCCGCGGCAAGGTGCGGTTGAACGTGCCTTTCGCCGATCTGACGGACGCCGAGAAACGTTTCTTGATCGAAGGCGAAGGGCGTTTCCGCGGAATCCGCGGTTTCTTCGAAAAACTCGAAACTAA
>DATIFQ010000538.1:0-7971 GCA_035455185.1 Bryobacteraceae bacterium | reverse complement strand
AGCGCGGCCGGCGCGGGGCGCAAGGTGCACCAGAACACTGACTCGCTCCGGTGCCTGCCCAGCGAGTTGCACCGAGATTGCGGCCAGAGCAAAAGGAAGGACACGGGCTTTGCTGGTCATTGGATCTCCTCGCCCAGGAGGGAACTATTTCGCTTCCAGCATTTTGAGCCCTGCATTTAAAAAGTGCAATAGACAACTGCCGTCGCCAGTACCATCGATACTAGTACGGAAAACCGGAACTGTAGACGCATTTCCGGGCTTCCAGTGCTGCTTTTGCGGCTCTTACCCCCGCCCCGCAGACGTATCCCAGCGTTGAGGCCGAGGTGATACGCTAGTCCCGGAGTCCCAGTGAAATACTAAGATTGCTATGGGATGAAGCTCTTCACGATCGGTTTCACGAAAAAGTCCGCCGAGTCGTTTTTCACAAGCTTGAAAGCTGCGGGTGTCAGGCGGCTCGTGGATGTTCGGCTCAACAACATCTCGCAACTCGCGGGCTTCACCAAGCGAGATGACCTGCGTTACTTCACCAGGGCGATTTGCGGGATCGACTACACGCACATTCCTCTTCTTGCTCCGACGCAAGATATCCTCGATGCCTTCAAAAAGCGGAAAGGCGACTGGAGGCTGTACGAGCGCCAGTTCCTTGAACTGATGAGGACGCGCCAGGTCGAGAATGAAGTCTCACGCGAATTGTTGGACGGAGCCTGTCTGCTCTGTAGCGAGGAAACGCCGCTTCACTGTCATCGCCGGCTGATCGCCGAGTACCTCAAAGAAAAGTGGGGCCGCGTCGAAATTGAACATCTCTCTTAAGAAATGGGGACTGACTACCACTTCGCCATCAAATCACGAATAGGGCGTAGCCGTCCCGACGGCCTCCGAAGAGGGAACCGCGCTTACTGGGGCACGGCCGGAACCGTGCCCCGAGTTAGGAAAAGCCAGCCGGTTACCACTCCAGACGGAGTGTCAACTGAATGATGCGCGGGTCGTTGGGCTGGGTGCTGAGGTCCTGCAATCCAGTTCCCGAGCTGGGATTGTTGTCCATCGGACTGTTGGTTGCGTTGAAAAAATCCGCCGTGAAGCGAAGCTTCGTCTTCTCGGTGAAGGAGAAGTACTTGAACACGGAGACATCCTGATTCCATGCTCCGGGACCGCGGAAGAAGTTCCGCGCGTTCCAGTTCAACATGTCGTTGACGCCGGTGTAGCGGACGGTGCCGTTCGCAAGCATCTGCGGAATTCTGTTGTCAAACTTGTCGCCCACCGGTCTCAACACTCGCTGCGAGCGATCCACCGGAACAAGCGCCGTCAACTTCGCCTGATCGACGCCGGAGGCTTGAGTCGGGTTCATATCGCCCTTGAACCAAAGGCGCTGGGTGCGCCCGGCATAGGTCATCGTCAGGCGCTCGTCCGCCGTGAGCGTCGGATCGCCGAACAAGTACCTGCCGGAATCCACGCTCATCCAGTTGCCGCCGCGCCACTCGCCGATGAACGCGATCTGCCAGCCGCCCACAACGTGATTCAGAGCGCTGGAAACATTGCCGGCGTACTTCTTCCCCTTACCGAATGGGAGGTCGTAAATACCGTTCCACCGGATCCGGTGGGCCGGTACGGCGTCGGAGTTCGCGTAGCCGAAGCGCAAGCGCTGATCTTCGCTGAGGTTCGGTTCGCCGATGATCAGGCGGTTTTCGGGCACGGCGTAGATCGTGCCGCTGCCGCTCGAGTTGATCCTGCTGGACCCGTACGTGAAGCCACCGGCATCATTGGTGGTCATAGCGTGCGAGATCGTGTAGAACCACTGGAAGGCGAGGCCGTTCGAGTATCGCCGCTCGACCTCCGCCTGGAACGAATGGTTGTTGGAGAAGCCGTTGTGACGGATCGGCGCCTGGCAACAGCCACTGTCCCAGTTCGGGTTGACCCGGCGCAGATCCGCGTTGGTCTGTGCCTGCAACCCCGTGCGGGCCTGGTAGTTCCACTGGGATTCGGCGTCGTTCCAACGCCAGCGTTGTTCGAGGTTGCTTCCGTGGTTGCCGATGTAGCTCAACCGGAGGGCGGTTTCCTTCATCAACTCCCGCTCGATGGTAAAGGTCCACTCCCGCATCTGGTTGTCGCTCCATGCGTGGATGTCCCAGGGCATCATGCCCTGTGCCGAAGAGGGTAGTTCCACGATGCCTTCCGTATTGACGGTCGCCTTTCCAATGTAGTCAGTCGCGGCCGGGACGGATGACAGTCCGTAGACCCAGTTCTTGCCGTTCAGGTTGTCAATCTGGTTCTCAAACCGGAGGTTCAGCGGTGGATTTGTGCGCGAGCTCTGAAGGATCTGCGACAACGGCATCGGCCAGTAATACATTCCGAAACCCGCCCGCAAGACCCACTTTTCGGAGAAACGGTAGGCCGCGCCAAGACGCGGGGCGAAGTTGTTGTTGTCGGCCGGCAGTAAGCTCGCCGGGAAACCAACTTCCTTCGCGGTTTTCCAGGACAGCCCCCGAGCGGCCCATGATGCCAGAACCGACTTTGGAATACCTGGAATCGATTCCATCTTGGTGTCGTGCGGCGTGAAGACCTCCATCTTGCCGGCGTAGTCGGTGATGTCCAGGTTGACAAGACGGTTGTATTTCTCGTGGTAGACTGTCCACTTGTCGAAACGGAGTCCCAGGTCCAGAGTCAGCCGTGAACTTACCTTCCATGTGTCCTGGAAGTAGAGGCCAATCTCCTTCTGCTGGAAATAGAAATATCCGCGGTTGTACTGGTTCGAAAGATACGTAGGCAGACCCATCAACATGCCGGCGAAACCGCTGCCTGTGTAAGAAACGCCCTGCTCCTCTGCGGGGTCGTACAACGCCGTCCAGGAACCGTAGAAGGAATGGGAGCCCTGGGCCTGCTGAAGCTCGCGCACGTTGTTGTATTCCTGCCGTCCCTTGAAACCAACCTTAACGGTGTGCTTCCCCTTGATCCAGGTGGTATTATCCTCCAGCTGGAATTGGGTCAACTGCTGGTCGCCGCGATTGTCTCCGTCCCAGCAGCCCCAATAGTAGAACGGGGCATCCGTGCAGATGGTGGGCCACCCGGTAACGCCAAACGGGTTGGGGAACCCTAGCTTGTCCGCCCAGTTCGTGTTGTCCCCCGTCGTACCCGAGCTATTCGAGGAGCGGTGCGCGGAGGCCTGAAACTCGTTCATGAACGTCGGCGAGAACACATGGTTCCAGCGCGCATACATGGAGTTCATGCTTGCGTCCGAACGGCTGCTCCCGCCGGAATCCGTCGTGCCCGGAGGAGGATACCCGTACACGCCACCCAGGATCTTTCTCGGCCGCACCGACCTCGTGAACCGCCCGGAGACGTTGTCCTTCTCGGAAAAGACGTGGTCACCCTTGGCCGTATACATCGTCACGTCGGCCTTGTTCGGGTAATAAGCCGTGAAGTTCGGTTCGGTCCACGGGTCCGCCGTCAGATCGGTGGGCGCCGCCGAAATACTGCGCATTGTCGCGGCGATCGGCTGGATCAGGTTGGACGGGATCTTGTTGCCCTCAAACGGCGTCCGGACGCCTTGGGCGTTGGTCGTCAGTGGGTTATAGATAGTGATCGGGTTGTAGTCGTAGTCCGTCATCGTGCTGAAGTCGCCGTTCCAGATGGCGTCAGTGGGAGCCTGGGTCCGCGCAAAACGGCCCTGGCGTTCCTTCTGGCCTTCATAGGAGAAGAACCAGAACGTCTTGTTCTTGATGACCGGCCCGCCGGCCGAGACACCGTATTCGTTGCGGATGTACTGGCTCTGCACGAACTTTCCTGTCACCGGATCGACGGCAGTGTCCTGCCTCTGGCGGGCACGAAGGCCGCCAAAGTTGTTGCGGTGCGTCCAGAAAGCCGCGCCGTGGATTTCGTTGGTTCCGCTCTTGCTTACCATCGTGAATGTCGTCGGACGGGAGTACTGCGCTCCCGAACCGGCGGTCTCCACGCGGTACTCCTGAATGGTATCGAGGCTCGGGGTCACACGCGAGATGCCGCCGCCGAAGCGGTCAACCAGCGAAATTCCATCGAGCAACATCTCAGCGGACCCGACCTTCATGCCGTTGACCCGGGGGTTGCCGCCGCCCTCGACGCCGGGCGTGAGGTTGAACAGGTTGGTGATCACGCGCCCGTTGAGCGGCAACATCTGGATGCGCAAGGCGTCTTTGACGTCTGCAACCTGCATGCCCTCGGTCGTCAGGACGGGAGCGGCGCCCGTGACCTCGACCGTGGCCTCAAGCGCGCCGACCTCCAGGGATGGGTCGATCACGACCACCTGGCCGACCTCGACCGTGAGTGTGCCCGACCATTTCTTGAAGCCCTGGGCCTCGACGGCCAAGGTATACGGGCCGACGGGAACCGCGCCAAAGTAGTAGATACCGACAGCCGACGATTGTGCGCCGCGCGCTATGCCCGTCGCTGTATTCGTCAGGGTTACTTTCGCCGATGGAATGGCGGCCTTTGTCGCGTCCAGCACGGTACCTCGAACGATGCCGTTGCCGGTCTGGGCCGCCAATGGGATGCTGGCAATAACCAGCAGGAGGAGAGACTTTCTTAGCATTTGCAAGGAACAGTTCATTCCAACCTCCAAGCTGCCTGTGTCGAGAATGCGTCGAGAATCGTAGTCAACGCACGGGGCCGATGTCAAGAGGTGGGGAACCGTGCCCGTCACCGTGGAACGTTAAATATTATTCTTTTTTGGTTCCGTCAGGCTTCGCTTTACCCGCCTCGCATCGCCATTCTCACCTGCCGCGCGTGGACCCATCCGGCGTAGAGCAGCAGGTATCCCAGCGTGCACGGAAACAGGGCGAAGTTGGCCGGCGTGCAGACCATGCCGAGGCGGCGCCGCGAGAACGATGCTGCGACGGCTCTATGCGTGCCGCAGCACTCCATCAACTGCTCGCGCGATTGCCAGCGCCTCCGGCGTGTCGCTGTGGATACAGATCGTCCCCGCGCTTACCGCAACCTCGCTGCCGTCCCAGGCGCGAACCCGGCCCCCGGAGACCAGCAGCGCTTGCGCGACGGCTTCTGCCGGGTCCGTTATAAGCGCATCGGGAAAGGATCGTGCCCGCAACGAACCGTCCGGCTCGTAACGGCGGTCTGCAAAAGCCTCGGCCGCAATGGAAAAGCCCTGTTCCCGCCAGACATCCAGCATGCCGGAGCCTGCTAGGCCGACCAGCACCGCCTTCCGGTTCCAGCGGCCCACGCCCTCACCAATCGCAAGCGCCACCGCCCGATCCCTGGCCGCCCGGTTGTACAGTGCCCCATGCGGTTTGATGTGCCGCACTTGCTCGCCCTGGGCCCGTGCGACGGTGTCCAGCGATTTGACCTGCTCAAACACGAACTGCGAAATCACTTGCCCGGGCAGGTCGACAACGGCGCGGCCGAAACGTTCTCGATCCGGGTAGCTCGGGTGTGCACCTATCTGCACGCAGTGCTTCCGGCACAACCGCACGACGTGCGCCATTGATGCCTCATCGCCGGCGTGGCCGCCACAGGCAATGTTCGCCCAATCCAGCAGACGTATCAACTCCTCTTCGCTCCCGTCCAGCAAGGCCTCGGGCCGTTCACCCACGTCGGAATTCAGCCATAGCCGCATTTTCCCCACCATTATGAAAGGGAGACCGCTTTGGTTTCAGGGAGACACAGAATCAGTCCCGCGCCGGCAATAAAGAAGGCCGAAGTCAACGCTAGCGCTGGCCCGATCCCAAAGCGGTCGGCGAGCATCCCGATCGCAACCGGCGCCAGTGCGCTCGCCGCTCTCCCCACGTTGTAAGAGAGACCTTGCGCCGTGCCACGGATCCTTACTGGGAATAGTTCGGCAAGCATCGCCCCAAACACGCTGAAGTATCCGTGCCCAAAGAAGCCAATCAGAGGCCCTAGCACCAGCAGAACACCAACCCACCGCGCCGACCAGCCATAAACCGGCACAAGCACAGCCGCCGCCAACACGAAAGTGATGAAAACCGGCCGGCGCCCGAAGCGGTCCGCTAGAAAGCCGAAACTCAGGTACCCAAACAACGCCCCAATCTGAACCGGGACCATCCAGGCCGATGTCTTTACGATGCTCAGGCCGGCCCCTCCTAGCTCCCGCGCTGTGCCCAGATAAGCCGGCAGCCACGTGAACAGTCCCCAATACGCGAAGAGAACACAGGTGGTCAGCAGCGAAGCACGTAGGATACGACCTCGTACCGCAACGAGCGACAAGGAAATCCCGCCACCACCTTTCTTCGACACGCGCCAGCCTTTGGGCTCCTCTACTTGGCGCCGTATCCAGACTGCCAACAGGGCGGGCAGTGCGCCCAGCAGGAACAACCACCGCCATCCATACGAGGGCAGGATGGCCGCCGACAGCAGAGCCGCCAGCAGGTATCCTGCCGCCCACCCCGACTGCATGATCCCGATCGCTTTGCCCCTATGCTCCGCCGGCCAGGTTTCTGCAACGAGGACCGCTCCTGCCGACCACTCGCCCCCCATCCCTATACCAAGCAACATTCGCCAAATCAGTAGCTCCTCAAGCGAGCGTGAGGTCGCCGTCAGCGCCGTGGCAAACGAGTAGATCAGGATCGACCAGCTCAATGCGCGAGCACGCCCGTAGCGGTCGGCAAGAAACCCGAATAGTATGCCCCCTGCGGCCGATGTCAGTAATGCCGCCGCAGCAACGCTGCCAACTCCGCTCCCGGTCAATTGAAATTCAGCGCGAATTGGGTTTAGGGCGAATGTGAACAACATCATATCCATCGCGTCCAACATCCAACCCACGAGCGCAGCTACTAGAGTGCGCCACTGGCTTCCGGTGATGTCCCGCCACCACGCGGCCTTGCTGCTCACGCTTCACCACGCAACACGGCTGTTAGGCGGGCTTCGCGCTCGCGCAGCGCCGCGTGAGCCGTGGCGACATCGACTTCCACAAATCGCACCTCACTTCGCGGAGCTAACTGCCCCACCCGCGGCAGATCCGCCAGGATCACGTTGGCGAGCTTCGGGTATCCGCCCGTCGTCTGCTGGTCCACAAATAGGATGATTGGCTGCCCGTCAGGCGGCACTTGAACCGCACCCAGCGAGACTCCTTCGGTCAGGAGCTGCACCCGGGATGAAGCCCGTATCGATCCACCAAAAAGGCGGACACCGAGGCGGCTGGAGTCATTACTCACGGTGTAAGCGCCATCGCAAAGGCGTCCTAGTGCGTCCGAGGGGAATAAACGTGCTTGAGGCCCCCGTGTGACTCGCAACGTGCTGTGCCTGACATAGTACCGGAGCGGTCGTGCATCGACGCCAGGCATGGGATTCGCTCTCTGTCCGATCTCCAGCCGATCTCCTTTCCTCAACGGACGCCCCTCAAGGCCTCCGAAATTGGCGCGGAGATCGGTTGACGCGCTGCCCAGGAAATCGTCCACCACAATTCCACCGCTTACGCAAAGGTAGCAGCGCGCGCCGTCGCGCGCGCCGCCAAGGCGAAGTTGCGCGCCTGCTTCCGCGTGCGTCGCCGCCCAGCAAGTCACGGGCCGGCCACCCACGGACGCTCCGAAATCTGAACCGGTGATAGCGAATACCGTCTCCTGCTCGAAAATGAATGTCCCTCCGGTGAGCGTCATTTCGATTGCTGCGGCGGAATCAAGATTGCCAGTCAATCGGTTCCCCGCTCGCAACGAAAATGTATCGGCGGCGCCGCACGGAGAAATACCAAGGTGAGCAAAGCCAAATCGGCCAAGGTCCTGAACGCTTGAGAGGAAGCCGGGTTCTACCACGCGCAACCCTGGCATAGTTACGACCGGCTCTCCAGTTCTTTGAACTCACGCGCGGAAATAGGACGAAAACGAACGTGATCCCCCATCTCGATCAGCGTCAGCGGCCGCCGGCGTGGCTCGAACAACCGTAACGAAGTACGGCCTATAATCCGCCAACCTCCCGGGGATGGGAGCGGATATATTCCGGTCTGGGTTCCGCCGATGGCTACGCTGCCCGCCGGAACCA
>DATIFQ010000537.1:0-17327 GCA_035455185.1 Bryobacteraceae bacterium | reverse complement strand
TACCGGGAAAAGATGATCAAACGCCGCATCCTGCGGCGCCTTGCCCTGCGCAATATCGACGGGCTCGCGGAATACGGAAAGCGTCTGGAGAATGATTCCGGTGAGCTGATGGCTCTCCAGCGGGATTTGCTCATCGGCGTGACCAGCTTTTTCCGCGATCGGGAATCGTTCGAGCGCCTGAAGAAAGCTGTCTTTCCCCTCATCCTGCAAGGCCGTTCCGCGAACGAGACGATTCGCGTCTGGGTGGCGGGTTGCGCCACGGGAGAAGAGGCATTCTCGATTGCCATAACGTTACAGGAACACCTGAACGAAACGGGCGCCACCTTTCCGGTACAGATCTTTGCTTCCGATGTCAGCCTGGCGGCAATTGAAAAGGCACGCACCGGCAGGTATCTCGAGAACATTGCGGCAGACCTTACCCATGAGCGCCTCAACCGCTATTTCACAAAGATCGAAGGCGGCTACCAAATCAATAGGGACCTGCGCGAGATGTGCGTCTTTACCAGGCATAACCTGATCGACGATCCGCCGTTTTCGAAGCTGGACCTGATCAGTTGCCGCAACGTGCTGATCTACTTGGGAAGTGTACAGAAGGACATCATCCCGCTGTTCCACTACGCGCTCAAGCCGACCGGCTTTCTCATGTTGGGCGCATCGGAGGCGGCGGCGTCTGGCGACCTGTTTTCGGTGGCCGACCGCGAACACCGAATCTATGCCAAGCGGGAAACGGCGAGGAAACCGCACTTGTTTCACGCGGCCGCCCGTGGTTCACGCCGGGGGGCGCCGGCGGGCAGCGCCTCCGCGGCGCCGGCTCCGGAATTGTGGGGCGGCGCGGACGTGCGGAAAGAGGTCGATCGCATACTCCTTTCGAAGTACAGCCCGGCCGGAGTGGTGGTGGACGGGGACCTGGAGGTCACTGAGATTCGAGGCAAGGCCAGCCCCTACCTAACGCTGCCGGTTGGAAAGTTGAGCTTCAATCTTATGAAGCTGATCCCAGACACCGGACTATTCCTGGATGTCGAAAAGTTGATCCAACAGGTGCGGCACAGCGGCGAGCCGGCGCGGCAGGAGCGAGTACGGTACGAACACGACGGGAGCGCCGGCGAGTTGAACGTGGAGGCGGTGCCGTTGGACGCCAGTCAAAAGCGGTCGATCCTTGTCCTTTTCGAACCCGTGCCGGGCGCCGCCGGACGCGAGACCGAACCGCCGGACGCCCCTCCCGAAGCCGATGCCCGGGACCGCCAGATCTCCAGGCTGAAACAGCAACTCGCCGACGCGAAACAGAGGTTTCTTTCGGCGATGGAAGAGCACCAGTTATCCAGGGAAGAAAGCCAGAACACGACAGAGGAGGCGCTTTCGGCCAACGAGGAACTGCAAAGCCTCAACGAGGAGCTGGAGACCGCCAAGGAAGAGCTGCAATCCACCAACGAGGAGCTGATCACGGTCAACGATGAATTGCAGGCCAAAAACGCGGCGCTCGGGCAGGCGCGCGACTTCGCGATGTCGATTGTAGAAACCGTCCGCCAGCCGTTGTTGGTGCTCGATCCGGATTTGCGGATCAGGATGGCGAATCGAGCCTTTTACCGGACGTTTCAATCGTCACCGCTGGAAGCCGAGGGACAGGTCATCTATTCGCTGTCGCGCGGCAGTTGGGACCTTCCCGGCATGCGGGATTCGCTGGACGGTCTTCTCCAGGGCGGCAACTCGTTCCCGGATTTCGAAGTCGAGCAGCATTTTCCAACCGTGGGGCGCAGGAGCCTGGTGCTCGGGGGCTGCCGCATCAATCATCTCAAGATGATTCTGCTGGCAGTTGACGACATTACCGAGCGCAAACTGGCCCAGCAGGCCCTACGCAGGAGCGAGGAGCATCTCCGCCAATCACAGAAAATGGAGGCCGTCGGCAGGCTCGCCGGCGGCATCGCTCACGACTTCAACAACCTGCTCACGGCCATCATCGGCTACAGCGAGCTCCTTGCCGATACGCTGGCCGGCAACGAGCCGGCTATCCAGCAGGTGCTTGAAATCAAGAAAGCCGGCGACCGGGCGGCTTTACTCACTCAACAGTTGCTGGCCTTCAGCCGGCGGCAGGTGCTGCAGCCCAAGGTTCTCGACCTGAATGTCATTGTGGCGGAGTTCGACCGAATGCTGCGCCGTTTGGTGGGCGAACGGATCAGGGTGGCTATCAATTGCGCGCCCGCCCTCTGGCAAGTGAGGGCCGACCCCGGCGAAATCGGCCGCGCGATCATGAACCTTTCCCTGAACGCCAGAGACGCCATGCCGGACGGCGGCACGCTGGCCATTGAAACGGCCAACGTGACCCTCCCGGAGGCCGATGCCAGCGAGCCAGACCTTGCGCCAGGTCGCTACGTGACGATGGCCGTGCGAGATACCGGCGTCGGCATGAACGCGGAAATGCAGGCCCACATCTTCGAACCGTTCTTCACGACGAAAGAGACCGGCAAAGGAACCGGCCTGGGGCTGGCCACCGTTCTGGGAATCGTCGAGCAAAGCGGTGGCGCTATTCGTTGCGAGTCCGAACCAGGCCGGGGGACGGTCTTCACCATCTTCCTGCCGGCAGTCGCCGAGGCGGTGGACAAGGGAGTGCGGCCGGCTGGAGGCCTTGCCGAGGCGCCGAAGGGCTCCGAAGTCATTTTGCTGGTGGAAGACGAAGATATGGTCCGCGTGCTCGCACGAAAAATTCTGGAGGCGAGCGGGTACGTGGTTCTCGACGCCCGCAACGGACGGGAAGGTCTGGCGCTGTGCGAAACCCACGAGGGCCCAATCGATCTGCTTGTGTCCGATGTGGTCATGCCGGAACTCGGTGGACGCGAACTCGTGGAAGCCGCCCTCAAGCTACGGCCCGGCATGAAAGTCATGTTCATGTCCGGGCACACGCAGGATGTCGTCCTCAAGGAGGGCGTCCAGAAGGGAACCGCGTTTTTGCAGAAGCCTTTTACAACCGTTGGACTCGCGCAAAGAGTGCGCGAGACCCTGGATTCGGATGCCAGTACCGCTGGGCAGCCGTGACCGCTGTTCGTTTCGCGGCTGAGCGCGAGAACGGATTACTGTAGAACCGGCATTCGCAGATCGCGGGTCGGCAAATTTCGCATTTCAGGTGCAGCCTTTGCACCTCGGCCCGGGTGAATTCCCGGTCCGCCACCCTGACCCAGCGGGCTTAGCCTCCGAAATAGCGGGGTTCTGTTCTGGACCATCTCGTGCATAGGACGATAGGCTGCCCGCACGGGCGAAGGGGATGGCCATGAAGATAGCACACAGCGAGATGCGTCGGTTCCAAAAGATCCTTGAACGAAAAGAGGCTGAACTGGTTCAGGTATTACGAAAGCGGGACGGTATCGCAATCGAGAAGAGCGCGGACCAAATGGATGAGATTCAGTACGCGTCGGAACGAGATCTGGCGATTCGAAACGTGGACAGCCAGTCCACCCTGCTGCGTGACGTAAAAGCCGCATTGCGACGGATTCACGACGGCACCTTTGGAACCTGCATTGAGTGCGCATGGGCGATCAGCCCAAAACGCCTCGCTGCCTTGCCATGGGCGCCGCTTTGTATCGAGTGCCAGGAGGCTGCCGACCGCGATAAGTACGAAGCAACAGAATATCTCGTTGACGCACTCTCGTGAAACCACCCGGCTCGGCGATCGCCAGTTGGAGGAACTGCCCGCGTTGCGATGTCCGCCCGGTTGGCAGTCGGCGCACGAAATCCATCTGAACTTCTCAGAGGGGGCTTGAACGAGCGACGTGCAGCAAATTGAGCATTCGAGTGCAGGTGCTGCATCTTGCAGCAGGCGGATTGCCGGCTGGCCACCCCTGAATCGGGGGCTGCAGCCCTCGAAGTGGCGCAGATTCCCGTATGGACCAATTCGTGCAGTGAACGATTCGTGTAAAGGAGCGTAAGAACATGCTTTGGACACTTGCTGTAGTTCTCTTCGTGTTGTGGGTGCTGGGTTTGGTCACCTCTTACACAATGGGTGGCCTGCTGCACCTCTTACTGGTCGTCGCATTGGTCGTGGTGGTACTCCAAATCATTCAGGGACGTAGGATTGCCTGACGGCTGACCACCGCGCACAGCCCGTTCAGGAGGCGGAGACGCACTGCCTTCGGCGTGTGTGTGAGCGCCTTCAGGCAAGCCAGAAGGACTATGGACTCGCGGGCGGCGCCAGCACACTTGCTTCTGCTGGGTCCTGGCGAGCCCGCCACTTTCCTTGTCTCGGGTCGCTTCCGGCGATTGGTCAGCGAATTGCCTTTGCTTAGGTCTTGAGGAGTGCAAGAACATACCTTTCGTAAATCTCGTCATTGCGTTGATCGTGGTTCAAGACAAGACATTGCGTGTGTACTGGTGCGAGTTCGCAGTTCAAGAGGGAAAATCTGATTGAAGAGAGGCTCAGATGAATTGCGTCAGAACTGGGATCGCGTTCGGTCCCCGCGCCGAGCAGCGCCGTACGGCGTCGTCAGCAGACGTAATGCAGGCGCCGGCGGCACCGCCGGATTGGTTTCCGATCGTCCGTGAAGTGCGTTACAAGGTGAGGAATTCGAAGGGCGTCGTCGAAATCGGTACCGGCGAGACGATCAACATCAGCAGCACCGGAGTGTTGTTCAACGCGCAAGCACCTTTGCCTCCGGGCAAGCGGATCGAGCTTTCCATCAGTTGGCCGGTCCAACTCGACGGGAAGTGCGGCCTGAAACTGGTGGCTTGCGGCCGCGTCGTACGTTGCGAGGGCACAAACGTCGCCCTGAAGATCGAGAAGCACGAATTCCGGACCACCGGCCGGGGCCTTGGCGCGCGAGCAGGAATCTGATCGCCCCGACCCCGGGGCAGAAAACCAAAGCCCAAGAGTGAAAAAGGACGGAGCCGTTCGGCCCCGTCCTTCGAGTTTCTTGGCCCCGATTCCGGACTAGAAGATGTACATCATCAGGTTTTCCTTCTTCAGCGATGCGGTTCCAGGTTCTTCTCCCTACCTGGAGAAGCGAGGACTGATCTTCCCGCTGGGCCGCCGGAGTCGCTGCGGGGCCCTGGCGAGTCCACCACTTTCTTCGTGTAGGGTCGCTTCCGGCGATTGGTCAGCCAAGTGCTACGTACCTTTCAGGAGTGTAAGAACATGCCTTTGGTAAATCTCGTTATTGCGTTGATCGTGGTCGGCGTGGCGTTGTGGCTGATCAATCGTTTTATTCCCATGGCCTCCAGCATCAAGACGATTCTGAACGTAGTCGTCGTGGTTGCCGTTGGCGTTTGGGTATTGCAGGCAGTCGGTGTGTGGGGACATATGAGCGGCTACCGCATTGGGCGCTGAAAGGTTGCGTTCCGGCGATGGCGCGGTAGATCGCGCGGGATTGGCCAAGACCGGCGCGTCTCGACTACACGATGGCATGAAGTGGGTTTGGCGTGTGGAAAAGCACTCGCCGCGCGGAGGCAGATAGGAGATGAACATGATCGACAGTCGCAAGTTCCATGATTCAGTTCTCAAAACGGGGCCATCGGTCGCTGTGGTAGCCGGAATCGTCTGGGCGCTGTGCCTCCCATATCAGGCGGGCGCGCAAGGCGGGTTTAATGGCCCGGGCCGGTACGAAATCACCAATTTGAAATCCGGCAAAGTGCTCGATCTTGACCGGAACGACCAGACGAGCGTGATCCAGTTCTCCTCGCGGGGAACCGACAATCAGGCCTGGGAAATCCGGGCAGCCGGCGGCGGCTTCTATTCCTTGCGAAACGTGATGAACGGAAACGCGCTCGAAGCCGTTGGAACCCGCAACAGCACGCCCGTGCGGGCCACGGCCTTCAGCGGCGGTTCCAGCCAACAGTGGCGCTTTGATACGGGCAAAGACGGTACCGCGCTCATCGTCTCGCGACTCGGCAAAACGCTGGATATTCCGGGCGGTACGAGCTCGGACGGAGCGCGGGTCCAGATCTACGACAGCAACGGCGAATCGAACCAGCAATTCACTTTTCGGGGAGTGTCCGGAAACCAGGGCGGGGCGTCGAGCGGCAACGTGCGTCCCAACTACGTGACCCCCAACTCGGGGGCTGGCCGCACACAGCTCAAGCCCGGCTGGAACATGTTCTCGCCGCAGCAGGACGTCGAGGTGGGCCAGCAGGTTTCAAAGGACGCCGAGCAGCAAATTCCCATGTTGAAGGACTCCCGGGTGGACAACTACCTGAATAACCTGGGCCAACGACTTTCGGCGCATGCGCCCGGCTACAAGTTTCCCTATGCGTACAAGGCCGTGAACGATCGGGCGATCAACGCTTTTGCCCTGCCCGGCGGGCCCGTCTACATCAACCGCGGCGTGATTGAAGCCGCCGACAATGAAGCGCAACTGGCCGGAGTGATGGCGCACGAAGCCTCCCACGTGGCGTTGCGCCACGGCACAAACCAGGCCAGCAAGGCCTCCGCCGCGCAGATGCCGCTGTCGATCCTGGGTGGCATGCTGGGCAGCAACTCTACGGGGGCCGTCCTGGCGCAGCTCGGTGCGGGCTTCGCGGTGAATTCCGTCCTGCTGAAGTACTCGCGCACAGCCGAGACCCAGGCCGACGTCATGGGCTCGCAGATCCTGTACGATTCCGGCTACGACCCGCGGGCCATGGCTCAATTCTTCGAGAAGATTCAGGCGCAGGATAAGAGCGGGCAGCCCGTCGCGTTCTTCAGCAGCCACCCCAGCCCGGACCGCCGCACCGAGCGCGTGAACGAGGAAGTGGCCAACCTTGGCGGCTCGCAGCGCGGGTACAATACCGATTCTCGGGAATTCGATCAGATCAAGCGCTACGCCCAGTCTTTGCCTGCGCCGCGACCCAACCAGCTCCAAAGCCAGCAACAGCAGGGCACCCCTGGCCGGCCGGACTGGCCCTCGGATCGCTTCGTGAGTTTTGAGAATTCGCTGCTGCGCATGAACCGCCCGGACAACTGGCAAGCCTACGGGCAGGGCGACGCCGCGACCATCGCACCAAGAGGCGGGCTCGTCGATGACGGCAAAGGCAATCAGGCCCTGGCTTACGGCGTCATCGTGAACATCTTCGAGCCGCCGCGCGTGGACCAATACGGCCGGCAGTTGCAGGGCCCCGCGCAGAACTCCGGGACTTACTTGGCAGAAGCCACCAACCAATTGGTCCAGGAATTCCGCCTGTCCAACCGGAACATGCGTGTGGTTCGCTCCCACGAGGACATCGACGTGAACAACGTACGCGGGCTTTCAACGTACCTCTCGAACGATTCGCCCATCCAGGGCGGGGGTCGCGAGACCAACTGGCTGATCACTCTGCCGCGCCCCGAGGGCCTGCTGTTTCTCGTCTTCACAGCCCCGGAGCGCGATTTCCAGAGCTACGAAAACACGTTCCAGCAGATGCTGTACTCGGTTCGCGTGGATCGGTAACCGGCAAAAGAGATTCATCATGAAGAGACTATTGGGACTTCTCGCCGTGGCGACGCTGGCTGTGGCCCAAGTGAGAACGATCGGCACCGGAACCAGTATTACGGTGCGGACCAACGAAACAATCGACGTCAAGAAGAGCGATGGCCGGGTGTTCTCCGGCGTTGTGAATCAGGACGTCATGGATGCCAATGGCACCGTTGCCATCCCCACAGGATCGAACGCCGAGTTGATCGTGAGGAAGGCCTCGAATAAAGATCTGACGCTCGATCTGGAATCGGTTACCGTGAACGGGCAGCGGTATGCGGTAACCGCGGATGCAAGCCGCCTGAGTGGCGGACAGCGGGACGGTATCGGGAAGAACAAGCGGACCGCCGAGTTTATCGGCGGCGGCGCGGCGCTGGGCGCCATCATTGGAGCAATTGCCGGCGGAGGCAAGGGCGCTGCGATCGGTGCGGCGGCGGGGGCGGGAGCGGGAGCCGGCACGCAGGTCCTGACCCGCGGCAGGACTGTGAAGGTTCCTGCCGAGTCCTTGCTGACGTTCCGTCTGGAGCAGCCGCTCGAAGTGGGAGCAGTGGATCATGGGATCACTCGCAACGGGCGCCATTATCACACTAGATATCGGTAGCAGGATAGACAAAAGGAGTGTAAGAACATGCTGTGGACAATTTGCGTAATTCTGTTTGTGCTGTGGGCGCTGGGAATGGTCACTTCCTATACCATGGGCGGCTTTGTGCACGTGTTGCTGGTCCTGGCGTTGGTGATGATCGCCGTCAATCTGATGCGGGGACGCCGGTCTATTGTCTAGCAGCCCGTGGTGAAAGTCACTCCTGAAACATGTGACCTTTGGAAGTGTTTCGAGCGTCCTGACAGCATGGCGAGGGGGCGACAACAGAAGCGGGGGATTGTTGGATGACGACCGCCACACTACCGGTGGCGGCGAGGCATCCATTTTATTGTAGCGGTCGCGGTTCTGAACTTGAACTTAAGACCAGATAAGGAGAAGTGCAACATGGCTCGGAAGAACACAGCAGTGTTGGGTGTTTACCCCAATTACTCCAGCGTGGAGAACGCCGTCGACGTCTTGAAGGAGGCTGGATTTCGGAATACGGATATTTCCGTACTATTTCCGGAAAAAGCAGGCTCCAAGGACTTCGCTCACCACAAAGGCACCAAGGCTCCAGAGGGTGCTGCCGCGGGCGCCGGAACCGGAGCGGTGCTGGGAGGTGCATTGGGATGGTTGGTCGGCATTGGCACCCTGGCGATACCGGGTTTGGGTCCCTTTATCGCCGCCGGTCCTATCATGGCGGCCCTTGCAGGAATGGGCGTAGGCGGTGCGGTAGGCGGGATAGCGGGCGCACTGATTGGCATGGGGATTCCCGAACACGAGGCCAAGCGCTATGAGGTCCGGGTAAAAGAGGGCGGAATCCTTCTCTCCGTGCATTCGGACAATGCGGACTGGACAAGGCGCGCTAAGGAGATTCTGGAGCGGACAGGAGCGCAGGATGTCTCGTCAACCGGAAAGGCTGGCGCCGACTACGTCAGAAGCGATAGGCCGCACGCTCGCACGACCACTGGCGGTGGGACGATATAGCACGCTGATCGGAGGAGTGGGCAGATGCTGTACGCGGCCCGGATAGCCCGGCAAGCTCCGGTCATGCGTGGGGATATCTGGCAAGGATCTTTGACCATGCCCGGTCACATGACCATGTATGGCTAGCTTTCGCGGCTCGCAATGAGGGGGGAGGGATGAACCAGGTCGAAACAGAAGTCCGCGCCGCCGGAACCTCCTGGCGCTGGGGCGCGGAAACGCCCGATCACGCGGTCCTGGAGCGCGTGCGCGCTGGGGAAACCGCACCGTATGAGGTGCTGGTGCACCGCTACAATCCGCGTTTGCGCCGCGTCGTGCGTCGCATCTTGTCCAACGAAGCCGACGTGGAAGAGGTGATGCAGGAAACGCACTACAATGCTCTCCGCTTCATCCGGCAGTTCGCGGGCCGGTCGAGCTTTGTCACCTGGCTGACTCGGATCGCCATTCACGCCGCGCTGTCTCGGGTGCGCCGCCGGGCGTACTTGCATGAATTGAGTCCCATCTGCTGCACCGGCGAACCGCTTGAAACCGTCGTTTCGGCCGAGCGGGATCCCGAGCAGCAGTTGCGGGACAAGGAAACGCGCGAAGGGTTGGAAGCTGCCGTGCGGGCGCTGCCGGAGTCCTATCGCGCCGTTCTTTTGCTGCGCAGGTTCGAAGAGTTGACTACGACTGAAGCGGCCGCGCTGCTCGAAATCAGCGAAGGGTGCGCCAAGACGCGCCTGCGACGCGCCCAGGCGCTGCTGCGCAGCCGCCTTCAGGTTGCGCCGGCGCCATCTGGTTGAGCGAATGCGATTCGCGACGTCTGGCCGGTCGAAATGGAAGTAGCGGATACAGGGTTCGCTCGCAAGGGCCTCCATGAATAAGTGCGGTCACAGGATTGCTACATGGATAGAAGGATCACAAACATGGAGAAAGTTGAAATGAACGGCAATAGAGCTTATGCACTGCCCTTGTTCCTGGCCGGGTTGGTAACGGGCATCGCGGTGACGGTCTTGCTTGCCCCACGCTCCGGCGCTGCGACGCGTCGCCTCGTCGGACGCAAGGTCGAAGAGGGCGAGAACTGGATGAAGGCCAAGGCTGCCGCGGCGCAGGGCTACGTCAGCAGCCGCGGAGCGGAGTTGCGGGACCGGGTCAAAGAGGCGGCTGAGGTGCTTGGGCCAAGCTGAGAGGCCCCGCTCCGCGCAAGAAGGTGAGTCGCCCGAAACGGCCGGGGCCGCATTGCAGCGCGTGGTTTGAACAACCGGACAACCGGAGATTCCAGGTAAGAAGGAGAAGTGACCCGTGAAGAACAACGGCCATCCCCTCCGGCACACCGCAACCCTACTAGGAACCGCGCGCGTGAAAACGAACACCCGCACGGCAATCCGGGCTACGATGCGCGCGCTGCTGCTGGGCCTCGCTTCGGCGACAGCCTTGCTGGGCCAGGTGGACGCCCGTGAGATGATTCGTCGCGCCGTCGCAGCCGACGAGAGTAATTGGAGGGTGGCCCGGAACTACATGTTTTCGGAGCGGGTGGATCTGCGGTACCTGGACTCCCTGGGCCGGGTGAAATCAAAGGAGGTCGAGACCTTCGACGTCATGCTTCTAGATGGCTCGCCCTACAAGCGACTGGCGGCGCGTGACGACCGCCCGTTAACGCCGGGCGAAGAGAGTAAGGAGCAGAAAAGACTCGCCAGGAGCGCCGACCACCGTCGGAAAGAGACTGCATCGCAGCGGGCGCAACGCCTAGCCGAGTACGAGAAGCGCCCGGAGTGGCAGCGCGAGGCTTGGCGCGAGCTGCCGGAAGCTTTCGACTTCCGGCTGGCCGGGGAAGAGCTGTGGAATGGCAACAGCCTGTACGTGATTGAAGCTACACCGCGCCAGGGATACCAGCCCCGGTCCCGCACGGCGGAGATACTTACCCATCTCCAGGGCAAGCTTTGGGTGGACAAGCAGGACTACCGCTTGGTGAAAGCGGAGGCGGAAGTCGTCGACACCATCTCGGTGGGGCTGTTCCTGGTCCGCGTGGCCAAGGGCTCACGCGCGGCCTTTGAACTGACCCGAGTGAATGACGAGGTCTGGCTGCCGCTTCAAGTGCGGGCATTCGTCTCGGCCCGTCTGGGACTGCTGAAAGTGCTGCACGTCGAACAGGAAATCAGCTACAGCAAGTGCCGCGAGTTTCAGACCGATTCCCCGATCATCTCGCAGATGAAAGCTAGGTAAACCGGATAGGAAATAGATGCGACTCTATCTTGTGAATCCGGACAATCCAGTGGTCAGCCTGAACAAGGTCCACTGGAACCGTCTGAACACGTATCGAGTCTGGAAGCCGCTCGGGCTTCTCGTGGTGGCAGGACTGACGCCGCCGGACTGGGAGGTGACACTGATCGACGAGAACCTGAGCCACGCCGACTACGGACTCCTGCCCAAACCTGATCTGGTCGGTATAACGGCCTTCACGTCCCAGGCGCCGCGGGCTTACGAAATCGCCGGAATGTACCGCGCGATGGGAGTGCCAGTGGTGATGGGAGGCATCCATGCCACTTTCTGTTGCGATGAAGCGCTGGAACATGCGGATGCGGTGGTTACGGGAGAGGCGGAATCGGTATGGGGGCAGGTTCTGGCGGATGCGCGTAGCCATGCCCTGCGCAGGGTGTATCAGGGCCGCATCAGCGCAATGGATGCAATTCCGCGCGCTCGCCACGACCTGCTCCACGGACGGTACTACTTCGGCTCGGTGCAAACCACGCGCGGCTGTCCGTTGAATTGCAGCTTTTGCAGCGTCACCGCGTTCAACGGAGGTACGTTCCGACACCGGCCCGTCACCGATGTCATTCGAGAACTGCGGCTGATCCGGGAAAAGGTCATCCTCTTCGTGGACGACAACCTCATCGGTACCCGCCGCGACCATCTCGAACACTCCAAGGAACTCTTCCGAGCGATGATTCGTGAAGGGCTGACCCGGCCTTGGATCTGCCAGGCCACGATCAACTTCGCGGATGATGAGGAACTGCTTGATCTCGCCTCCCGTTCGGGATGCCAAGGTGTATTCATCGGGTTCGAATCCTCCACCGTGGAAGGGCTGATGTCCGTAGGCAAGAAGTTCAACCTCCAGAAGGGGAGAGACTTCCGCGAGTCGGTCCGCCGGATTCAACGTCACGGCATGTGTGTTGTGGGCTCGTTCATCATCGGGATAGATACAGACCAGCGGGGGATCGGCGAGACGATCGCTCGCGCAGCCAGGGAATACGGCATCGACGCCGCCAACGTTCTGATCCTTACTCCGCTTCCCGGAACCAAGCTCTACGCTCAAATGGAGCGCGAGGGGAGGATCCGGTCGAACGATTACCCACGGGATTGGAAGTACTACACTCTGACTTATCCGGTGGCCGACTACAGGAACCTTACCTGGGCGGAAGTGGTGGAGGAGGTAAACCGGTTCAACGATCGCTTTTACTCGTATCCGCAGATCCTTCGCCGGATGCTGCGGCTAGCCAGGAACACTCGCAGTCTCACAACGTTTCTTGTGGTCCTGGTTGCCAACCTGAGCTACCGATCCAATCACCTCCTTGACAGGCGTATTCATGCCAGCCGGGTTCATTTTCCCGAATCGGGAGACATCTTGGCGGCGGAACCGGGTTGAGACAGTGTCCCTTCCAGCACTCCGTTGTCTAAGGAGAAGCTGTCGTTCGCGAGCAGTTTTCGGGCGATGCTGGGCTACGAAATCGGGAACGCGTTCACCTCTGGCGATCCACCGCGACCGTTCAACGACGGTGTGGTCGGCCTGATCAGGGAAACCCCCGTCGGAGTCGTGTTTTTTGGCGGCAGCTTCGGCGAGCGCGGCGAGAAGAAGGTCTTCTTCACCGTGGGACGGTTCTCTTACTGATGAGCGCTGCGACCGGATATTTTTCTCTTGAGCATAAGCGCACCTTTGGCAGGCGACGTGCTCCGTCATTTCCGGTAGGCGCCTCGAGGCGATTCCAAGAGGAGTCCGTTGCGTCGCCTGTCAGGAGCGTTTCCGCTCGGATTGTGATTTGGCGCAGCCTGCCGAACTGGCCACCTGATGGCGCGCCGAAGGAGATGTTGATATGAGATTGAACGCGATGGTGCACGTGGGCTTGGCCCTCGTGGCCGTTCTGGTCCAGGCAGGATGCAACAAGGATACCGGGCCAACCCAGGATGTCGTGGCGCCAGAGAAGACAACTGGCGCTCGGGGCGGCGACTCCGGAGTTACCCGCACGGCGAAGCTTCCGGCTAATACCGTGACCCTGCCGGAAGGGACCCCCCTCACCGTGCGAACCACGACCGCTTTGTCCACCAATACGCAGGAGGCGGGGCAAACGTTCACCGCGCATCTGGAGAAGCCCCTGGTTTATGGCGGTCGCGAGATCGCTCCGAACGGTGCGGTGGTGCAGGGCAGGATTGTCGAGGCGGATAAAGGCGGGCGGGTGAAGGACCGCGCCAGCCTGGCTGTTCAGTTGACGCGGCTGCATACAGCCGGCGGTCATGTCGTCGAGATTTCGACCAGCACCATTACGCGCGAGGCGAGAGCCACCAAGGGCAAGGACGCCGCGAAAATCGGAATTGGCAGCGGCGTAGGCGCGGCCATTGGGGCCATTGCCGGAGGCGGGAAGGGTGCGGCCATCGGCGCGGCCGCCGGCGCTGGGGCGGGGACCGGCGTGGTGCTAGCCACACACGGCGATCCCGCCGTAATCCCGAGCGAAAGCGTGCTGGACTTTGCGCTTAGCGCCCCGGTCACCGTCGCCGAGTTGAGGTAGAAGGTCTTCATTATTGACACCGCTGGAGGACCCATGGGCTCGAATTCAGAGGGGACGATGAACCTGCGAATGGGGGCGAGAATTCTCGCCGCAACCTTCCTGTTGAGCGCCGTCGCTGGCGCTCAGGTCAAGGTGTCGGAAATAAGGATCAAAACCGATCCGGAGAACGCAACGATCCGGCCCTTCGAGACCGCCGTTTTGCAGGTGTTGATCTATGGTGAGCCGCCCGACCTCGAAGGCAAACCGAAGCGGGTTCGTCTCCAGGGTAGCGCCGAGTTTCAGGTAGCAGACCGGGGTGGAGGCTGGCTGTCGAGACCGTTCCGCTATCAGGGAAGCGAGGACGAACCGTTCTACGGAGACCAACAGGAGGGGTTGCGCCGGATCCTGAGCCGAACCCAAGAGACCTTCATCTTACAAGACGCCGTCCTTTACACCGCGCCGGAACGGCCGGGAAAATACCAGGTTCAGGCTTCTCGGGAGGGCAAAACGGCAACCGTTACGATCCGGGTGGATCCCGGTGCGCCTTCCTACCGGAAACCGGAGAAGGTCTCGTTTCCCTCCGAGCCTTTGTCGCGGGACAAGTACCGGAAATGGGCCGAGCATTACGCACCGTTCATCGCGCAGGAAACCTGGTTCCAGCCCAAGGCCGACTTCCTCGCGCGTTTTGACTACGATGGCGATTGGCGGGGCGACAACAACTGGGATGCGCTCAACGAAGGCGCCTCGCAAGCCTATGTCTACTACACTGTCATGGAGACCCAGACCCATTGGTTCCTGATCTATAACCTGTTCCACCCGCGCGATTATTCGGACAAGTGCGTGGCCGGCTCCTGTCACGAGGACGACAACGAGGGACTGATCCTCACGGTGCGGCAAGACGGATCGGCGTTCGGGCGGCTGGAGACCATGGAAACGCTGGCCCATAACAACATCTACTCCTATCGCGCCGACCGCCGCGTGCAAGACGGCGTGCACGACATCGATGGCAATGTGGAGCTGCTCGACCAGTCCCACCCGGTGGTGTTCGTCGAGGCCGGCGGCCACGGCATCTACGGTTCCCAGGACAGCCATTCGCGGTATTCCCTGGAGCGGGACGAATTCACCGCGAGCACGGGGGTGACCTACCTGTACACAGGCGCCTCCGAGAAGCCGAGGTGCGCCGACGACCGCCGGGTTGGCTACGATCTGTTGCCCATCTACGAGCAGTGGTGGTTGAGGGCGCAGGAGGGTAGCGGCCGCAACGATCGAACCTTCGACGAATATTTCGTCTACCAGCCTCTGGGCGGAAGGCCAGGAACCTCGTACGAGAAGATTGCCGGCAGCTTTCTTGGCCGCAAGGAAGCATCGAACAAGGCCAAGCCCTTCTGGGGCTGGCACGACGAGCGTACCCAAAAGCAGAACATCCTTGCCACGGGACAGTGGGGGTTAGACCCGGCTTACGCTGTCTCGCGAAATCTGCGCTTTTCGGCGGATGAGCCTTTTTCCCTGGAGTACGTTTTCAATCCGTACCTCCAAACCGCCGCTCCGGGGGCGGCGCCGGTATTGGCGCCGGCAGTGATCACGGAAGCAACCTTTCAGGAGATCATTCCGCGCCAGAGTGGGAACTATGATCCGAATGCTAGTGAAGGCCAGCTCGATCTCCGGCTCTACGTCGACGGAACGGTCGAGGTATCCCTCCAGGGGGACCGCATTCGGTACGAGGTTCGTAGCGGAAGGCCCCCACGGGATGACGGCTCGGAACTGACGCAGCCGATACCTCGTGGGACCTTCCGGTTCTTCGGCATGGAGCAAAAGGGTGGACGCGAAAAGGTAACCCTGTTGGAGCAGCCGTCTCAAGACAACGACTACACGGTCCGGCTCCGCATTGAGGATTCCAAGGTCGGGGAAGGCCGTTATCACGCCCGCCTGCGCTGGAAATGGGAGGCGATGGCGCCGGCCTCCGCGAACCCGAGGTATCCCGGCCACCCCCCGGCGGGCACGGAGTTGACCTCGACCGATAATGACCCGTCGAAATACAAACAGGACCGCCAGGGCCTCTTCGAGTTTCGCGGACGTGTCGACGGCGTGGTAGTCCTGCGCATTCGCGGCGACCGCGGGTACGCGGAGGTCCTGAGCGGAGCCCCCGTCCAGGTCGAGCGCTTCTCGTTTTCGCAGCCGCTGCCCTCAGTCCCGCTCAAGGAGATCAAGGTGGAGAAGAAGGACGGCCGGGGGGAGGTGACGCTCCTCGATCAACCCTCCATCGCAAACGACAACACTGCCGCTGTGCAGGTCACCGACCTCAAGGGCGGTGCTGGTCGATATCACTTTCGGCTAACGTGGCGGCGCTAGCCTAGCGCTAGCCTGACTTTCGCAGTTTGGGCCGCGATGTATTCACGGGAAACCTGCCCGACACCGAACTAAACTCTTTTGCTGCAATCGTGGTGCGCCGGAGCGGCTTGTAAAGCTGCTCTCACCGCTTGGCACGGCAGAAGTAAGCCCACGACCGAGTGTTCCGCGAGCGGCATCCAGGTCCTGGTCGCAGCCAGCAGCAGATCCAAGTCACGGAGCGACCTTATGTAAGAGGGGATTCGTTGCGTGGGGGTCTATCCAATAAAGCCGGATCGCGGAAGTCGGCAGTGAAATTGCGCCCAAGAGTTGACACCGGCCACTAAGGCGCGCGCTCACGGGCTTCGCAGGAAGCCGTGCAACACGACACTCGCGTCCACGTAGGACCCCGTGATCACACCCGCCGGGTTGATGCTAGCGGGGTAAGTGTGAACAGCGCCCGGGACATCGAATGTGGTCAAGGTGCCGTCGGGCGCCCGCAGGAAGCCGTGCACCACGAAACTTCCGTCCATGTAGGATCCCGTGATCGCACCCGACGGGTTGATGCTAGCGGGATAAGTGTGAACAGCGCCCGGGACATCGAATGTGGTCAAGGTGCCGTCGCGAGCCCGCAGGAAGCCGTGAAACGCATAACTCGCGTCCGGGTAGTACCCCGTGATCGCACCCGCCGGGTTGATGCTAACGGGGTAAGTGTGAACAGCACCCGGGACATCGAATGTGGTGAAGGTGCCGTCGGGCCTCCGCAGGAAGCCGTGCAACACGAAACTCGCGTCCACGTAGGATCCCGTGATCGCACCCGCCAGGTTGATACTAACGGCGGTGGTGAAATTAGCGCCCGGGACATCGACTGTGGCGAAGGTGCCGTCGGGCCCCCGCAGGAAGCCGTGCAACACGAAACTCGCGTCCACGTAGGATCCTGTGATCGCACCCGCCGGGTTGATACTAACGGCGGTGGTGAAATTAGCGCCCGGGACATCGACTGTGGTTAAGGTGCCGTCGCGGGCCCGCAGGAAGCCGTGCGACACGAAGCTCCCGTCCACGTAAGATCCCGTGATCTCACCCGCCGGGTTGATACTAACGGCCTTGGTGAAATTAGCGCCCGGGGCGGCGAACGTGGTTAAGGTGCCGTCGCGGGCCCGCAGGAAGCCGTGCACCACGAAACTCGCGTCCACGTAGGATCCCGTGATCTCACCCGCCGGGCTGATGCTTTGGACCAAGCTGCCGCGAACGCCCGGGACGTCGAACGTGGTGAACGTAGCGGCATGAGCGCTCCAG
>DATIFQ010000536.1:0-48062 GCA_035455185.1 Bryobacteraceae bacterium | reverse complement strand
TCGGCCTTCACGACGAAGGACAGCGTGTCACCACTGATCTTGCCGTCGGAGATCGGAAGATCCTGACCGCGAAAGCCCGTCATGCTGCCGGTGAGAGTCTCTCCGTCCACCTTGAATGTGTAGGTCACCTCGCGCATCTGGCCGTCGCGGCCCGGAACCTGGCCGGTCCACTTTCCGGTCACGTCGGCGGCAAGAGTGATGCCCGCCATAACCGCAACGAGGGTGAAAACAACAAGAATCCTGCTGGGTGTCATGCACATAAGGCGTATCGCGGCCTCCCGATGTTACCGCGATCCGCAGTTTGGCTAAACGCTCAGTTCATTCAGGTAGTCGTGGCTGATCCGGATGCTCTCAATGGGCGGCCGGTCGCATTCGTCCTGCTCGACGTAGTAAAACCGAATGCCGCCTTTGGGCGCCGCCTGGAAGATCCGCTTCCAGTCGATGATTCCTTTGCCAACCTCGGCGTACGGCTTCCCTTTGACCGCGTCCGTGCTCGGCGGAAACCCCGGTTTGAGGTCTTTGATGTGCAGCAGCGGGAACCGGCCCGGGTACTTCTCCATGTACGCGACCGGATCCTTGCCGGCAAAGGTGGTCCAGAAACAGTCGAGCTCCATGAAGACGAGCTTGGGGTCGGTCAGCCTCAGGAACTCGTCGTAAGCGACCTTGCCGTCGAGTACCACGTACTCGAAATGGTGGTTGTGATAGGCGGCCGCCACCCCGGCTCTGCGGCATTGTTCGCCGAGCTCATTGAACCGCTCCGCAGCCCGCTTCCAGCCGTCGAGACTCTTGCGCCACTCCGAGGGCGCCGATGTGATCATGTACTTTATGCCGAACATCTTGGCGTGCTCGATGCTCTTGGCCCACTCAGAACCGTCCTTCGGATAGCCATAGTGGGCAGACGAGGTCGTCATGCCTAGTGATTTCAGTAACTTACGAAGTCCATCGTTCTCTTGTCCGTAGAACGGGTCGCCGATTTCGAGTTCCTGGTAACCGATCGCGGCGATCTTCCGCAGTGTACCCTCGCAGTCCTGTGCCAATTCCCTTCGGACGGTGTAGGGCTGTAGGCCGATGGGCAGACCGAGAGGCTTTGCCAGAGCGCCGCTCCTCCAGCACGTGGTGGCGAGCAGCCCTGAGAGTCCCAGCATCCCCCTTCTGGTTATAGGCGTCATCAACTTAACTCTCCTTTCGAAACAGACCAGTATATCCGCATTGAAGGGCATGATCTCTCGCGCGGTACAATTCTTCGCCGGATTCTTTTCTGGCCCTTGACGAGCGCCGGGCGCGCGTCCATAATCTGGGTAGCCGGTGCTCATACAAGAAATCCACACACCTCAGTTCAGGTGGGGGCCGGCTTGTCCGTGTTTCTCGGACCGCCCGCAAGGAACCGGCCCGAATCGTCCGTTAGGGCTGGACCGCGAGGCATCGGAGCGCAGACGGCATGGAGGAGATCTTCGCAGTTGTTAGCTCCAGTATTGCGTCCATCGGGGCCTACCGAAGCTGGATAGTCGCTCTTATCTGGCTGCTGATCTTTCTGATTGCGGCGCTGATTTGCCTGATGGTGATGCGTCGTGGCAGCCTCGCGCCCAAGGCGCCGGTAGCGGCCAGGATCGACGACGGATTGGATCCGGTGGAAGCGAAGCGCCAAGCCCTGCGGGCACGGCACAAGGTGAGACCGTTGACACAACTGGAGGATGGGTTCGGCTTTGGCAAGCTCCCAGATGGCGCGTACGGTTTCACCATGCTGCCGGCCAGCCGCGATTCACCGGTTCTTCGGGCGAAACAGCCAGGGCTGTTCGAGATTCACAAGACTCCGGAAGGTTCGATCCTGATTGTGGGTTTCACGTCCTCCGCAACGGCAGCCGCTATCGCGACACAGCGTGTCCGGGCGCCGTTGTTCGCGGAGCCCGTGACCGAGGCGCCGTTACTTGTCAGCATTCCAGTGTCCAGCGTTCTGCGCTTCGTCTCACGGGACCGGAACGCAGTCGAGGTGGAAGTGGAGCCCGCGGACAGCGAAGGGCCGGTGCATGGCAAACCACCGGGAACGGCAGCGTCGGACGCGGCTGCCAAGGCCCGCTCCGCATAAATCGAATCCGCCAGAATAACAGGCCCAGCGTTCACTGCAGCAAGCTCGCTGTGGCATCTCCTTCGACCACCCGTCCGTCACGCTCCCGAACGCGGGTCCGAACAATTTCGAAAGCGACCGCCGGCCCCGCCGGATCGGTGTCTCCGACCCGCACCACTCTGCCGATGCACTCGAGTACACGCGGGGTGAAGTAGGGGCTTTGGGGCAGGTCCATCAGGACGCATACGGTCTCCCCGATGCGAAATGCCGGCACTGCAGCAGTGTCCTTGAAGACGACGCGGACCCCGGTTCGGCTGATGTCGGTCGTCGCTCCCTGAATCTCCGCAAAGCGCTCGTCCGGCGAGGTCACACGGCAGGCCAAACGAAGCAGGTAACGCTTTCCGCGTCTTCTCTCAACGGCGGTCGAACAGAACACACCCAAGAATAAGGCACCGGATTCCAACCACGGCCCCTATCTTTCGGCTACCTCTTTTAGTCCTTTAGTTATCGTCCCGTGCTAACCGTTCTCGCCAAGGAAAAGAAAACGCCTCGCTTTTGGCGGTAGATGTCTCCGGGAGCAGGATCGTCCAAGTTGCGGCTTGAGTGGGCGATCGTGGTCAGCGACGTTTCTCCGTGACGTTTCCGTTGGCCGTCCGTAGATACAGTAGATACAAATGTAAAGGAGACCGCGTGATGCTTGGCTCTGCCATTCCGTCCGGTGGCGCAATGCAACCGCAAGCCGCAAGAAACGGCCAAGTCTTTGAACACAAGAAGCTTACACGGAAAGAGGCACAACTGCTCGGGATCCTGAGGCTGAACGAGGGACGTTGCCTGTCGCGAGGCTACCTGCTGGAAACTATCTGGGGTTACCGTGGCGGAACGCGCACGCGGACACTTGACGTCCACATCCAACGTCTCCGGCGAAAACTGGGGCCGGACGGAGCTTCGCACATTTTGACTGTTTTTCGGAACGGGTATTCCTGGCGCCGGGACGATGAGCCTCCGGGCCTCTGATAAAGCAAGGGCGTTCTCAGCAGCACTTCGGCTTCGAATATTTCATTCGCAGCCGTTTCTCGGAGAAACGGCGCCATTCCTCCCTGGAATGCTCCCGGCCGTGTGCTGCAAGGTAGCGCTCGTATGCACTCTCGTCGCTCAGTTCCCTCAGGAGCCCGACGACCATTCTGGCGAACGTGCGCAGCCGTTTCATATCTCCTCCGGACGCAGACGTGAAACTACAAACGGGGACTCCGTTATCCTCGCCTCTCGTGTGCCTCGCAGTATCCCCACCCACAGACGGACCGAATCGATGAGAATCAAGCTCACCAGCACCAGGAAGATTCCGCAGACCACCGCATCGAGACGCGCGTTAAAGATAAGAGTATTCGTCTCCGTCACTTTTGCGGCGGCCACGGCCCCGGCATCGAGCGCCGCCTGAAGCTGGGCCGCCTCCGCCAGAAAACCGACGCGCGGCAACGGAGAAAAGATCTTCTGCCACCCGGCGGTGAACGTCACCACCACCAGCCAGGCCAGGGGAACACAGGTGATCCACATGTATCGTGCGCGATGCATCTTCAGGAGGACAGTCGTTGCCACGCAAAGCGCGACCGCGGCCAGCAACTGGTTCGAGATGCCAAACAGCGGCCACAAAGAGTTAATGCCACCGAACGGATCGCGCACACCCTGAACGAGGAAGTACCCCCATGCGAGAACGACCACCGCGCTCGTTCCGATCACGCCCGGCATCCAGCTCGTGCGGCCCAGCGGCTTGTAGACGTGCCCGAGCAGGTCCTGCAACATGAATCGGCCCACCCGCGTCCCCGCGTCAATGATCGTCAGGATGAAGAGCGCTTCGAACATGATGGCGAAGTGATACCAGAAGCCGAGGATCGCCTTGCCGCCCGCGCCCGTCGCGAAAATGTGCGCCATCCCGAGGGCCAGAGACGGCGCGCCGCCGGTCCGGTGGAACAGCGTCCGCTCGCCGACGTCGCGCGCGAGGACCTCCATCTCCGCAGCAGTGACCGGGAAGCCCCACGCCGTAATCGTTGCGGTGGCGGCCTCCGGTGTTGCCCCGACGATCCCCGCCGGAGAGTTCACCGCGAAGAAGACGCCGGGCTGCAGAACGCAGGCCGCAATCATCGCCATGATCGCGACGAAGCCTTCGAGCAGCATCGAACCGTACCCTACCGGCCAAGCGTGCGACTCCTTGGCGATCATCTTCGGTGTTGTGCCCGAAGAGATCAGCGAATGAAAGCCGGAGATCGCACCACACGCGATGGTGATGAAACAGAAGGGGAATATCTTGCCGGCGAAAATCGGCCCGTCGCCGTCCACAAAGCGGGTAAACGCCGGTAGTTCGAGTTCGGGCCGCACAAAAAGGATGCCGGCACCGAGCATCAGCACCACACCCAGCTTCACGAACGTACTCAGGTAGTCACGTGGAGCAAGCAACAGCCACACCGGCAGCGCACTCGCAAGGAACCCATAGATGATGATTGCCGCCGCCAGCGCTATGCCGCCCATCGTGAACCACGACGCGACCGTTGAAGAATGCGCGACCCATTGTCCGGCGAAAATGCTCGCAACGACCAGCGCGAAGCCGATTGCGGAGACTTCCAGAACCTTGCCCGGACGCCAATAACGAAGGTACAGCCCCATGAAAACGGCGATCGGCATCGTCGCCGCGATTGTGAACGTCCCCCAGGGGCTACCTTTGAGAGCGTTCACCACCACCAGCGCCACCACCGCCAGCAGGATGATCATGATGAGCAGTACAGTCAGCAACGCGGTGATTCCGCCGACCTTGCCGATCTCCTCGCGAGCCATCTGCCCGAGCGACTTGCCGTCCCGGCGCATCGAGCAGAACAGGATCACGAAGTCCTGCACAGCCCCGCCGAGCACTGCGCCGAGAATGATCCAAAGCGTCCCAGGGAGATAACCAAACTGTGCGGCTAAGGTCGGGCCAACCAGCGGCCCCGGCCCGGCGATTGCGGCGAAGTGATGTCCGAAGAGGATCCATTTGTTGGTCGGTTCGAAGTCGTGTCCGTTCCGCAGCCGCTCGGCCGGGGTTGCCCGTTCGTCGTTGAGCGCCATCACCTTGGCAGCGATAAACTTTCCATAGAAACGGTAACCGATCAGGAAAGTGCAGCCAGCGGCAAGCACAAGCCACATGCTATTTACTGGCTCGCCGCGCTCGAGCGCGATCCCGCCAAGAAAATACGCCGCCACGATGGCGATGATTCCCCAACCGATGTATCCTGCAACCTTCATTAGTCGTCCCTTTGGTTTAGCGCTTCGGCTCCAGCAGTCGCCGGTCCTACCACTTCGAGAGTTTCTTCAGCATGGCCATCGTGTCGTTTCCGCTTGGAAGGCGGACTGAATTCACGGGTCTCCATTCCGCGTCCAGCGCGCCGACGTAGTGAGCGTGGTCGCGATCTGTCCCCATGAGAATCAGCGTGTAGGGCCGAGCCGGAAACCGTAGCAGCCGGTATTGCAGCTCGCCCGTTTCTGATCGCCACCGGTCCTCACTGGGAGTACCGAGCTTGCGGACGATCGAATGGTAATCGTCATCCGCCGTTAGTCCGAGATCGAACTGCTCGATTGCACGGAAACTGGTCGATCGCTGTGAGAGGACGACAACGAGTACACAGACGAGCACGCCGGCGAGCAGCATGGCGCCTACGAGGCGGCTGATGCGCGATTCGGAGGGCTCGAGCCTGATGCCGACCACTGGCGCCGGTTCCTCCGGAATCTTGGCCGGCTGCCGCGACACTCCCTCGTTCACCGCGCGGGGCATCTCAATCACGCGCCGTTCGTGCGGCCACACCGTTCCGCCCTTGTATTCCAACTCCTTGGTGAGGCCAACGATCATCACCGGCTCGTCCACACGCGAGACTTCGCCGATGTAGCGCCTGGGTATCCATACCTCCTGATCCGTCTTGCGGTTGACCACCAGAATCTCCGACCACGTGCCGCGGCGCAGCAGCCACTCGTTGTGTTCGATATTCAGGATCGGTGGGTAAAAGGAAAACGGCCTGTGGCTCAGATGATCGAACTCAGGCGGGATGGGAGGGACAGACATGCGCTCGGCTTCCATCTTACCCCTGCGCCGTGTTCTGCCGGGACACCCACTTCCGGGTGAACAATCGCCTAGCCTCAGACTGAAAAAAGGGAGTACAACTGTATGTGGAAAGGAATCCTACCTATGGCTATTCGTAAAGAGGATGCGCTCGAGTATCACTCGTCGCCCATGCCGGGAAAGATCGCAATCGTGCCGACCAAGCCCTGCCGCACCCAGCGGGACCTGAGCCTTGCTTACACACCCGGGGTGGCGACTCCCTGTCTCGAGATCGAGCGGGACCCGTCCTTGATCTACAAGTACACCGGCAAGGGGAACCTGGTAGCTGTCGTGACCAACGGTACGGCGGTCCTGGGGCTGGGCAATATTGGCGCTGGCGCGGGAAAGCCGGTCATGGAAGGCAAGGCGGTCCTCTTTAAGCGCTTCGCCGACATTGACGTCTTTGACATCGAGCTCGCCACCGAGGACCCGAAGGAGATTATCCGTGCGGTCCAGTTGCTGGAACCCACGTTCGGCGGCATAAACCTCGAAGACATCAAGGCTCCCGAGTGTTTCGAGATCGAGGAGGAACTCAAGCGCACGATGAAGATCCCGGTCTTCCACGACGATCAGCACGGAACAGCGATCATCTCGGGCGCTGCGATGGTCAATGCTGTGGAAGTCGCCGGCAAACGATTAGACGAGGTGAAGGTGGTCTTTAACGGCGCTGGCGCCAGCGGTATCTCCTGTGCCGAGCATTATGTCCGCCTCGGGGTGAAGCGCGAGAACATTACGATGTGCGACACCAAGGGCGTCGTCTACAAGGGTCGCAAGGAGGGGATGAACAAGTATAAGGAGCGCTTTGCGCGGGAAACCGAGGCCAGGACGCTGGCCGACGCCCTCCGCGGCGCCGACGTCTTCGTCGGCCTTTCAGGACCGGGCTGCGTGACGCCAGAGATGCTGCAGTCGATGGCCGATGACCCCGTCGTCTTCGCCATGGCGAACCCGGACCCCGAGATTCCGTACGACGTGGCCGTGGCCGCGCGCGGCGACGTAATCATGGCGACGGGCCGGTCCGATTTTCCGAACCAGGTGAACAACGTCCTCGGTTTTCCGTTCATCTTCCGAGGGGCCCTGGACGTTCGCGCCACGGCGATCAACGACGACATGAAACTCGCCGCGACGCGGTCCCTCGCCGCCCTTGCAAAGGAAGACGTGCCCGACTCGGTGCGCCGCGCCTACGGCGTCGAGCGTATGGAGTTCGGCCGCGAGTACATCATCCCGAAACCCTTCGACCACAGGGTGCTCATCTGGGTGGCCTCGGCAGTGGCTAAAGCCGCCATGGAAAGCGGCGTGGCCCAGGCGCCCATAGATATCGACGAATACAAGGATCAGTTGGAGCGCCGCCTCGGAAAAGCCCAGGAACTGATGCGCTCCATGATCCACAAGGCGCAGCGGAAGCCGCAGAGGGTTGTCTTCCCGGAAGGCGAAGAGAGCAAGATTCTGCGCGCCTGCCAGATCCTGCTCGACGAGCGAATCGCCGCGCCCATTCTGCTCGGCAGCGAAGAGCGGATCCGAGCCAGGATCGACGACCTGCATCTTCACTTGAACGGGATCCAGGTAGTCGATCCCTCGAACTGTCAGGCGCTGCCGCGATACGTCGAAGAACTCTACCGTGGGCGGCACCGCAAGGGCATCACGCGCAGTGAGGCCGAGGAATTGATCCTGAACCGGAACATCTTCGGGTCGATGATGGTGCGAATGGGTGACGCGGACGCCCTGGTCAGCGGCCTCACACAACACTATCCCGACACCATCCGGCCCGCCCTGCAGGTCATTTCCGTACGCAAAGGTCTCCGCAGGGTTGCCGGGCTGTACATGTTGATCACCCTGAAGGGCGATGTGTATTTCCTCGCGGACGCCACCGTGAACATCGAGCCTACGGACGAGGATCTCGCGGAAATCGCCATTCTGGCTGCCGAAACAGCGCGCCGTTTCAACGTCGAGCCTCGGGTGGCGATGCTCTCATTCTCCAACTTCGGCAGTACCCGCCATCCTCTCGCCCAGAAGGTGGAGCGTGCTGTGCAGCTAGTCAAACAGCGCGTTCCCGCGCTGGTGGTCGACGGCGAGATGCAGGCCGACACAGCCGTGACCCCCGAGATCATCGATCAGACGTACCCGTTCAGCTCCCTGAAGGGCGGCGCGAACGTACTCGTGTTCCCGAACCTGGAATCCGGCAACATCGCCTACAAGCTGCTGATGAGAATCGGCGGCTGTGAGGCAATCGGCCCGATCCTAATGGGATTGTCCAGACCGGTCCACGTGCTCCAGCGAGGCTGTGAGGTGAGCGACATCGTCAATGTCGCGGCCATCGCGGCGGTAGATGCGCAGGAGATGGCGGGAACAGGCTAGTCCCTTTCCGGTCCCATCCGCCGCTCGACGACGCGTCCCGGAAGTGTCACCAGGAGGGTGGTGCCTCTACCCTCCTCGCTGTCAATGGCTATCTCCCCGCCCTGTTCGCGGATTATCTGCCGGGCGCTGAACAACCCCCAGTTGCCCGCGGCTACCCGGCCTTCCACAACACGAAAAGCCGGGTCGAAGATCTGCTCACGGTCGACCCCGCGGATGCCGCATCCGTTGTCTTCAATTCTCACTTCGACGCGGCCCTCCCGCGCGTGCGTGGAAACCAGGATTCTCCCGCGCTTCAGGGGGAGCTGCCGGCAGGCGTCCACCGCGTTCCGCAGCAGGCTCAAGAACACGATGTTCAGGTTTCGCGGCCGGCAGACCACCGGCGGCAGAGCGTCGAAGTAGAACTCGACATCGATATCCTCTGGAACGTCGAGTTGGGCCAGCGTGTCGCTCAGCAGTTCGTTCAGGTCGATGGATTGGATCTCGGCCCGATCCAGGTCCGTGAACCGCTGGATCCGCGCAATCACTTGTTGGATCCTGCTGATCGAAGCCTCCAGGGTACTGTGCAGATTCTCCCGGAGCGAGGCCAGATCGGATTCCCGGGCTCCGGGACCTGCTTCCTCACGTGCTGACACGCGTACAAGCGTATCGATGGTGCTCTTGATCGTTCCCAACGGGGAGTTCAGTTCGTGGCTGAGCGCCGCCGCGAGCTTCTGAAGCGTGGTGATGTGCTCCGAGATCAGCGCCCGGCGCTGGAGGTCCCATCGCTCCCGCTCGATCCGCAGGCTGGCGACATTGGCCATCACTGTGAGAAGGCTCAGGTCGTCATCGTTGAACCGCCGGGTGGGGTGGCTGGTGTCAAGGTAGATCATCCCTTGCACCCGGTCTTCCGTCTGGAGCGGCACCGCTACCAGAGACCGGATATGGCTCTGTGCGATCACGTCACTCGTCAGGAGCCGCTCGTCTTTTGCCACGTCCTCGACCAGCAGGGAAACCCGGTCCCGGAGCACGCGGTCGCGCACAGTGGCGCTGATTCGGAAGTCGCCGCCGCTGGAAGCCTGGGCTGTCAACCGGTCCTTTTCGTCGAATGTCAGCAACACACCTCGCTCGGCTTCCGCCGCTTCCATAGCCAGGTTAAGCGTCGCCTGAAGGAGTTCGGCAAGCGGCCTTGGGACGTTCAACTCCCGGACTCCGTCGATGAACCGCCACGCCTTCCGTGTCCCGCTACTGACGCGCCCGCGCCGCGAGGATACGACAGATAGCGCCTCCGGGAGCGAGATGCTCTTCGTCCGCAGCACGGAATCCTCTCCTGGAGGAACCTCGAACGTGACTTCGCCCGTTAGCTCGCCGGTTCCCTTGAAAACGAATTTCAGACCGCCGGCGGAGATGCGGTCGCCTGCCCGCAGAGTTCTTTCGCCCTCAATCCGGCGGCCGTTCACGAAGGTGCCGTTCTTGCTGTCGAGGTCCTGGACCGCCCATCCATCCGTCGCCGGTTTGAACACGAGGTGGCGGCGAGACAGCAAGCCGTCTTCCGGAAAAGCGAGGTGGTTTTCGGGAGAACGGCCCATCGACACGAGGTCGCCCTCCAGCGGCACGCTGCGCGCGTGCCCGTCAGCCGTCGTGAGCAGGAGCTCCGTCATGCCTTCACGGTTTGGTCACTCGATTCCCAGTATGTCAAGGATCCCCCGCACGTCGGCTGTCCGGACCCGGACTTCTTCTCGCATCTCCCCCGGCGTCCGGCGGTCATCAAAAGCTTGAAACAGAGCCATCTTCGCGATGGCATAGCGTTCGGTGGGGCTGAGAGCGCGGTTGTGCAGGTTCTGCCAATCTACCACGACGGATTCGCTCACAAACACGGATACCGGAAACGAAGTCTTGCGGTCCACAGTGACTTCAAATACGAATTCCTGTCCCTGTTCCCGCTCCCGGATCGCCGAGCGATTCCCCTGGTAGAAATACTGGTAAACAAAGCCGCTCTGCGCCGAGTAACTCTTCTGCCGCCTTACCGCCGGCGCTCCGGAGAGAGGCGTTTCGCGTCGATTCTTGAGCCACCCAAACATTCGGAAACCCGCCCCGTGCGTGTGCCGCTACGATGGGATTCTAACATGGGGGTCTGCTCGAGAGCGGACAGAATGCCGTTGTGGTACTTGCGGGATGATGTGAGCAAAGTTGCCGGGGCTGCAGTCGATCCTAAAGCTTGTCCGGCAGCGGCTCCGGCGTAGATAGTTTGCTTGCGAGGTCCTGGATCGCCTGGAGCGCGGACCGCAACTCGTCGCGATGCTCTTCGCGGTTCCGGGACGACTCATGGAGCGCGCGGATCGCGCCTGCCTGCGAATCGAGCCGTTCGTTGATCTGAGCTACCTGTGCGGAGGCGGAATCCAATTTCTCCGTGAGGAGGTCCTGCTGTGCCCGGAGAGCCTGTTCGGACTGCGTCATGGCGGCCTCGAGGTTCAGGTAGACCTTCTCGTGCTCCCGCAGGCCGGCTTCGATGTCCGACACTCGCGTGGAAAGCTCTTGCTGGGAAGCCGTCATCGAATCGATCGACCGCCGGAGCTCGCCCATTTGTCCGCTGAGTACCTGCAAATGCTGCGACACCCGGTTCATTTCCGCAACGACCTCGGATACCGCGCCGTTTGAAGCCGAGGCGTGACGCCCCATCTCCTGAAACGTGGCGACGAACACGTCGACGAATTTCGGAGCAATCTCCTCTGCAAGTTTCCGCGAATCCACTGTTGTTGCCTCCGTGAGCGCCTCCACTTTCATCTTTCCCTGGAAAGAGAACGGTTCACTGTCGGGCAAGGCCGATGTTCCCAAGGTCTCTGAGACTGCTTCGGGTTGGGGGATAGATTCGGCTTCCTTGACACTGGTTTCGGGTGGTGGAGCCTCTCCGGGGGGATCCGCCAAGGTTGTTGCCGCCTCCGCCTCCTTTGCTCCGGCTGAACCGTACGCAATCTCATGGAGGCGATCCATATAAACTCTTCGGGTCTTCTGGGATTCGTCCTCTTGTTTCGTGTCGAACAAACTGATCATGAGCGCCCTTCTCCCCCGCTGACTGGTGAGCCAGCGTTCACGAAGAGTGTAAAGCCGCTGTCACTTTCTGTCAATGTTTCCTTTAGCTTACAGGCAATACTAACTTTGGTTGATCGGTCGGCATGATTTCACGGCCTTGGGTCGCGTGCGGCTACAATCAAAAGGGACTAACGATGCGCATCCCGCTCATCTTGTTCTCTGCCTTTCTCCTCGCCGCGGCGGCCTGCGGGCAGGAGCAGCTGCCAGCCCCAGGTTCACCGAACGGCGTACTCCAGAACACCGGGGCGCCCATCTCCGTTCCACTCGAGTGCGGCGACGAAGAAATCCAGTCCGCCGGCCTGGCCTGTACCGCGGATTCGCCCTGCACGGTCTATTTGGAGCTCGCTGCCGTCGAGCCCGTCGGGGCCCGGCTATTTGTTACCGGCAACCTCCACACGGCTTCTTCGACGTTGAGTTCGGTGCTGCTGGCAAGCGATGACAGCGGCAAAACGTGGAGCGAACCTCATGAGCGAATCCGCCTGGCTATTCTTGAACAGATCCAGTTCCTGGACTTCGAGACCGGTTGGGTGGGGGGTCAGCTTGTGCGTCCCTTGCCGCGCGATCCGTTCCTGCTGTTGACCAGCGACGGTGGGAAGACCTGGCGGCAGCAACCACTTTTCGAGGAATCTCGAATCGGCGCCATCGAAAAGTTCTGGTTCGATTCGCGGACCGAAGGGTCCCTCTGGTTGGATCGCACCCAATCCGGAGAGATCGACTCCCGGCACGAGCGATACGAGACGATGACCGGTGGCGAAAGCTGGAGTATACGGGAAGCCGGCGCGAAGCCCCTCCCGGTCAAGGGAGTGGCGGCAGCACCGAGAGACACTGGTTGGCGGGTCCGCGCTCACGCGGCCTCCGGGTCCTACCGCATCGAAAAGCGCCAGGGAAAGTCCTGGCAGACGGTGGCTGCTTTCTCGATCGAGCTGGGCCAATGCAAACCGAAGGAACAGATCCTTCCCGAACCCATGGTCGAATCGCCGAAACCCTCCGAGGGGAACCCCGCTGGTCCGGCTACGGCGCCAGCAAAGCCACCGTCGAGGAAACGCTGAGGGAATTGAGGGCGTCCGGGGAGCTGCTCCCGCGAGCCCCCCGCCGATTCGCCGCATCGGGTATGATATGGAATCGTCCGGAGATCGATTGAACACCGCTTCGACACATCCGCCCGCAAAAAAGTCCTTCCAGTTCAACCGGAAACAGTCAATTGTCCTCGTCTTTTTTTGTACGTTGTTCGCGGCTGCCGCCCAGATCCTGATTAAGTCGGGGGCCAATACGCTCCAGAGTTCGAGCCCGCTGGCAATGATCACCAACCTGCCCCTTATGGCCGGGTACAGCCTTTACGGGATCGTCACACTGCTCCTTGTGCTTGCGCTTCGCGATGGCGAATTATCGATTCTCTACCCGGTCATCTCTCTGACGTACGTGTGGGTCGCTGTCCTTTCAGTGGTCTTCTTCCATGAGGCGGTAAACCCGTTCCGGGTGGTGGGAGTGCTGATCATTGTGACAGGGGTGGCGGTCCTCGGGAAGAACGGCAAACAATGAAAACACCCGTCTCTTCGATGCTGCTGGTGCTGCTGGCATCGTTCATAGGGTCCTTTGGCGCGGTTTTTTTGAAATCCGGCGCCGGCCGGCTCCACCGCCAGATTCGGACGCTCATTCTGAACTGGCGGCTGGCGCTCGGCGTCGCTATGTTCCTGCTGTCGTCGTTCTTTTTCGTGTTGGGGATCCGGCGTGGCGAACTGACGATCCTCTATCCGATGGTCTCGCTTGGCTATATCTGGACCCTCTTTTGGTCGCGTCTGTTCTTCGGCGAGCCGTTCACCCGGAATAAGTTCGTCGGGATCGGCCTGATCCTTCTCGGGATCGCCTTTCTGAACCTGGGCAACCGCTAGCGGCAGGCGTTACACCTGCGCCGGCACTACGTACGGCTCGCGGTACTTCCTCTTCACCAGACCATTTGCCTCGGGATCATTCACGAACGTCTCTGAGACAGGATCAAATGTGAGCTTCCGGCCCGTCCGGTAGCTGATGTTCGCCATGTGGCACAAAGAAGCGGACAGGTGGCCCTCGAGGATGTCAGCGTGCAAATCGGTTGCATTCCTGCTCTTTACCGCCTCGATGAAGTTGCCGATGTGCGGCGCCGTGTCCCAGATGCGCGGCTCGGCGTAGTCCATCCGTTCGGTAAGTTCTCTGCCGTCTCCACGGTACACCTGGAACCCACGCTGATCGACCGACATGTAACCGTCGCTGCCGAAGAACATGTTGCCGATGAAATTCCGCCCGTCGTAGGCGATGCTGCTCTCGCCGCCCGTCAGCAGGCCGCGGACCTCGAAATGGAGCTGACAATCGTCCCACTCGAAAACCGACAGTTGCGTGTTCGGCGTCTCCTGGTCATCGTCATAGACGAACTTCCCGCCGCTCGAATGTACGACCTTCGGCAACGTACTCTTGTTCAGACCCCATCGCGCGATGTCCATCTCGTGGACGCCCTGGTTTCCGATGTCGCCGTTACCCGTGTCCCAAAACCAGTGCCAGTTGTAATGAAAACGGTTTTCGTTAAACGGCCGCATCGGCGCCGGCCCGAGCCACAGGTCGTAATTGACCCCCGGTGGTACCGGGCCGTCCGGCTTCTTCCCGATCGAAGGGCGACGCTTGTAACAGATGCCCTTCGCCATGTAGATCTTGCCGATCACTCCCTGTCGAAGCAGGTCCATCGCCCTGCGTTTATGCTGGATGCTCCGGCTTTGCATGCCCACTTGCATGACGCGGCTGTATTTCCGCGCCGCCTCAACCATCCGGCGCCCTTCCCAGATGTTGTGGCTCGCCGGCTTCTCGACATAGACATCTTTACCTGCCTGACAGGCCCAGATCGCGTGCAGCGCATGCCAGTGGTTGCATGTGGCGATAGAGACAGCCTGGACGTCTTGGTCATCCAACATCTTCCGGTAGTCCTGGTAAACCTTTGGCTTGCTGCCCTGGAGCTTCTCTACCAGCGCCACCGCCCGCTCGGTCTGCGCGGTGTCGACGTCGCAGACCGCCGCCACGAGACTGTCAGGCCGCCGCGCGATCTCCTCAATGTGATCCCGGCCGCGGCCTCGAACTCCGACGGTCCCGATCTGTATCTTAGTCTCAGCGCCGCGCACCGGCAGAGCCAGGCTTGCGCCCAGGAGAAATCTTCGCCGATCGATTGGTCCCATATGGTGTCCTCTCCGCCGATGCTGGAACGGCGGCCGCATGCTCTTCAGGCTCCTCGGCGGCAGCCGGTTTCCGGACGCGTCCGTCCAGTCGTGCGACAATCATCTCCTCTTTCTGTTTCCTGAACTTCGTTGTGCCGGGCTGGAGACCCGCCGCCGCCACTTGGGCGTCCGTGATCTCCTGCGCAGCCGGTAGGTACTTCTGCAAGTAGTTCTTGATTCGGTCGTGCACGAGCCGGATCTGCGACCGTATGAGCAGGAACAGGATCTGCTCGCCCGCAGCGCTTGAAAGGATTCGGTAGATGTGTGACGGCTTATGAATCTTCGCCGAACCGACGGATCTCTCCAGCTTTCGCGTTTTGGCCTCCAGCGTCTGCCACAGGTCGATCTCCGACTTGTGCATGGACACTGACTTCACCAGTGCGGCTCGTTCCTTCGGCGTCAGTTTCTCCGTCAGCAGATACAGGAGAAGCGCAAGGTTGTTTGCCCCAATCTCCACACCGAACGGAATCGCCTGTTTTGCCTTTTGCCACTTCGCCAGTCCTGCCGTGTTCAGCTTCGGGCCGGCGAGTGCCTCGGAGAACAAAGGCAGCAGTTTCTCCGTCTCGAGCGCCGCCAGAACCTCACCCGGGCTCGTCTCGTCGGCAATCTCCCGCAGTTCCTTAAATAGCCCCCGCGGCGGAATCAGCCGTTCCAGAGCCTCCAATCGAGCGTTTTCGTATTGTTGCTGGGTCCTGTCATCCACCACCATTCCAAAACGGACGCGGAAACGCACTAGCCGCAGGAGCCGCCCGGGATCTTCGAAAAAAATGTGGTTGTGTACCGCCCGGAGTTCCCGGTGCTCCAGATCGGCTTGGCCATTATTCGGATCGAGGAGCAAGCCGAGCGAAGCCCGGTTCAGCGACAGAGCAATCGAGTCGATCGTGAAGTCCCGCCCACGCAGGTCTTCCACAATCGTCGATTGGGAAACGTGGGAGCGTTTACCCGGCTTTGAATACCGCTCGCTCCGGGCCATACCGATCTCCACCGTAACGCTGCCAGGAAAGATGAGATCGGCTGTCCTCCGCTCTTCGTCGGCCTTCAGCAGCGTCGCTCCCGCCCGCTCCGCCGCCAACTTCGCCACTTTCAGGGCGTTACCCTCGACGGTGAAGTCAAGGTCCCGGATGGGAAAACCGCCCAGCATGTCCCGGACAGCACCGCCTGTCAAGAACAGGTTCACGTTGCCGTGCTCCGCCGCCGCCTGGACCTCTTTCACCACCCGGTTCTGCGGCGCACTCAGGTGGTTCTCCAGCATGAACATGTAGTCGCTCATTGCATTTGCTCTCGGATGAGTCCTTTCGGGCCACCGAGGGGCCGCTATCGTCGAGGATGGTGCTGGTCCACTGTTTTTCTTAACCTCGAGCGTAGGACATGGGTGTATATCTGGGTCGTGGAGATGTCCGCGTGTCCGAGCATCATCTGGACGCTTCGGAGGTCCGCTCCCCCTTCCAGCAGATGGGTGGCAAAACTGTGCCGCACGACGTGTGGAGTCAGCCTGCGGAATATCCCCACCCGCTTTCCATGCACAGCCAGGAGCTTCCAGAAGGCCTGCCGCGTAAGCCGGCCGCCACGAGCCGTTACAAAAAGGTAACGACTTCCTCGGCTTCGCAGCAATTGCGGACGTGCGCTCGCCACGTAGGCTTCAATCGCTGCAACTGCCGCTTTGCCGACTGGAACGATCCGCTGTTTCCCACCCTTGCCCGTCACTCTCAGGATGCCAAGTGCCGGGTCCAGGTCGGAAAGCTCCAAGTTGCACAATTCCGAGACCCGCAATCCGGTTGCGTACAGCAACTCCAACATCGCGCGGTCCCGCACACCCGTGGGTCTGGCCGGATCAGGCGCCATCGTCAACCGATTAATCTCCTCTAAATTCAAGTACTTCGGGAGATTCTTCCACTGCCTGGGACTCGTCAGGAAACTCGTCGGGTCGGACTCGATCTGCCCTTCCCGCGCTAAAAAGCCGTAGAAATTTCTCAGCGTAGTCAGGTGTCTCGCGATGGATCGACTTGCCAGCCCGGAGCGATACAACGAATCGAGGTATCGCCCGAGTTCGTCGGCCCGGGGGATTTCGCCAGCCGCCTCGACGCCTATGAAAGATAAGAACTTCCCAAGATCCCTTCGGTAAGCTTCTACCGTGTTTTCGGCCAGCCCCTTCTCAACGCGGCAGGAATTCAGGAACGCCCGAACTTGTGTTCCGATTAAGGACGTCTCCCGCATTGTGCCAATGATACAATACCTCCGGAAATGTTTGGTAGCAAAGCTTCGAGAAAGGGAAGTGCTTGGCGGCGTCAACCAGCAAGAAAGTGGTAATCCGGCGGTTCGACCGGGAGCCCGTGACAGGCTTCGTGAACCCGCACGACTATCTCCAGCCCGAAGGCATCGAGTTGCTGAGCCCTACGGGCAGCGTCCTATTGGTCCCCTACGGTGAGATCAAAGCCGTTTGTTTTGTTAGAGATTTCGAGGCTCCGGGAGGAAGCGCCAGCCCAGGACTTTTCCACACGAGGCCGAAAACCGAAGGTTTGTGGGTCCGGATGTGTTTCAACGACGGCGAGTTGATGGATGGTCTTTTGCCCAACAATCTCCTACAGTTGGAGGCTTTTGGCTTCACTGTCGTGCCTCCGAACCCCGTGTCCAACAACCAGCGAATCTTCGTGCCCAAGGCGGCATTACGAGAATTTCATGTCGTTGGAGTTGTCGGTAGCCCCATCCAAAGGCGGCGGAAGAAAGGCGCCCCAACCGATCAGATGGAGATGTTTGAGTAGCTGATCACCCTACGACCGCCCGGGGGTCGCCACCGGCTGCCCGATCGGGCACTCGGCAAGGTCAATCCAGGTTCCCATCGTAGTCCCCTGAACGAACGTCAGAACATCCACGGGAAATACGCGCTCAAAAGGACATTGCGCCCAACGGATACGCGCCGTTTCGTAGACTCCGCCGATCTGTTCGGGCGTCATTTGTTGCGCCAACGTGAGGTGCGGGTGGTAAGGATAGGGCTCGCAGAACTTCAGGGCGCCGGAGTTCAGCACGTCGTGCATGCGCCTGAGCTTATTGAAGCCGGCCCCCACCGCAACATACACCACGGAAGTGATGGAGAACATGTCGACGTCTTTCGCCTGTACGTCGAACGGCACGAGGTCTCGCAACTGGCTTCGTAACTGCTCGATGGCTTTGCCGGCTTCTTCGGAGATCGGGCGGGGCGGCAGCACGGTGACGTGCGCCCTCAGGCGGCAAGATGGTACAAGTTCCTGGCGGAGCTGGTCCATGTAGCCGCCAAGCGGATCGGGGATGTAGGCCACCAAAGAGAAGAGGTTGATCCGGCCGCCAGGGTCGGTATCAGACTGCATTTCCCTATCTTACCCTGAAAAGGCCGCCGCGCCCTCGTTCCGACTGTTCTCCACCGCTGGCGGAGTGCTCTCGATTCCCGGCTTCACCTCCGGCAGCACCCATCGGGCCGCCTCGAAGCCCACGTACTTGTAGATCAGGAGATCGCCGCTCTCCGACTCGAGCAGGTCGCCGACCTTCAGCGCATCCTCACCGTCCTTAAGCGCGAACCACGCCGAATACGAATTAGTGGCCTCAACTGATCCCGCCTGCTCGTAATCTTTCGGTTTGACGTCAGTGGCTCCGGTCGTATGCGGCGCCCATCGGAACTGCTGCCGTTGGTTTTCCTTCAACCGGTGGATCCGGTACACGGGCATAGGCCAATATTATCGGTCAAAACATTCCCCGCTGTAAATGTTCTTCTCGCTGGTCGCGCCGGTTACGTTAATTGCACAAGCTCCACGCCGATCTTCCGCAACGCGTACTTGGTCTCTTTCACGTACGCACCATAAGAGCTCATCCAATGGAATCCGCCCATCTGCTCGAGCAGTTTTTCCGTGCTCCCTTCAATCGTAATGTCCACCTGGGAGCGGCAGATCGCCATAAATGGGTTGTCGATCACCTCGCCTTCGAAACCGATCCACTTGCGACTGGCGAAATCCGGCACGAGGTTGGTCATCTTCGTCCCCTTCCGCATCTCGACCTTCGGAGACGCTCCGTAGTCCGACTCGAAGTGCGTCAGGACGCGCACAGGCTCGGCATGCATCCCGTCCATCTTCCGGGGAGCAGTACAGTGGGCAATTGTAACCACGCCGTCGTGCGGATGCGTCGGGTCGTTCAGGAACACCGGCTTGCCGGAGATGTAATGCAGCAGCACACCGGACGGGATAACCACGAAGTCGGACTCGCAGAATGCCATGTACCCGTCGTCGTTCAGCAGGCTCAACGGCAGGCACGCCGTCGTCTCCGACATCGGCATGATGGTGCCCATGCACTGGTTGATCGTCAGCGCATCCGTCTTCGCCTCATCCAGCAGATCGCGGAGCACTTCCGTCAGCACGAACGAGTTCTGGACAAACTCCCGCGAGGTTTCAAGCCGTACTGCCTTGTCCCTGAGATACATCTCCGCCTCGCCCTGACACCGTTTCACCAGCGCCGAATCCGCCCGCGCCCGCTTGATCCGTTCGCCGAGCTCCGGATACGGCACGGTCTGAAGGTCGAACTTGAACTGCTCCCTGGCGAGATCTGGCGCATTCCTGCCTCCGGCGCCCCAACCACTCGGCCCGCCGACCGCCACGATCCGCTTGCCCATCGTGTTCTTCAGGGCGCCCAGCGCTCGCAGTCGAATCAGGATCTCGGCGTGGCTGTCCACCACGACGTCATGCACGTTCATGCCGGGCTGTCCGAACTCGTCCACGGTTTTCCGTAAGAACCGCGGGTGCGCGATCTCGTACCACAAGTAGACCGGGCCGGAGCGGTGCCGCAGGAACATCAGATGCCACTTGCCTGGAACGGTCAGCGTCTCGAAGATCCGCCCGTCCCCGCTGGCGGCATAGGAGATGATGACGTCGGAGTCGCCCCTCGCGATCGCCGCAGCCTCATCCTGGTTTCTCGCGGTCGCCAGAGGCAGGACCTCCAGTGGAAAGTCCGCCGACGTCTTCATCGACGAGAGTTCCTTGCCGATCCGTTCTTTCTCCGCGGCGACGTCTTGCTCGTTCATTAATCCGCCCCACGGCCGCCAGCTCGTGGCCTCCCTCCGCTTGTACAGGTCGTACACGAGCACGGGCTGGACCTTGAGGGCCATGCGGATCGGCTGCTGGCGCGCCGGGTCTTTCATGGAACTGGCGGAGACGGCGGGAAGAACCGATGCCGCCATTCCGGCGGTGAGAAAACCGCGGCGGCTGACGGGGCACGTCGTACACGTCGAAGCACAGCAACCACCATTGTTAGGGTTCATGAGTGCGGACCTCCTCTTCGGATATTCGGCTTGTATTCTCTCACACAAGCCTTCGGAGCGCCTCGGCCCCGTCCCGGAACCCCAGGTCCATCCACCGCTCCGCGTTTTCCCGCCGCCAGAGGATCAGGTCCCGCAGAGATCCCATCGGCTCGCTAGGCTGGATTACCTCAATCTGCAAGCCGAGTGGAACCCGAGACGTCTCCGGAGCCGCTGCCCGCACGACCTTGAGAACCGCACGGCCGAGGGCAAATGGAAGTCTCGGCATCGCCAGTACCGCCACGATCCGCGTCGCACCCATTTCAGACGCTGCCCAAAGGGGCAGGGCTCCGAGCATCCCGCCGTCGGTATAAAAGTGGTCATCGATCCGCACGGGCTGAAATCCAAACGGGATGGCGCAGGACGCGGCCAGGTGCCTCCAGGTGATCTCCTCTTCGCGGAACAGGCGCCGGCGGAAATTCCTGACCTCTGTCGCCACGATGCCGATCTCCATCCGCGGTCGGAATGAATCGTAGATTCCGCGGACCAGACGCTCGAGGCGCTTGGAGTCGAAGATCCCGCTCCACGGCGGCAGCGGCGCGCGAAGCCTGGTGACGGACGCAATCTCGTTACTCAGCCACATCTCCCGCAGCGTGTCCGGGTCGCAGCCGCCGGCGACAACCCATGCATTCAGTGCGCCGGACGACGCCCCAACAACACCGTCGACGCGCAACTCCTTGGCAAGCGCCGACCAGGCACCCGCCTGGTATGCCCCAAACATCATGCCCGCCGAAAAGACCACCACCGTCTTGCTGTTCGCACCCATGCCTCTCTTTCATTTGTCACAATGAGACGAGCGATGCAAATCGGTCATGGCGTGATGCTGCACCGGTGATCGCCCGGCAACTTTACTGTCGCTGATATGAAAAGGCTCCTTCTCGTCCTGCTGGTGCCGGTGCTGGCGGTCGTTTGGTGGGTTTACAGGCGGAGTTCCGCCGCGCCCGAGGTCCCGTTTACCAAGGTGAAGCGCGAGACGCTGGTCAGCACCCTGGTCACCAACGGAAAGGTAGAACCGCTGGAGTGGGTCGAGATTCGCGCCGAACACGGAGGGATCGTAGACCGGGTTCTGGTAGAAGTCGGACAGCCGGTAGCACGTGGCGCAGTCCTGGCCCAACTCGACGCGAACACCGCCCGCACCGAACTGACAGCCGCGGAAGCCCGCGTCATGCAGGCCCGGGCCGAACTCGAAGTGCTTCAGCGCGGCGGGCGTTCCACTGAACTGGCCGAGATCGAGAGCGCCTTACGCCGTGCCCGTTCGGATTCGGAAATCGCCGGAAGAGACGTTGAATCCCTGCGGCGCCTTGTCGAGAAGCAGGCAGCGACCCGCCAGGATCTCGACCAGGCCACCCAGCGGCTTGAACGCGCGCAGGCTGATATCCGGTCGCTTGAGCGGAAACGAGCCGCGCTCGTCTCCGACACCGACCGCACCGCCGCCCAGGCCCGGCTTTGGGAAGCTGAGGCATCGGTTGAACTCGCGCGCAGCCGGATCGCAAGTGCGTCGATCCGATCTCCGATCGGCGGCGTCGTATACGAGAAGGATGTTCGCCTCGGTTCCTACCTGAGCCCCGGTGACCCCGTGGCCAAGGTCGGTCAGATCGACAAGGTTCGGGTGCGCGTTTACGTGGACGAGCCGGAGCTCGGCCGGGTAGCCCAAGGTCTCCCGGTCACCATCACATGGGACGCACTGCCTGGCCGGAAATGGACCGGGGCTGTCGAACGCATGCCCACCGGGATCGTTGCACAGGGTACACGGCAGGTCGGAGAAGTGATCTGCATTATCGAGAACCCAAACCGCGATTTGTTGCCGGGCACGAACATCAACGCCGAGATTCGCTCGCGTGTCGTCGAGAACGCCGTCACAGTACCGCGCGAGGCGCTCCGGCGACGCTCGCAGCAGGCCGGCGTCTTCGTTCTTCAGGGCGACAAGATCGCCTGGCGCAACGTAACGCTCGGCCCCTCCAGCATTACGCGGGCGCAGGTGCTCGATGGTCTCGGCGAAGGAGACGCCGTCGCCCTGCCGTCAGATACACCGCTGCAGGAAGGCCTCGCCGTCCAGCCGGTTTACCGGTAGACCTCGTCAGCGAACCACCGCCCCGATCGCCCGTAGCTGCTCCAGAAACGGCTCCAGGATCAAACCACGCGCGTCGGTCGGGACGTCCCAGGACACCACGCCACCCTTGCGGGTAATTCTCGATGTGAACTCTACCACCTGGTCCGTCGTGAACCTCGGCGGACCGGCGCTCCACGCTTTTCCGAGGTAGCTGAGCATGTGGAACTGTGCGCCGTCCAGCCAGAATTCGCTCACCTGCACTTTCGACGGGTCGTCCATCTCGCCGGCTGTGTAGTCTTCCTGTTCGGTCATCGAGATGATCGGAAAAATCACGCCGCGGTTAAAGGCCACGATCGAGTCGGCATTCCCTTTTCGCGCGGCGCCCGCAAAGCTCGCAAAGTTAGGCGGGTTCATCGACCTGTACATTGCGTTCGGCCAATAGCAGCCGTCAAACCACCACCCAGAAACCTTCCGTCCCCATCTCTCCGACCACTCCGCGATCACACGCTCCCACTTCCGCTGAAATTCCAAGTTTCGATGCGGCCCCGTCTTCCACTCGAGTTTCTCCATCGCGACCTTGTCGCGGTCCGGCGCACCTCCCGGCAGGTAGACCATCAATCGGATGCCGCGCGGGGCGAGCACGCGGTAAAGATCGTCAACGAGGTCCCGCCGGGAGCATTTGCTGGGCCGGATGCCGGTGAGGGCGTCATAGGTCGCGTTCGGTGACAGGTAGTGGCCGGAGTTCTGCCCGAGCGTGAGGATGAGATAACCCGCGCGCGCAGACTCGAGTTGTTGAGCCAGCCCCTCCGCGTCAAAACCGTCGATCACCCGGTTCCACTCGTCGACGGATACGTCGTCGCTCTTCGCCAGGTAGTGAATGAAGACACCCCAGCGTGCGTCGTGGAACCAGTCGGTCCGAGACCTCGCCTCGCCCGCCTGAGCCCCTGAGACCACCACGGCAAAGGCAAGCAGAACGACAATCTTAGCGGTCCTTCTCATACCCCCGGCACCTCCAATGGCTCCACTGGGTACCCGCGCTCGAGCCATCCCTCCAGGCCGCCCTCCAGCGGTCGAACGTTCCTGATCCCTAACCGGTGAAGTTTGCGCGCCAGACCGGCGCTCGTCGCCTCGTTCGGTCAAGTGCAGTACAGGACGATCTCCCGGCCGCGGGGAATCTCTCCGTGCCTCCGTTCGAGTTCTGCAGGTTTCATGTGAAGAGCGCCGGGAATCCGAAAACCGTCCACATCGAGATCGACCGAATGCCGCAGGTCAACGATTATCGGAGGGTTGCCCTTGTCCATCTGTCGCTTGAGTTCCTCGGGAGCAATGCGTGACGTCCTCAAACGCCAGAACAGCCGCTTCCGTTGAACGTACTTCCAGACGATGTAGCAGGCCAGGCCGCCCGCAAGAAGCACGAACAGCCCGCCGCCAAGCTGCATAGCGTGTACGGCTACACGCTCGAGCTCGGTGCTGAACAGATACCCGAGCCCCATGAATGCGCCCGCCCAAATCGCCGCCCCGGCTGCGTCGTGGAGCACAAACCGGCCCATCGGCGTGTGGACCATGCCCGCCAGCGGCGGCGTCACCGTATTCAGCCCAGGAATGAACTTCGCAAAGAGTAGCGTGCGAAGGCCGTAGCGCGCAAAAGTGTCCTCGGTACGCCGCACGCAGGTGTCGGGCTCGAGCGAGACACGACACATCAGATTCACCACCGTGTGTCCACGCCGTCGTCCCAGTTCGTACCAGACCAAGTCGGCCGCGGTCGCCGCGACGACTGCTACTGCCAGCGCCGGAGCGAATCCGAACTGCCCCGAGGCCGCGAGCGCCCCCACCGCCAGCAATACGGGTAGAGCGGGAACCGGCAGCCCGACCTGCTCTGCGAGCACGAACACGAAAAGGACCGCGTATCCGTGCCGCGGGAGAAAATCGATCGTCTCGTTCATTTCGGGACCCGGAGCGAAAGCCGACAGTCGATTATCCCAGATCGAACAGCAGCACTTCGGCTGCTTCCTTGCCTTCGATCTCGAGGGTGGACTCGCCGGTCACAGACGCGCCATCACCCGCCTCGAGAGCTGTCCCGTTCACAACCACCTTTCCACGAGCTACCTGCACCCAGGCGGCCCGGCCCTGACGCAAGGCGTGTGTTGCGCCCTCGCCCGGTTCGAGCACGGTCGCGTACAGGTCGGCGTCCTGGTGGATCGTCACCGAGCCGTCCCTGCCGTCCCGCGACGCGACCAGGCGCAGCCGCCCTCTCTTCTCCTGGGTGGAGAAGGTGCGCTGCTCGTAACCGGGGACGAGCCCCTTGCGCTCAGGCAGGATCCAGATCTGGAGGAAGTGTCCAGGCTCCGATTGCGAATGGTTGAACTCGCTGTGCATCACACCCGTTCCAGCGCTCATCCGCTGCACGTCCCCCGCGGCGATGGTGGATCCGGTGCCCATGCTGTCCTTATGGTCGAGTGCTCCCGCAAGCACGTAGCTCACGATCTCCATGTCCCGGTGGCCGTGCGTCGGGAATCCGGCGCCCGGCGCGATCCGGTCGTCGTTGATCACCCGCAGGCTCCGGAAACCCATGTGCCGCGGGTCGTAGTAGTGGTCGAACGAAAAGGTGTGCCGGCTGTCCAGCCAGCCCAGCCGGCTGACTCCCCTCTCGTCTCTGTGTCGTAGCGTAATCATCCCATTCCCCTTTCTGTCGGTACTTGTTTACGGCCTCCGGCGGCCATCGGCGCGACGGCTGCCGCCAGAAGCGTCGACTGAAACTCAAGGTCGGAAGTGAAGCAGCGGTTCTTAGAGATCAGATCGACGGCCGCCGGGCCAGTTCCAGCAGCCAAATCAGCTCGACCAGTTTTTTCTCACCCATGTGTCCCAGTTGGCTCTCGTGGTACCGCTGGATCGGTGCGTCCAACTCCTTCAGCATTCGCAGCCCGTCTTTCGTGATTCGAGCCGTGATAACCCGCCGATCCTTCAGTTCTCTCGCCCTCGTTACCAGACCTCGCGTTTCCAGACGGTCCAGCAACCGCGTGATGTCCGGATCCCGGGTGATCATGCGCACACCGATCTCTCCGCACGCCAGACCATCTTTCCCGGCGCCGCGGAGAATCCGGAGTACGTTGTACTGCGTCGCCGACAATCCTGCCGGCTTGAGCAATACGGCGATCCCCTGCATGAGGGCATCCGCGGTCTTCTGAAGGCTGACGAACGCCTCTTCCTCGGTGTGCCTCTCGGTCATCAATTTCACTATATTTGTTGTAACGACAATTGTCAAGAGGAATATTGTGGCAATGTCACTCCCGGCCGACTTTCTCGGCCGAAAATCGCACTCGCGTGAAGGTTTCCGGGATGTGGGAGTCGTAGTGCCCGTGCCGGTTCCATGTCCAACCCGCACTCCCATCCATCGGCTTGCCGTCCGGGCCAAACTTCTGAAAACGCGAGCAGTCAACCCGCCAGACGTCGCCCGCCCTCGGCGGCAGCGCGCGCCCATCCGCCAGCCACTTCAGTCCCTGCCACGGCACGGCAAGCTCCACAGTCCAACCCCGGTCACGGTCCTTTGGGTTGTTCAGTGTCCCGTCCACAAATACGGCGGTCTTCAGGCGCGGCAGATCCCAGTCGAGAAAACCCCACCGTTCGCCACGCGGGTGGATGTGTCCGCCGACGCCGGACAGGGTCATCATCGTGTGGGACTTCACGTCGAACTCCGGAACTCCGAAGTACGGCGACCCCGGCTTGTAGATGTCCTTCCAGATCCAGAACACTTCATAAACGGTGTTCCGAGCATTCAGTTCCAGCTCGTAGTAGGCGTCTTTTCCCGCGATAAACATCTCAACGTCGTTCTCGATGTAAATCTTCGAATCCCGCTCGGTTAGCGTCGCCTGGACGTAGGGCTCTTCGATCGTGTAGCCGAAGTAAAGATAACGGTCATCCCAGATCAGCGCCACCCGAGTGTCGTGCCAAGCCGGTCTGCCGGTAACAATGTCCACGAACGGATTCGACCGCGGAGCCTTGACCCACGACGACTCGTTGAGCCGGCCATCCACTCGGATCGGACCTTCCGCCCGGTAGCAGGTGTAGCTCGCCGCCGGCGGATATTCGGCTCCCGCCGCAACGCCCGCGGCTGAGAGTGCCAGGCAAAGCGACAGGAGTAGTGTTCTGGAAAAGGCTCCTTGTTGTCTCATAGACGATTCGGTTCGCGGAGTCTCAGGCGCCGAGGACCCTGACGAGATTCATCAACTCCCGATCGGTGGTTTCATTGGGAACTGAGCAGCCGGGAGCAAGGAAGAACTTCTTGCCGGCGGCTTGTTGCGCCACGCGCCACTGCTCTTTCAACTGCGCGGGCGTGAGCGTGCGGTAGTTTTGTTCGTCAATGCCGCCCATAATCACGCCGTCGTATTTCGAGCGTGCCGCCGCGATCCCGACGCCGGTGCCGTGGGCGGAGTAGTTCACCACCGGCGCCTGCCAACCTTTCCAGAAGCGGTCGAGGTAGATCTTCGCCCCGTGCAAGTGCAGGGTGTTCAGCGGGGCTCCGCTCGCCGCCTCCAGCACCATCCTGTCGAACGGCTCGCTGAACTTCGCGTACCCGGACTCGTCCAGGACGCCGTCGCCGGCGTTGGCAATCGCCAGAAAGATCCCCGACGCCCCGGTCGTGATTGCACGCCGGGCGTGATTCGCCTCCGACTTGGCGATCGCCTCCAGGACATCAAGCAGCACCTGCGGCTTCTCGGACTTCAACTTCTGGACCTCTTCTTTCGAAGAGAGCTTCTCGGCCACGTTCCACGGGTTGAAAATCGTCTCGACGAAATGGGCCTTGCCGCCGAGTCCTTCGCGGATCATTTCGAGAGCGCGGATTTGCTCAGGGAATGGATCGTCCACCACGACTGGGTCGTACCAGTTGCCCTTCGGCTTCGGGTACGGGAAATCGCTCATCACCTTGACGATGTCGGTACGGAATTTCCGGTGGAACCGCAACGTTGCATTCGCATGCCTTTCGGCGGGGAACTTCTGGAGGCCGAAGTGATACCAGAAGCTAAACGGCGGCCGGTCCACATCCTCTCCGCGAAGGGCGCGGTCGACACGCTCCTTGTGGCCGAGCTTGGGAGCAGCGGCGGCCAGCGCCGCCGGCAAGAAGAGGAACTGTCGTCGTGTGGTCATAGCATGGTCTCCGAGGTGACTGCGGGCTGGCGGATCTCAATGCAGCCTTTGCCGGTGGGCAGCAGCTTTCCGGGATTAAAGAAGCACTGCGGGTCGAAGAGCTGCTTGAAGCGGCCGATTGTTTCCAGCGTGTCCTCGCTGAAAAGCTTCGGCATCAGCTCGTTCTTTTCCATGCCGACCCCGTGCTCGCCGGTGATCGTCCCGCCGACCGAAATACAGTGCAGCAAAATCTCTTCGCCCGCCGCTCTTGCCTTTTCGAGATCGCCTGGCTTGCGCGCGTCGAACAGGATGATAGGGTGCATGTTGCCGTCGCCGGCGTGAAAGATGTTGCTGATCGTCAGCCCGTACTTTTCGGAGACTTGCCCGATGAACCGGAGCGTCGGAGCGATCTGCGTACGCGGCACCACGCCGTCCTGCACGTAGTAGAAGGGGCTGACGCGGCCGACGGCGCCGAACGCGTTCTTGCGGCCCTTCCAGAGCAGGTCGCGTTCCTCGGCAGACCGGGCAACACGAAACTCTCTCGCTCCACAGGCTTCACATGCTTCGCGAACCTGCTCCACCTGCTCCTCAACCGCCTCTCGAAGCCCCTCCAGTTCGACCAGCAACACCGCCGAGGCATCCATCGGATATCCGGCGTGGGTCGCCTCCTCCACCATCCGCAGCATGACGCCGTCAAGCATCTCCACCGCCACCGGAGTGATCGCCCGCGCGGTGATCTCCGAGACCGTATTTCCGGCGCCTTCGGTGGTGTCATAGATGGCCAAAACGGTTTTCACCATCTCGGGCTGCCGCATCAACCTGACAACCACCTTGGTGATCAGCGCCATGGTGCCTTCGGAGCCTGTCAACAGCCCGGTGAGGTCGTAACCCGGCAGATCCAGCTCCTTGCCGCCGGTGGTGATTACAGTACCGTCGGATAGCACCGCCTCGAGGCCCAGGACGTGGTTGGTGGTGACACCGTAAGCCAGCGTGTGGGGCCCGCCGGCATTCTCCGCGACGTTGCCGCCAATAGTGCAGGCCTTCTGGCTGGAGGGATCCGGCGCGAAGAAGTACTTCTGGCCCTGTACGGCGATCGTAATGTCCAGGTTGACGACCCCCGCCTCGACAACGGCCCGTTCGTTCTCAAGATCAATCTCGAGGATGCGGTCCATCCGGGCGAAGGACACGATTACGCCGCCGTTGACGGGGATGGCCCCGCCGCTAAGCCCCGTTCCCGCGCCACGTCCAACCAGCGGTACCCCATGCCGAGACGCGATCTTGACGATCCGGACAACTTCATCGGTGGAACGGGGAAAAACGACGAGGTCAGGCCGGGCCTTCTCGACGCTCGCGTCGTATTCGTAGAGCGTGAGATCCTCAGGCCGGTCCAGGAAGCCGCGTGGCCCAACCACTTCGGCCAGCTCTCGCTTTGCCTGCTCGGAGATCATGATGTCCTAGAGCAGTGATCTTATCTCGTTTATGAGCCGTTCGTCGGACCAGTCTCGGGGGCCGATGTGTTTCAGGACGACTTTGCCCCGGCCGTCGATCAAGTACGTTTCGGGATACTTGAATGTCCCATACTCGGCGCTGATCTCGGCGGAGGGATTCCGCGCGGTCAGGAACGAGACTTTCGCCTTCCGGAGGAACTGCCGGTACGCCTGCTCGCTCTTGTCCACGCTGACGCCCAGCACGACTACGCCGTCTCCAGCCAGCCGCTTTTGAAACTGATCGAGTGACGGCATCTCTTCCACACAGGGAGGGCACCAGGTCGCCCAGAAGTTCAGCACCAGCAGCTTGCCGCCGAAATCGGACCGCGTGACCTGCCGGCCGCTGTCAGTGGTAACCGTGAAATCCGGGGCTGTGTCGCCGACGACCACGATCCGCTCCTCGAAGGAGTCGACGATCACGTAGCCGAGTACCACGAGCAAAATTCCGATGAGTATGCGGAGGACCCGCTCAGTTTTGACCGTTTGCATCCGTTCTCCCTATAATTTTAGAGTATCCTCACCTGTCTTTGCGGCATCATAAACGTTAAAGATGTTCATCACGCGTAAGGTCGAGTTTTCGGCCTCTCATGTCTGTCGCAATGCGAGCCTGACCGACGAGGAAAACAAATCGTTGTATGGAGCGGCCGCGAACCCGCACGGTCACGGGCATAATTACGTCCTGGAGGTTACCCTGGAGGGCAGCCCCGACCCGGTAACCGGCATGGTATTCGACCTCAAACGGCTCAAAGAGGTCCTCAACCGAGAAGTGGTGGAGCCCTTCGACCACCGTTTCCTAAACCGGGAGGTGCCACCTTTCGACCGTGTCGTGCCGACGACCGAGAACGTCGCCGTCGAGATCTGGAACCGGATCGAGCCGCACTTCCGTGGGCCGGCTGCGCGGTTGTACTCGATCCGCGTATACGAGACGGAAGACCTCTACGTCGACTATTTCGGGGGAACGCATTGATTCGACTGACGCGCCGGTACCGGTTCTCGTCCGCGCACCGTCTGCACGCCGCGCAGCTTTCGGACAACGAAAATCGCGACGTGTACGGGAAATGCAACAACCCCTTTGGTCACGGGCACAACTACACGGTCGAAGTCAGCGTGCGGGGCCCGCTCGACCAAGCGACCGGGCTAGTGGTCGATCTTCAGGCGCTGGACGCGCTGGTCCGTGAGCGGGTTGTCGACGCGTTCGATCACAAGGACCTGAACCGGCAGGCGGCTGAATTCGCCGCAACGCCGCCAACCACGGAGAACCTTGCGATTGTGATCCGCGACCGGTTGCTCGCCGGATGGGACGACACGTTTCCCGGCGGCGGGACTGGGCTCGAGCGAATTCGAATCTACGAGACGAAACGAAACATCTTCGAAGTGAACGGGAAGTCATGAAAAAGCGAAAGGCAGTCGTCGAGGTGATGCAGCCGAGGCATCATAGCGGTGAAATCGCCGCAAATGTCGAGAGAATCCTTCTGGAACTTGGCGAGGATCCGTCCCGGGATGGACTCCTGAAAACGCCGCATCGCGCGGAAGCTGCGCTCCGCTTCCTCACCAGCGGCTACCACATGAACGTCGAAAAGCTCCTGAACGGGGCACTTTACGCCGTCAAATACGACGAAATGGTCGTCGTGAAGGACATCGAGTTCTTCAGCCTGTGCGAGCACCACCTGCTTCCCTTTTTCGGCAAGATTCACGTTGCCTATCTTCCGAAGAACAAAGTGATCGGCCTCAGCAAAATCCCCCGCATCGTCGACATGTATGCCCGCCGGCTCCAGCTTCAAGAGCGGCTGACGCAGCAGGTGGCACAGACCATCATGGAGACGATCGAGCCGCTCGGCGTCGGCGTCATCGCCGAGGCGAAGCATTTTTGCATGATGATGCGAGGCGTCGAAAAGCAGCACTCCGGCGCCGTGACCAGCGCCATGCTGGGGGCGTTCCGCCACAGGAAGGAAACGCGCGACGAGTTTCTATCGCTCGTCTCTCATAGCGGCATGCAGTTCTGATCGGCGACCCTCGGCCCCGTGCTACGATGGGGCAAATGATCCGAAATTTCCGGCATTTCCAGGCTGGGCCGGACCCGTTTGGGCGAACCTGGCAAGTCGATTTCCTCTGGCTTCAGACCGCCATCTCCATCCGCCACAGCGATTCGGTGGACGTGAAATTCCTGCTGTCGTCAGGCGATATGAAGGTCGAGAAAGTGATCGCGCTGCGGCATCCCGACTTGCTTGAACTGGCCCGTCAAACCGGGCGCCCGGTCACAGATCCCTGGTGCGCCCGGCTGGCGGCGCTGCATTTGGTCCGGATGATCACAACCGGTGAAGATCTCGAAAAAACGCTCATCACCGTTATGAAGCACGACCTCGCGCAGTACAATACGATGCTTGAGCAAATTCCGGCCGCCTCGTAACGGCGGCGTCCTGGCCAACTCGATGGGGCTCGACAAAAAACTCCGGGAGTGCGGCGTCGTCGGCGCGGGTGGAGCCGGCTTTCCCACGTACATAAAAGCGAACTCGGAGGTCGAGTTCATGATCGCCAACGGCGCCGAGTGCGAGCCTCTCATCCACAAGGATGTCGAGCTGATGACGCACTTCCCGGCCGAAATTCTCGCCGGGATGGACCTCATGACTAAGGCGACCGGGGCCTCACGTGGCAAGTTCGGTATTAAGGAGAAGAACGCCGCGGCGGTCGAGGCGGTTCGCAATCACCTGAAGCCGGAGAAAACCGACCTTGTGTTCCTTGGCGATTTCTACCCGTCGGGCGACGAGTACGAACTCGTCTACACGGCCACCGGACGCCTGATTCCGCCGGCCGGCATTCCCCTTCAGGTTGGCTGCGTCGTGAACAACGTCGAGACATTGTATAACGTTCACTTCGCGAACAAGGGCGTTCCGGTGACGAAAAAGTTCGTTTCGATCGCGGGCGCAGTGCGGGAGCCAAAGTCGTTTTGGGCGCCCATCGGCACGTCGTTCCGCGAATTGATCGAGCTCGCGGGAGGCGCCCGGATCGCGGAGTTCGGGATGTTCGTGAACGGCATGATGATGGGCTTCCTGTCGTTCGATCTAGAAGATGTCGTCACTCGGACCACAGCAGGACTTATTGTTCTGCCGCGCGACCACTACCTGATCACGCGCAAGGACCGTCCGATCGAGTCGATGAACCACATCGGCAAGTCGGCCTGCGACCAGTGCAGCTATTGCACCGAATTCTGCCCCCGCTACCTGCTCGGCTACGAGGTGCAGCCGCACAAGGTGATGCGCAGCCTCGGGTTCACATCGACCGGGGCGGACATCTGGAACCAGTGGGCGCAACTCTGCTGCGCGTGCGGCCTCTGCACCCTCTACGCCTGTCCCGAAGACCTGTTCCCGAAGGAAGCGTGCGACCAGGCGAAGGTAGACATGCGCGCCGCGGGGATCAAGTTTGTCCAAGAGAAGGAAGTCTCGGTCCACCCGATGAAGGAATACCGGCGGGTCCCGCTGGCCCAGTTAAGGAAGCGGCTGAAGGTCGAGGAATACGAAGCGGAGACGCCGTATGAGGCTCTCGACTACCAGCCGAAATCGGTTCGCATCAAGCTTTCCCAGCACGCCGGCAAGCCGGCGAAACCGGCGGTGGAGGAAAGTGACGCGGTCGATGCCGGGGCAGTGATCGGAAAGGTCGAAGCGCCGGACATGGGAGTAAACATTCACTCGAGCATCGGCGGCAAGGTGACGCGAGTCACCGAGACGTTCGTCGAGATTCGAGCGTAAACGAACATGGCGAGAAACAGCATCGGCTTGATCGAACTCGGCAGCATCGCGGCGGGCTATGAAGTGACGGACGCGATGCTGAAGACCGCCGACGTGGACCTGGTCCTGGCGCGGTCCATCTGCTCCGGCAAGTATATGGTGATGGTGCGTGGCGACGTCGCCGCGGTCCAGGCGAGCGTCGATGCCGGCAGCCGCGCGGGAAGCTTCTCCGTCATCGATACTTTTGTGATCCCCAACGTTCATGAGGATGTGTTTCCAGCCATCAGCGGAAGCTCCAAAGTGGAGACACTGGAAGCGCTGGGCATCCTCGAGTCCTTTTCGGTCGCCTCGTTGATCGAAGGAGCGGATGCGGCCGCAAAATCGGCGAACGTGAAGCTGATCGAAGTGCGGCTCGCCATGGCGCTCGGGGGCAAGGCCTTTGTCACACTCACCGGCAACGTGGCGGCGGTGCGCAGCGCCGTGGAGTCAGGCGCACAGGTTATCGCAAAAAAAGGCTTGCTGGTCAACAAGGTCGTCATCCCGCAGCCGCGCAAAGAACTCCTAAGTGAGATGATCTGATCGACGACGCGCGGGAGATCCTGGACCGGATCCCGGTGGCGCGGTGAGCATCCACGGCAGCCGGGTACAATAGGAATCGCCGTGACTCATACCGTTTCCTTCATCGCAGTGATCGCGTTTGCCGCCAGCGCAGTCGTGTCACCCTCGCCGGCGGCGTCCGGCCCGGTGGGCGCTCCGGAAGGCTGGAAGACCGCCGCTCCGCGCGACGAAATCAAGCCTCTCTTTTCCTATGAACCGAAAGCGGGCCGGTCGGCCCACGGCGCGTTCGTGATCGCGGCGGACGGGCGCGAAGGCCTCGACGGGTACTGGTTCCGGTCGTTTTCGGTCGAGGGCGGCAAGTACTACAGCTTTCTCGCGTATCGCAAGACCACCGGCGTCGCCGTGCCCCGGCAGAGCGCGCTCGTCCGGATCAAGTGGCTCGACGATCGGGGCGAAGAAGTGAAGGACGATCGCAAGCTTGTGGAGCGGTACCTGAACAATTTCAACGCTACCGCTCCCCCCGAGTTCCCCACTGACAAACAGACCGATGCGGCCGGCTGGACCGAGGTCTCCGACACCCATCAGGCGCCCGGCGGTGCGCGCCAGGCCGTCGTCGAACTGCACCTCCAGTGGGCGCCGAAAGGACGGATTCTCTGGAGCGACGTGTCGTTCACCGCAGTCTCGCCTCCTTCCCCGCGAAAGGTTCGCTTGGCTTCCATCCACTTCCGACCACGAGAGGGCAAGAGCCCTGAAAGAAACCGCCGGCTGTTCGCGCCCCTGATCGAAGAGGCTGCACGCCGGGGAGCAGACCTCGTGGTGCTGCCTGAGACGCTGACTTTTTACGGTACGGGTAAGACGTTTGCCGAGGTCGCTGAGCCGGTTCCCGGGCCTTCGACGGAATACTTCGGCGAGCTGGCGAAAAAGCACAACCTGTACATTGTCGCCGGGCTGGTGGAGCGAAACGGGCACCTGGTACACAACGTCGCGGCGCTTCTTGCTCCCGACGGCTCACTCGCCGGGAAATACCGCAAGATCACCCTTCCCGACGGAGAAGTCGAGGCGGGCATCGCACCGGGGCACGAGTACCCGGTGTTCCAGACACGTTTCGGCAAGCTCGGCATCATGATCTGCTATGACGGCTTCTTCCCAGAAGTCGCCCGAGAGCTGACCAAGCGTGGCGCGGAAGTGATCGCGTGGCCTGTATGGGGATGCAATCCCGAACTCGCACGCGCCCGCGCCGCCGAGAACCACACGTATTTAGTCAGCAGCACGTACGAAGACATTTCGAGCAACTGGATGCTCACGGCCGTGTGGGACCACGCCGGACGAACGATCGCATCCGCCAAGGACTTCGGTACGGTGATTCTCGCCGAGGTCGACCTCAACGAGCACACCCGCTGGAGAAGCCTCGGCGACTTCCGCTCCAAGATCCCCCGCCACGCGCCGGTTGTCCCGCCGGAACAAGCGGGCAAATGAGACAGCGGTCCAATCCCCATCCCCAGCCTGGATATTTCACGAGTATGGAAGGGAGCCGAACACCTGAAAGGTATACTGTTGGCTTCGGGGAGTCGGGCGGACGGCTCCCCAGGGAGACCGCCGATTCGGCGGCTTGAGGTTTCGGCTTGAGGCCACCATCACTGTCTGTTGTGGCGATCACCGGCCAGGATCGGCGGAGGGCAGATGGTCTGCTGGCGGCGCTGGCCGGTCAGACTATCACCTCCGATATCGAAGCCATCCTCATTGACGTGGGATCCGAAACGTTGCCAGACATCATCCCGCCGACGGGGTTGAGAGCTTCGATTCTGCGTCGGCCTGGGAGTGACGATTGGGGTGCCGCCCGCGCCGACGGCGTCCGGCAAGCTCAGGCGCCTGTGGTCGCCTTCCTTGAGGACCACACTCTACCCACGGCCCGTTGGGCAGAGGAGGTGGACCGAGCTTTCGTCCGGAAGGATAGGGATGTCGCCGCCGCGTGTTATGCGTTCACGAACGGCAGCCCCGACACCTATTTCTACAGATCTGTGTTCATGGCCGAGTACGGTGCGTTGGCGCATCCGTTGCCGGATGGACCCGCGCCGACGGCAACGGCGAACAACATCGCGTACCGGCGCGATGTGCTGTTGGCTCTCGGCGAGAGGCTGGAATCACTGCTCGAGATGGATTTCTTCTTGCACCGGTTCATGGGTCGGGACTTCCGAGTCCTGTCTGTCCCGCGAGCTCTCCTTGCCCACCAGACCAACACGACTTTGCGGGACTTGATGGTCGGCCACTTCGAGTACGCGCGGTTCTTCGCCAACCGCCGCTTGCGACACGAAACGTGGAATCTCCCGAAGCGAATCGTGGCCGCAATGGCGGTGCCACTGTTGGTTCCAGCACTGCGGCTAAAGCGGCTCTTCAGCGCCCTGCGCGGCCGTCCGTTGCTGCGTGACGCGCTAGCGGGTCTGCCTGTGATCCTACTCCTATTCGTATGCGGGGGCTTCGGAGAGGCTTGGGGGCTCCTGCGCAGTGGCGAACTCTCCGCGTCGCGCCTTATTTGGCTTGAGTTGTCGGCGCCCCGGGCAGGTAGATGAACAGGAAATCAGCGCCCCGCGCCTCGGTCGTCATACCCGCCTACCACTCCTCTTCGACCATAGCGGATTGCTTGGACGGGTTGCGTGGGCAAACATTCCGTGACTTCGAATTGATCGTGGTCAACTCTTCACAGGAAAGCGAGACGGAACGGATCGTACGTGCGCTTTATCCTGAGGCGCGATTCGTCCAGAGCCCAACGAGGCTGCTGCCGCACGCCGCTCGGAATCTCGCGCTACAACAGGCCAGGGGCGAACTGCTCGTCTTTACTGATCCCGATTGCGTCGCTAGCCGCGACTGGCTCAGTTGTCTGGCAACGGCGTCTGATTCCGGCGACGGTGCGATCGTCGGCGCGATGGGGCTCGGCCGCCGAGCGTGGTGGGAAGCGGGTGTTCACTTATGTAAGTTCCATGGCCTATTACCCGGATTGAGGCCTGGTGTGAAGCGTTGCGCGCCCACGGCGAATGCGGCCTATTCCCGTGAGCTTTGGAAGGATATCGGACCCTTTCCCGGTCACCTGTTCGCCGGAGACGGGATTGTGAGTTGGAGAGCCGCCAAGTGCGGGCAGCCGCCGCGATTCTTGCCAGACGCTATTGTCCTGCACCGCCATCTTGAAGGCTTTAGTGGGTTTTGCCGACAACGGTTCCAACGCGGCCGCGACTTCGCGGTGGCGCAAACGGAGCTGATGGACCCGCCGGGCGTGATCACATGGCTTCGTTTGTTGTTCAGTTGGGCTGCGATTGGGTGGGTTCTCGGTCGCGCCGCATTGGATGCACTCAGAGCGGGCTGGGGGCTGGCCTTCTTTCTGACGCTGCCGATCCAGGTGGTAGGCCATGAGTTGTGGGCGGTGGGAGAAACGTGGGGCGCCGCGCGATTGCTCACGCGAAGGCTAGTGGAAAGCGGCAGCATCAGATGAAGTTCTGCATGGTCACATCGTTTTTCGGTGCGCAGAGCTTTGGTGGCGACTCGGTCTACGTCGAGCGGTTGTGCCGGGCCCTGTTAAGGCGAGGACATGAGGTGCACGTCGTTCGCAGCCCTGGTGCATTCGAGAGCGTCCGGGGATCAACGCCGCTGCGATCGTACGAGCCGCCGGACGGGCTGATCGAGCACCGGCTGGGCACCGGCTGGAGAGGGAAGTTGGACGCCCTGTGGAGCCATCAGACCGCGGGAGCCGGGCGTAACGCAGCCACTCTACGGTGGATTTTTGAGCATGAAGCATTTGATGTGATCCATCTCCACAACATCTCTCTGCTGGGGGGTCTCGGCGTGCCACGAGTGGCCTCCAAGTTATCCAGAGCGGTCAAATTACTAACGGCGCACGACTACTGGTGGATCTGCCCACAAAGTCTACTGTGGAAGTTCGGCCGCAGCGTGTGCGAGGCTCGTGCGTGTTTCACCTGTAATCTGCGGCGAGGAGTGCCACCACAACTCTGGAGGCGAGCTGGCTGGGTCAACGATGCGTTCTCCGGTCTAGACGCGATCCTGTTTCCGAGCACCAGCACCATGCGGATCTACGAGGCCGCAGGTGTGAAAAACCACCGTCTTCGCGTCCTGCCTGGGCTGCTACCAGCAAACTGGGAATCGCGCGGCCAGGCCCCCGCAGGTCTCGCGCCTGGTCTTCTGCCGGCACGACCATTCATCGCTGCGGCCGGGCGTTTGGTTGTCGAGAAAGGCTTTCAGACCGTCATTCCACTGATGCGTCAGGTGCCCGGCCTCGACCTGGTGATCGCCGGGGATGGTCCGCTGAGGACCGAGCTTGAGCTGATCGCCAGCGGCATGCCGAATGTCAAGTTTGTGGGGCTCCTGCCCAACGATGAAGTGCGGTTGCTGTTTCAGCACGCCCGGGCCGTGGTGGTGCCGTCACTGTTCCCAGAGACCTTCGGATTGGTGTTGGCGGAAGCTCTGGCCCTGGGCGCGCCTGTCATTGCCCGCTGCGTGGGTGCGATTCCCGAGGTCGCCGCCACCTCGTCGCGCGTAATGATGTTTGACGGAGCGAAGGGTCTGCTGAACATCTTGCGGGAGATCTCGCAAAGCAGTGGGGAGTTGGGTGCTTGCGCCGACGGCGGTACGGCGAGGACGCCCGCGGTATGGTCTGAGGACGGCCACTTGGTTGAGTATTTCGGCCTCATTTCGGAAATCCGGAATCAAGGGCAAACGACCGTGCGCCAATGAGACTGCAGAGCCTTATTCTGAAGCTGCCCCCCGCCTTGCAACTGGCGGCGGAGCACTGGCCCATCCGAGTTTTCCGTTGGAAGCACGATTTGGCGGTGCGCGCCGCCTTGCGATCGGGCCCCCCGTACCGCCCGTCCCACAAACGTATAATCATCGACATCACGGCATCCTGCGACCTCGGCTGCATGGACTGCAACCGGTCCTGTGGCGCGGGGCAGGCGCCCGCACCCGAGCACATGACCGTTGATCAGGTGAATCGCTTTATTAGCGAGAGCAAACTTCAGCATCGGTATTGGAACGCAATCCAGATTGAGGGAGGTGAACCCACTCGCCATCCGCAGTTTCTGGAGATCGTCAACACGCTGCACAGTTACGTAAGACGAGACTCGCCGTCCACAGTTATCCAAGTCAACACCGCCGGATATTCCCAGTTCAGCCGCGGCATGGTGCGACAGCTCCCACCGGCAGTGATCGTCTACTGCTCGGAAAAGACTCAGGTAGTCCAGCCAGGGCATCTGACCTTCAACGTCGCGCCCATCGACCTTCCCGGGCATTCGAAGTACGACTTTTCACAGGGCTGTTTCCTGCCGTCGATGTACGGGCTGGGACTCACCCGCTACGGCTACTACCCTCACCCGATTTGCGGCGGCATTGACCGCGTCTTCGGGATGGATATCGGCCGCAAGACGCTTCCAGACGCCGCCGACCTTCTAGATGAACTGTTTCCGCGATTGTGCCGGTACTGCGGGCTTTTTGTTCACTACAATCGCGCGTTGCAGCCAGCATTACCTAAACGCAGCACCGATTCCGCCGGCGACTCCAAGAAGTTTCCGAGCGGGACCATGACGGAGAGCTGGAGCAAGGCGTACGCGGGTTACCGAGCGCAACCACCGTCCCTGCGACATTACTAATGGAGTTGGGGAGCCGGCAGGTCCTCGTGACAATTTCGGGCTCGGCACACTGAAGGAAACCGACGTCATCCGCTGAAGCCCTGCTGGCCTTGGTAGTGAGCCTGCCACTGGTCCTGGCCGGAGCGCCCAGGCAATCCAAACTGGTGCTTGCAGCCCGGCGCTTTCCGGTACTATGTGGAGGAATTCAAACGGGAATGACGCAGAGCGGAAGACTAACTGCATCGATAACAACGCGGCCAGGGCCTGGCTGGAGCAGAATATCCCGTTCTTCAAGTCGTCGGACAAAGAACTCGAAAGTAGCGGCATTGGAGCGGGGGTACACGCGTTCGCCGACGGTGAAGAGATCGGCTCGTCGCCGAGGTTGAAGTGGTTCCGCGCGAAAAGGCCCGAGCGGGATGGAAGAAATACGACGGCAATCCACTTCCGGTTTCGGGTGCTCACCCTTCAACGTACCTGACTGAAAATACTATATTTATTACATTTATAAAATTTAACCACAGCCCCTCTTGTGTTCGCCGCTCTTCCGGAGCATGCTAGCTAGGTCACCCTCGAGGCTGCTCTTGCCCGCTTACTGCGGAAAGATGTTGAAGCCGATGTCAGTGTGTAAAGTCCTGCCAGGACTGGGGGTGGTCCTACCCCTGGTTCGAGCCGAAGCGCCTAAGCAGTCGAGACCGGTGCTTCAACCTACCTCCATCCGCCACTATGTGCCAGAATTCAACCGGAACGACTTAGAGTTCCTCGCTTCGGCAACTCAGGACAAAAGAAGTTCTGGAAGGTCTGCGATCTGGCAATCCAAAGATCGCGAGGTAGCTTTTTTGAAAGCACCGCCTGGTTCTGGAGTGAGTATCACGACATCGAGGTAAACGCGCTCCAATCCGGGGCCAGCCGGTGTGGGCTGTTGGTTTACACAAATAGCCGTCGCTAAGCGATAGCGAACATCGCGGCAGAATAAGGAGAGGTTCCATGCAATCGAAGTGGGTGCCTATAGTATGCATCGCCGCTCTGATGCTGGCACTCGGAGTATGTTCTTACGGACAGAGCGACCGCGGCTCGTTGACCGGTCTGGTCACCGATCCGACCTCCGCTCCTGTCCCGCGCGTGACGGTCACGGTGACGAACGCCGCCACCAACACCGCGCGTGAAGCACTGACAAGCGAAACCGGGGTATACGTGTTCCAGGAGTTGCCTGCGGGCACGTATAACATGTCGGTCAAGCACACCGGATTCAGAGCCTACGTGCAGAACGGCATTACGGTGGGCGCCACCCAGACCGTGACGCAGAATGTTTCCCTGCAGGTAGGCCAACTGACGGAGACTATTGAGGTACATGCTGATGCCAGCATGCTGAAAACGGAAAGCGCTGAGGTCTCCACTTCGGTAACGCAGGAGAAGCTCAGCGCCCTGCCAATCGATTTCGGCGGTGCGATGCGCAACCCAATGAGCTTCCTCCGGCTGGTTCCGGGCTCGTCCGTAAGCCGCGACCAGAGCTGGCCGGTTACCAGCCAGAACGGTCTCCAGAGCTTCTCTGAGGAGATCCGGATTGATGGTGCCTCCAGCACCAACCCCACGCCCGGCGTCTTCAACGAGGCGCAACCTTCGGTGGACGCTATCCAGGAGATCAGCGTTCAGACCGCCAACTTCAATGCGGAATACGGCCAGGCCGGCGGCGCGATCATGAATTTCACACTTAAGTCCGGCACGAACAACCTGCACGGCACTGCGTACGAATACCTGCGGAATGAGTTCTTGAACGCCAGAAACAAAGATAGCGGCGAAAAGACCAGGCTCAGGCGGCATGAATTCGGCGGCACGATCGGCGGCCCGGTGGTATTCCCCAAGCTCTATAACGGGAAGAACAGGACTTTCTGGTTTACCTCTTACGAGGAATACTACGACCGCGAAAAGCAGCAGGGCTTCTACGACGTTCCACGCAGTGAGTGGCGAAACGGTGATCTCTCCTCCTTGCTGACAGGGAACGTTCTCGGAAACGACGTGCTAGGACGTCCGATTCAGCAGGGGCAGATCTACGACCCCGCGACAACACGAACGGAGGTGGTGAACGGACAGAGCTACGTCGTGCGCGATCCGTTTGCGAATAACCAGGTCCCGTTGCGCAGCGAGGTCGCCAAGAAGATCCTGAGCTTCCTGCCGCCAGCGGGCATCGCCGGCCTCGACAGCAACAACCTGCTCGGGATTGCTGGCACACCATTGCGCGATGAGATCATCTGGAGTCTCAAGATCGATCATGACTTCTCGCCGAAAAGCCGCCTCTCGGGCTCGTTTAACTACATGTACACCCACAAGATCAACGGCGCGACTCCGTTCGGCGCGGCCGACCCCGCGCGCGACCAGACGATCACGTCCAAGATTGCCCGCCTGAATCACGATTACACGTTCGGGAGCACCGCCCTGAACCACTTCACCGTCGGCCTGCTGCGGTACCAGAATCCGGATGGCGTGCCTGACCGCGGCTTCGATCCGGAGGCCCAATTGGGTTTGAAGGGCACACTGCTAAAGGGGTGGTTCCCGGCGGTCAACATCGACGGTCTGAGCGCTTTCGGCACGCAACAATTGAAGCACCTCTACCACACCGTGCCCACCGTCGTCGACTCTCTGTCGAAGACGGTCGGCTCGCACACGTTGAAGTTCGGCGTCGAATACCGGAAGTCCAACGCGAACTTCTTCGGCGGCAACGGCGCGTACGGCGGATTGTCATTCAATGCTGCCCAGACCGCGCTCCCTTACCTATCGGGCAGTTCGGGGAATTACAGCCTGCTCGGCAGCGCCTTCGCGAGCTTTCTGCTCGGCCAGGCGGGCCCGGGCAGCTACCTGAACTCGGCTGGACATTACTCTTACCGGTACTCCGACTATGCGTTCTATGCCCAGGACGATTTCAAGATCACTCCCAGACTGACCGTCAACTACGGCCTGCGGTATGATCTGCACCGCCCTTTGACCGAGAAATACGGCCGCATTGCGTCGTTCGTTCCCACCCTGCCCAATACCGGTGCAGGCGGGCGGCCCGGCGCGCTCGGGTTCCTGGGCTCAGGATCGGAGCCTGGCCGCACGGGCCGCGACAGTTGGCTCGATACGGATAAGAGGGATTTCGGACCGCGCATCGGCGCCGCATACAGGGTCAGCGACAAGACCGTGGTTCGCGGCGGATTTGGGGTTGTTTACGGGCGGCTCGAGGTCAACACCTTCGACCCGATCCAGTCCAATGGTGTCGGCAGCGTGAACGCGCAGTATCCCGCCATCGATCCGGCAACTCAGGCACAATTCTCGCTGGATAGCGGATTTCCGCCGGTCACCGTCGTTCCTCCGGTCTTTGATGTCACGCTTCTGAACAACCAGGGACTCGCGGCATACCGGCCGGAGAGCGGCAGACTTCCACGGATCTATAACTGGAACTTCACCGTCCAGCGCCAGATCACCCCGAACCTGACCGTTGAGGCAGCGTATGTAGGCAACCACGGCACGCGGCTGATTACCGGCAATTTCGTCAACCTGAACCAGAACGACTTCGGCGTGCTTTCCCTCGGCGATAAGCTGCTTCGCCAGATCAACAACGCCGCCGACGCCCAAGCCCTCGGCGTGACGTACCCGTACGAGGGATTCTCAGGTACGGTGGCGCAGGCGCTACGTCCATTTCCGCAGTACCGCGGGATCGGCGATCCGCAGGCGACAGTTGGCGAGAGCGACTACAACTCGCTCCAGGTCAAAGCGACTCAGCGTCTCTCGAAGGGAGTTGATTTTCTGGTCGCGTACACCCTGTCGAAAGCGATCACGACAGTAGATGATGCCTTTGGGTGGGGCGGTGCGGGATCCGTAGACGCGAAGAAGCTGTCGCTCGAACGGGCTCTGGCCACTGCATCCAACAATCCCGGCGACAGGACGCACAATCTGGCCGTGGCGTTCGGTTACGAACTACCGCTCGGCAACCTGGTAACCAATGCTGCGGCGAAGCATGTAATCGGCGGGTGGAAAATCGCGGGCATCCTGAATTACGCCAGTGGCAGCGCGCTTGGCATGGGCTATCCCAACAATTTGGGAAATGTGATCTTCAACAATGCCGGACGCTACGATATTGTTTCCGGCCAGTCGCTGGAGAACAAGGTCGACAGCGTTTGGCCGGGACAGGCGTGGATGTTCAATATCAACGCCTTCAAAGCACCCGATGCCTACACGGTTGGCAATGCAGCGCGGGCCTACAGTGCAATCCGCGGCTTCCCTTACGTCAACGAGGACCTCGCGCTGTCTAAACAGATACACTTCACAGAAGGTACGACGCTGGAGCTGCGAATGGATGCTCTCAACGCCTTCAACCGGAGCATCTGGAACAATCCCGACACGGGCGTAACCAATACGCAGCGAATCCAGGGCGGCCGGGCTATTGGCTTTGGGTCGTTCTGGGGCCGTTCAAACCTCGAACGGCAGATGCAAGCCCAAATACGCTTTGTGTTCTGATGTACGGCGGGTCCCGGATGTGCGAGGGAGCCGTTTCCTCTCGGGAGGGATCGGGTTGATGGCCGCAAGAGCAGTTGCGCTGGCGCTGTGCGCGATGTTTCTTGCGGCCATTGCCTTGTCCCAGGACGTCCCGGTTCCCCAAAGGATCCGGGAAATGCTCAACGCTCGGAATTACTCGGGCGCGGAGCGAGCGATCGCTGAAGAACTGCGGCGACTGCCAGAGTGGAGCACCGGGCATCTCCTGATCGCGCAAATTTACGCCCGGACGGGGCGGTACGAACTGGCCGAACGATCGGCCTCTGCCGCGATACGCCAGCGGGAATCGTTGGACGGGTTGATGCTGCTCGCAGTGGCTACGATGCGGTTGGGCCGCCTGAACGATTCGATCTCGTGGTTGGAGCAAGCGGCTCGGCGGCACCCAGACCACGCGGAAATTTACAAGATTCTCGGGCTGGATTACGCGCTCGGCGGGGTTTTGCGCGAATCGGAAAAGGCTTTCGCCAAAGCCGTCGCTCTCCAGCCCGGCGATTGGGAGGGCCATTATTACCAGGGCCGCACGCTCTTCGAGTTGCGGAGATTCCGGGAAGCACATGATGCCCTGCAGCGTGCCGTCGATCTGAACCGCGCCTCGGTCAAGGGCTGGACGGCGTTGGGGCAGACGCAAGAACGGCTCGGGAAGGTAGAAGCAGCCGAAACCAGTTACAAACAGGCGCTGTCGGCCTGTGAAAACGGTCGTGAGTGCGCCTGGCCGCTACTGCAACTCGGCTTCCTGTACCGGACACGTAACGCTCCCGAGCAGGCGCTGGCGCTCTTCCGCCGGGCGGTGGAAGCGCGGCCGGATTGGGCGCGGCCGCACTTTCACCTCGGAAAGGAGCTGGCAGAGATCGGCGACCTTCGAGCGGCGCGCAAGGAGCTGGAGGAAGCTGTGAAACTGGATGAGAGCCGGTCCGAGTATCACTACCAGCTTGGGCTCGTGTATCGCTGGCTCGGCGAGGCCGAGAAAGCGAGCGCACAGCTTGCGCGGTTCCGGGCGCTTGCCGACCTCAAGAGCCACGTGGAAGTACCGGACTTCGCACAGCCATGATCGCAGTTCTCGTTGTAGCGGCCGCGCTCGGGGGCGGCGCCGAGGATATTCCAACGCTCTTCCGTGAAGCCCGCCAGGCCGAGCAGCGGCGGGATTTCGCCGGGGCGCTCGAGAAGTACAGCGCTGTCCTCAGAATGGACGCAACCATTGCGGAAGTTTGGGCGAACCAGGGACTGGTTCTATACGAGCTCGGCCGCCACCGGGAGGCGCTTCACGCCTTCGAGAAGGCGGTGGAGTTGAAGCCGCAGTTGACGTCGCCACAGCTCTTTCTGGGGCTTGAATACCTACGGTTCGAGGAACCCCGGAAAGCCCTGGCACCGCTCGGCGCCGCGTTGAAGCTCGATCCCGCAAACGCTCAGACGGGCTATGCGCTCGCCGATGCACAAGCGAAACTTGGGCATTTCGAAGAGGCGATCGCGCTGTACCGGGGCGTCTTGTCACGCCAGCCGGGAATGGAGGAGGCCCGCTACGCACTGGCGATCGCGTACCTCAATTTCAGCAAATCGATTGCGCGGAAGTTGATTGATTCGGGTTCGGGGTATGGAAAGCTGTTACTGGCAGAGTATCTCGCGATCGGAGATGCGAACGAAGCCGCAGAGGCGAACTACCAGGCGGCCCTTGAGGCCTTGCCCGAGTCAGGGGAGGTGCGCGGTGCGTTGCGGGCGTTCTACCTACGCCGTAACCAGCCTGAAAAGGCGGAGGCAATCAGCGATATGGAACCTGACTCTGCCCCCGATCCACTGGCGCCTGCACTCGCTCTTTGGCGTGATGGTAGCTACGAGGAGGTATTTCAGTCGCTTTTGCCGTCCGACACGCAGCGCGAGCGATATTGGCTCTCCCTAACCTGCTATGCGCTCGCTAGGGAAATACTGGTCGAAAGCGTCCGGCGCAATCCGAATTCGCTCCACGCCTGCCTGCTTCTAGCGGACCTGGCGAAGAACGCCGGCGACAGCGCTGCGGCGCAAGCCGCGTACGAGAAGGCGGCAAGGCTGGCTCCGGACAACGTCGAGGCGCAGTTGCTCTTCATCCGGTTCATTGCTCCACGCGACCCCGCGGCGGCCCTGGAGTACACGCAACAGGCGGCGGACCGTTCCGATAATGAGGAGTTGAACGTGGAACTCGGAATGCAGCTTCTAAAGAGCGATAACGCAGGCGCGGCTGCGGGACGTTTCCGGCGGGCGCTCGAGCGGGAGCCTGACCTTGCCAAGGCGCATGCGGGCCTTGCCGATGCGTATGCGAAATCCGGCGAGTTCGCTCCGGCTATTGCGGAGATGAAGCATGCGATAGCTGCTGACCCGGACGGGTCGTGGCATTACCGTCTGGCGACCTGGTACAAAGAGGTAGGTCGTCTGGCCGAGGCGCGGGAGGCATTCGCCGCCACCGCTCAGATCAAGGCGCAGCAGCGCGCGAAAGAAGAGGCCCGGTTCCTGGAGCTGACTTCCCCTGACCGATAAGAGCTTCCAACGGTCTGGCCGCTCACTGCAATCCCTACATTCTCTGGCGGAGTCCGGCGCCATATTCGGAAATGGCCCACGGCTCGCCGTGCCTTCTGACGTACTCTGCATCGATGTAGCAGGCGAATGAAGTGATATGACGAATTCCGCGTGCCGCGTATGTGCGCACATCCGCCAGGAAGACATCGCGGTTCCAAGGCAATTTCGCTGCCGGGCGCTTCCAGCGGGAGAAGCGCGATACGTCCAGCCAATATTCCAGGACCTGTGCGGTTGCCGCCGGAAACACCCGCAGGTTGGCGTCGAGATTCGCGAGGCCGTCTCGACCCTCCATCTGTTCCGAATAGGGAATGTCGTAACGCCGGGCGATCGGTGCATACTCGAGGAACACGTTTGGCTCGGGCTTCACCTGGCGCGGAGCAGCCAGCGTCGTGCTGTACGCCAGATGGGCGAGTTGCGCGCGCGAGTCGTGGCGGCGTAGCGCCCTCGCCATGTGGTTTTCCAGCAGCAGCGCCTGTTCGCCATCGGACAACTCCCGGCACTTTCCGCAACGGCAGCCCGGCCTTCCGTCGTCGCCCCAGTAGAAGTAGCGGCTGGTGGTCGGCCGCAGCAGACGCGCGACGGCTACAGCGTTCTCCGACGCCACCTCAAGAGCGCGCGTCGAGTGGACACACAGGTTCCAGTCGGGTACGCGCTCGCCTTTTTCGTTCATTCGAAACAGGCTCTTGTCCTCTTCGAACATCCAGCGGGGAAGCAGTTCGCTCATCGCGTGGAGTTCATACTCCACCTCCAGCCTGAGTCGGCGCGAGCGGGCGAGGAATTCCTGGCCGGCGCCCGAAGTGACGGACTTGATCACTTCGAAGACGGAGCGTCCGTGATGAAGCGCCACGGTCGTCAGGCCGGACTGCTTCGCTCGGTCAGGCCAGTCCGGAAGTGTCAGGTCTTCCGGAATCAGGACGACACCGCGCGTGGCGAATTGCGGGGCGCAAGCCATTGGGCGCAGCATTGCTGCGCCGCCGAGCGCGCTTAGAAACCCGCGGCGGGAGTGCGCTTGCCAGGCTGACAGATACCGTGAGGGCATCGTGGAGCGTCCTGAAGCCCCATAATAGTGCGGAAGGACAAGGTGGTGGAATGAACCGCATGTTCCTGGCAGTCCTCCCGTTTCTCGGCCCGGCCGGCGCGGCGTATTTTCTTTGGTCGCACTATGACCAGCTCCCGGCTCGATTTCCCGTCCACTTCAACGCGGTGGCGCAGGCGGACCGCTGGGTCGGGAAGTCGCCCGGCGCGGTGTTCATGGTTCCGGCGATCGCAGCCGGCTCACTGGCGCTGATGCTGGCGATCCTGCTGATGATCCAGTACAGCTCGCGGCCTTTGCGGGGAGAGACGGCCGTGCGGCGCCACCGCCTCAATGTGAATATGCTTCTGGTCGTAATGTGGATGGTCTCGTTCCTGACGACCGTAGCCGCGCTGCTTCCGGTCATTCCACAGCCGATCGCCGCTCGGCTCATCTGGGCCTCCGTCGCCGGGCTGCTTCTCACCGTTGCCGGATTCGCGATTCCGTTGATGCGAATGAGCACCGAGCCATCCGAGGAGGGCGACGGCACACCGGCGGGGTGCTGGAAGCTCGGCGTGTTTTACTACAATCCCGCGGATCCGTCGCTGATGGTCGAAAAGAGGTGCGGTCTCGGCTACACACTGAATTTCGGAAACAGGCGGTCGTGGGGCCTGATGGCGTTGATGCTGGTGATCGTGTTGGCGCCGCTGTTCTTCATCCTGAGGATGAAATAGGCAGCATGGCATGGCGGGCGCCGTTGCACTGATAGTAGTCAATTCCCGGCGCTGAGCCGTGAGAGCCCCTCAGTCAGCTCGATGCGCGTGCCCCACGGGTCCGTGATGAAGGCAATCACCAAGCCGAGGTCGGGGCGCGGAGTAACAGGCATGTCAAGCTTGATACCGCCCGCTTCGAGCTTCGCGCAGAACGCCTTGATGTCCGTCACCTCAAAGCCGATGTGGTCGAGCCGGCGGCCCTTGGTGGGGACCGGCGGTTTCTCGGCCGTCTTCCACGAAAGATTGACGCCGGGCAGGTCGGCAGCCTTGAACTTGCCTCGCATGCCCGGCACCGCGCCAAACACCTTCGCATACCACGCGCGCATCTCGTCGATCTGGTTTGACGCAAGGTGGAGGTGGTGGTGCTTGATGGGCGCGTCGAGTTTCGGATCGCCGGTGAACTCAACAAGCACGCCGTCGGGAAACTCGGCGAAGAACTGGCTCTGCTCCGGCATCTCACGAGTGATGCGAACGCCTGCGGCAGTGAGCCGCTCCTTTGTCCCGGCGAG